>CAJTYD010000130.1 GCA_910583775.1 uncultured Muribaculaceae bacterium | reverse complement strand
GTTAAAGAAAATACGGAATTGATAACCCTTTTCGCGACAGAGCGCGAAGAGAGAGACGATGCCCCGCAGGCGGTCGCCCAGGCCGCCGTGGCGCACCTTGCCGTCAGCCATGAAGACGACGAGTTTCTCCCGGTTGGAGCCTTTCGGATTTTCCGGAGAATAATATTTCATCATATAATGTCTGACCTGGCGTCCGAACCTGTATTTCCGAAACCCCAGATAATTCACTTCTCTTGCGATTCTCTCAAATATCCTTTTCATCATAATTTTGCAAAGTTAATGAATTTATTGGATTTTAGTGTTAACTTTGCGGAAGATGGAATTTCCGAAACTTATAGATCTGCGCAGTTTCTGTGACGGTCGTGGCGCCTTGTCGTTTGTAGAGGCGGCGAGGGATCTCCCTTTTGAGATCAGACGTTGCTACTGGCTTTATGGCATGCCCGAAGGGTGTGTCAGAGGGGCGCATGCCCATAGGAGACTTTCGGAGCTGATAATCGCGGTCTGCGGCAGTTTTACGGTTTCTCTTGAAAACGATGAAGGTTGTGTGTCATCGGTTCGGCTCGACCGCCCCGACCGCGCTCTCCTTGTCGAGAAGATGACCTGGCATGAGCTCACCGGTTTTTCTGAAGATGCGGTCTGTCTTGTTCTCGCCTCCGAAGACTACGACGAAACCGACTATATCCGCGATAAGAATAATTTTGAATGATACCCTATCTGGATCTGAAGAGGATCAACGCGCGTTGGCGCGGTGAGATCGACGCGGCCGTAAGGCGCGCGATCGATTCCGGCCGCTATCTGCAGGGCCGCGAGAACGAGGCCTTCGAGCGCGAATATGCCGAATATATCGGCACGCATGGCGCCGTGGCCTGCGGAAGCGGTCTGGACGCGCTGAAGCTCATCTTCATGGCTTATCTCGAGCGCGGCGACCTCCGAAAGGGAGATGAGGTGATCGTCCCGGCGAATACCTTTACGGCATCCGTTCTCGCCGTCAGGGAATGCGGTCTGAGGCCCGTTCTTGTCGAGCCCGACATCCATACTTATCAGATCGATCCGACGCTCATAGAGGTCGCCCTGACGCCCCGAACGCGTGCCATCCTCATTGTCCATCTTTACGGACGCTGCGCCTTTACCACTCAAATCGCCGATATATGCCGGCGTCATGACCTTCTGCTGGTCGAGGACAACGCGCAGGCCCATGGCGCCCTTTTTAACGGGCGACGCACCGGCTCGCTCGGCCACGCGGCCGCCCACAGCTTCTATCCCGGCAAGAACCTCGGTGCCTTGGGCGACGGCGGCGCCGTCAGTTCCGACGACCCGGAACTCCTCCGGCTTGTCCGTTCGCTTGCCAACTACGGCTCTTCGCGGAAATACCTCTTTGAGCAGGAAGGGCTCAACTCGCGTCTCGACGAGATTCAGGCAGCTATATTAAGGGTGAAGTTGCGTCATCTCGACAGCGATAACGACCGCCGCCGTGAAATAGCGGCATTTTATCTTGAAAATATACGGAATCCGGAGATTATTCTGCCCGAGGCCGAGGATATGGCCTCGAATGTCTTTCATATCTTCCCGGTGAGAACGGCGGCGAGAGACCGCCTGCAGGCGTTTCTGCGCGAGAACGGCGTCGAGACGCTTATCCACTACCCTGTTCCGCCTTATCGCCAGCCCTGCTTCCATGGAGAATTAAGAGGGGATTTCCCGATCACCGACCGCATTCACCGCGAGGAGCTGTCGCTTCCCTGCTCCCCGGCCCTCACCGATGCCGAAGCCGCCCGAATCGCAGATTTAATCTATAAAATCCCTTTATTAGGCGTAATATCAAGGCCGGCGGCTTCGACA
>CAJTYD010000129.1 GCA_910583775.1 uncultured Muribaculaceae bacterium | reverse complement strand
TCGACGAGCCCACCAACCACCTCGACGCCGAGTCGATCGACTGGCTCGAACAGCATCTGCAGCAGTATCCCGGAACAGTGATCGCCGTTACTCACGACCGTTACTTCCTCGACCATGTGGCCGGATGGATCCTTGAGCTCGACCGCGGCGAGGGAATTCCCTGGAAAGGCAACTATTCCTCATGGCTCGACCAGAAGACCCAGCGCATGGCGATGGAAGAGAAACAGGCCAGCAAACGCCGCAAGACCCTCGAGCGGGAGCTCGAATGGATCAGAATGGCACCGAAGGCTCGTCAGGCCAAGGGAAAGGCTCGTCTTTCAAGCTACGACCGTCTGATGAACGAAGACCAGAAGGAACGCGAGCAGAAACTCGAAATCTATATCCCCAACGGTCCGCGTTTAGGCAACAAAGTGATCGAAGCCCACAATCTCGCAAAGGCCTATGATGACAAAGTGCTTTTCAGCGACCTGAATTTCACTTTGCCTCCTAACGGAATCGTGGGCATCATCGGCCCGAACGGAGCCGGAAAGACCACCCTCTTCCGTCTCATAATGCAGCAGGAGAAAGCCGATGAAGGAACTTTCGAGATCGGAGAAACCGTAAAGATAGCATACGTCGACCAGAACCATAAGGATCTTTCCCCCGACAAAACGGTCTATGAGGTTATCTCGCAGGGAGTGGAGTCGTTCAGGATGGGCGGCCGCGACATGAATGCAAGAGCCTACCTCTCAAAATTCAACTTCACCGGCGCCGACCAGGAGAAAAAGATCGGTGTGCTTTCAGGAGGAGAAAGAAACAGGCTTCATCTTGCAATGGCTTTAAAAGAGGAAGGCAACGTGCTGCTTCTCGACGAGCCGACCAACGACATCGACGTCAACACGCTCCGCGCCCTTGAAGAAGGCTTGGAGAATTTCGCCGGCTGCGCCGTGGTGGTAAGCCACGACAGATGGTTCCTCGACCGTATCGCCACCCATATTCTCGCTTTCGAAGGCGACAGCAAGGTCACCTTCTATGAGGGAAGCTATTCGGAATATGAGGAATTTAAAAACAAAAGAGACGGCGGCAATGACACCCCCCACCGCATCCGTTATCGCAAATTGACTAAATAAATCAAGACAATTTATTATTTCAGTTATGAAAAAGATTCGTGTAGCCATAGTCGGCTATGGCAATATCGGCCGGTTCTCGCTTGAGGCAGCTGAGGCAGCTCCTGATTTCGAGGTGGCCGGCATCGTGCGCAGGGATCCCTCTAAAAGAGAGGATATCCCGGCAGAGATCCCTGTTGTGGCATCAATAGATGAACTTGAGAATGTCGATGTGGCGATCCTCGCCACCCCTACCCGCAAAGTAGAGGAAAACGCAGTGAAGATCCTTGCCAAAGGCATCAACACCGTCGACTCATTCGACATACACACCCAGATTCCCGAGCTCCGCAAGCGTCTTGACAAGGCAGCCAAGGCAGCGAACGCGGTCAGCGTCCTTTCCGCAGGATGGGATCCGGGGAGCGACTCGATCGTACGCGCCCTTTTCGAAGCCATAGCTCCAAAAGGAATCACATATACTAATTTCGGACCCGGAATGAGCATGGGTCATACAGTGGCAGTCAAAGCCGTGGAAGGCGTAAAGGCCGCTCTCTCGATGACAATTCCCCTCGGCACGGGAATCCACCGCCGCATGGTCTATATCGAGCTTCTTCCCGGATATGACTTCGCCGAGGTCGCCGACAGAATCAAGAAGGATCCATATTTCGCCTCAGACGAGACCCACGTGATGCAGGTAGAAAACGTCGATATGCTCAAGGATATGGGACACGGAGTGAACATGGTCAGAAAAGGAGTGTCGGGAAAGACCCACAGCCAGCGCTTCGAGTTCAACATGGCCATCAACAACCCGGCCCTTACCGCCCAGATTCTCATTGCATGCGCCAGAGCTACGTTCAGACTCCAGCCCGGCTGCCACACTATGATCGAGATCCCCGTGATCGACCTTCTTCCCGGTGACCGTGACCAATGGATCAGACTTGTATAATCCTTTAGATAACAAATATGGAGTATGAGGCAATTTTCTTGCTTCATACTCTGATTTTTTAGAATCCACTTAATTTTTGTAAGGCTTTCATGCCTTTACCGGAAATAATACTAAATAATCCTTAATACCTTTTCATTTAGTACATGACAAAAATTGAAATTATGCTGTTAAACATCTAAATTTCAGACG
>CAJTYD010000128.1 GCA_910583775.1 uncultured Muribaculaceae bacterium | reverse complement strand
TGCCCGATCGAGACCCCTGAGGGCCCGAACATCGGTCTGATTTCGTCGCTCTGCGTATATGCCAAGATCAACAACCTCGGCTTTATCGAGACTCCTTATAGAAAGGTAGAGAACGGTAAGGTCGATCTCGACAACAGCCATGTAACATATCTTACGGCTGAAATAGAGGAGGGTCAGACAATCGCTCAGGGTAACGCTCCGGTAAACGACGACGGTTCGTTCATCAATCCCCGTGTGAAGGCCCGTCTTGACGCCGACTTCCCGATCGTGGCTCCCGAGCAGCTGCAGCTAATGGATGTATCTCCGATCCAGATAGCTTCCATCGCCGCTTCGCTCATTCCGTTCCTCGAGCATGATGACGCCAACCGCGCCCTTATGGGATCGAACATGATGCGCCAGGCCGTGCCTCTGCTCCGCAGCGAGGCTCCTATCGTGGGAACGGGTATCGAGGGTCAGCTCATCCGCGATTCGAGAACCCAGATCATGGCCGAGGGTCCCGGTACGATCGAATATGTCGACGCTACCGTGATCCGCATCAATTACGACAGGACGGAAGACGAGGAATTCGTAGAGTTCGAGTCTTCAGTTAAGGAATATAAGATACCGAAGTTCCGTCGCACCAACCAGGGAACCACCATCGACCTGCGTCCTATCTGCAACAAGGGTCAGAGAGTGGAGAAGGGCGATATCCTTACCGAGGGTTATTCGACCGAGAAGGGCGAGCTCGCTCTGGGCCGTAACCTCAAGGTGGCTTTCATGCCCTGGAAGGGATACAACTATGAGGACGCCATCGTGCTCAACGAGCGCATGGTCCGCGAGGATATCCTCACTTCCGTGCATGTCGACGAGTATACTCTTGATGTGCGCGAGACAAAACGCGGTATGGAGGAGCTTACTTCCGATATTCCTAACGTCAGCGAGGATGCCACCAAGGATCTTGACGAGCGCGGAATCATCCGTGTCGGAGCTCATGTGGTTCCTGGCGACATCATGATCGGTAAGATCACTCCTAAGGGAGAGAGCGATCCGACGCCCGAGGAGAAACTTCTCCGCGCCATCTTCGGCGACAAGGCCGGCGATGTGAAGGATGCTTCTCTCAAGGCTTCGCCTTCGCTGAAGGGTGTTGTTATCGGCACAAACCTCTTCTCCCGCGCCGTCAAGAAAAAGGGCAACAAAAACAGCGCCAACGCGCGTCTGCCGCTGCTCGACGAGGAATACGAGGAGAAGCAGTCGGAGCTCAAGGCTCTGATGGTATCGAAGATGAAGACTCTTCTCAAAGGCCAGGTTTCACAAGGCGTGAAGGATTTCATCGGCGTCGACATCATCCCTGTTGGTCAGAAATTCGACGACTTCAATTTCGGAGGCATAGATTACGAGACAATCAATCTCAGCGGATGGACGGGTGACGCCCGTATCGACGGAATGGTCGGCAAGCTCATCACCAACTATCTGCGCCGTTCGAAGGAGATCGACAGCGAGCTTCGTCGCAAGAAATTCGACATCACCATCGGCGACGAGCTTCCTTCGGGAATCATGCAGATGGCCAAGGTTTACATCGCCAAGAAGCGTAAGATCGGCGTCGGCGACAAGATGGCGGGACGTCACGGTAACAAGGGTATCGTTTCGCGCGTGGTCCGTCAGGAGGATATGCCGTTCCTCGAGGACGGTACTCCCGTGGATATCGTGCTTAACCCTCTGGGTGTGCCTTCGCGTATGAACCTCGGTCAGATCTTCGAGACAGTGCTCGGATGGGCAGGTCGCGAGCTTGGCGAGAAATTCGCCACCCCGATCTTCGACGGTGCTTCGCTCGACGACCTCAACGAGTGGACCGACAAGGCCGGTCTGCCCCGTTACGGCAAGACATATCTCTACGACGGCGGCACCGGCGACCGCTTCGACCAGCCCGCTACCGTAGGTGTGATCTACATGCTTAAGCTCGGCCACATGGTCGAAGACAAGATGCATGCCCGTTCGATCGGCCCGTACTCGCTTATCACCCAGCAGCCTCTGGGAGGTAAGGCTCAGTTCGGAGGTCAGCGTTTCGGAGAGATGGAGGTCTGGGCGCTCGAGGCATTCGGCGCCGCCCATATCCTTCAGGAGATCCTGACGATCAAGTCGGACGACGTTGTCGGCAGAAGCAAGGCATACGAGGCAATCGTCAAGGGCGATCCGATGCCTACTCCCGGAATTCCGGAGTCGCTCAACGTTCTTCTGCATGAGCTCAGAGGTCTTGGTCTCAGCATCACTTTAGATTAACAAAACAAAATTCACCGTCAAGTCTCCTTTCGGGGAGACCTGACGGATCAATATAAGAAAAACATCTTATGGCTTTTAGAAGAGACAATAAAATTAAAAGCAATTTCTCGAAAATCACCAT
>CAJTYD010000127.1 GCA_910583775.1 uncultured Muribaculaceae bacterium | reverse complement strand
CTGAAAACGGATGTCATTCCGATTTTCTTTCCTAATAATCCTGGCATTTCTTTTTAACTATTTGTGGTTCGTTTATTATACTTTGATTGATACATCCACTCCGCTGGGAAGCTCAAGCTTCATGAGGGCGTCAACGGTCTTGGTCGTGCTGCTGTAGATGTCGATAAGACGCTGGAAAGAGCTGAGCTGGAACTGCTCGCGGCTCTTCTTGTTGACGAAGGTGGAACGGTTTACCGTGAAAATCCGCTTGTGGGTAGGAAGTGGAATTGGTCCGCTTACCACAGCGCCGGTAGATTTCACTGTCTTTACGATCTTCTCTGCCGACTTGTCGACAAGATTGTGATCATAAGATTTAAGTTTGATTCTGATTTTTTGGCTCATATTGTTTTGACTTGAATTATTTCAATAAATCCACACGGCCCTGGCATTCGGTCAGCACATTCTTGGCTATCGAATTGCTTACCTCTGCGTAGTGGCTGAACGACATTGTCGAGGTGGCGCGGCCCGAGGTGATCGTACGAAGAGCGGTCACATAACCGAACATCTCTGCGAGAGGAGCCTTGGCCTTGACGATGCGGGCGCCGCTGCGGCTTGTCTCCATGCCCTCTACCTGTCCGCGACGTTTGTTAAGGTCGCCGATAACGTCACCCATCGACTCTTCGGGAGTAACGACCTCGATCTTCATGATAGGCTCCATGAGAACCGGACCTGCCTTCTCCGAACCTTTCTTGAAGGCCTGGATGGCGCAGAGCTCGAACGAGAGCTGGTCGGAATCCACAGGATGGAAGCTTCCGTCGAGAAGTGTCACTTTCAGACGCTCTACGGGATAGCCGGCGAGAACACCGTTCTTCATGGCTGTCTGGAAGCCCTTCTGAACAGAAGGAATATACTCCTTAGGAACGTTACCGCCCTTGACCTCGTCGATAAACTGGAGGCTGCCCTCGAAATCGTCGTCGGCGGGTTCGATGCGGACGATGATGTCGGCGAACTTACCGCGACCGCCGGTCTGCTTCTTGAATACCTCGCGAAGCTCGACGGGCTTGGTGATTGCCTCTTTATATGTTACCTGCGGACGGCCCTGGTTGCACTCAACCTTGAACTCACGGCGCAGACGGTCGATGATGATGTCGAGGTGAAGCTCACCCATACCGCTGATCACGGTCTGGCCTGTCTCCTCGTTGGTCTCGACGCGGAAAGTAGGATCCTCCTCGGCGAGCTTCTGAAGGCCGACGCCAAGTTTGTCGAGGTCTTTCTGAGTCTTGGGCTCTACGGCGATTCCGATCACGGGATCGGGGAATTCCATAGCCTCAAGCACGATGGGGTGGTTCTCGTCGCAGAGAGTGTCGCCTGTGCGGATATCCTTGAAGCCTACGCCTGCGCCGATATCGCCGCAACCGATCACCTCCTTGGGGTTCTGTTTGTTTGAATGCATCTGGAAGAGACGCGAGATACGCTCCTTCTTGCCGCTGCGGCTGTTGAGCACGTAGCTTCCTGCCTCGATGTCGCCTGAATAGACACGGAAGAAGCAGAGACGGCCTACATACGGATCGGTAGCGATCTTGAAGGCGAGAGCACACATTGGAGCCTCGCTGTTGGGCTCGCGGGTCTCGATCTCGTCGGGATTGCCCACTGCATGGCCCTCGACCGCGCCGGCGTCTTCGGGAGAGGGGAGGTAAGCGCAGACAGCGTCAAGCAGAGTCTGAACGCCCTTGTTCTTGAACGACGAACCGCAGATCATCGGGTTGACAGCCATGGAAAGCGTGCCTTTGCGGATAGCGGCCTTGATCTCATCTACTGTGATTGTGGAAGGATCGTCGAAATATTTCTCCATCAGGTTCTCGTCAAGCTCAGCGAGAGTCTCGAGCATCTTGTCGCGGTATTCCTCAGCCTCTGCGACGAGGTTTGCCGGAATCTCCTCGACGGTGTACTCAGCGCCCATTGTCTCGTCGTGCCAGAAGATGGCCTTCATGTTGATCAGGTCGACAACGCCCTTGAATGTCTCTTCAGCGCCGATAGGGATCTGGATGGGAAGAGGATTGGCGCCGAGCACATCCTTGACCTGGCGGACAACCTCGAAGAAGTTGGCTCCGGAGCGGTCCATTTTGTTTACGTAACCGATACGGGGCACATTGTATTTGTCGGCCTGACGCCAGACAGTCTCGCTCTGGGGCTCAACGCCACCCACTGCGCAGAAAGCAGCCACTGCTCCGTCGAGCACACGCAGAGAACGTTCCACCTCCACGGTGAAGTCGACGTGCCCCGGAGTGTCGATAAGATTGATCTTATACTTCTCGTCGTTATATTTCCAGAATGTCGTAGTAGCCGCTGATGTGATTGTGATACCACGTTCCTGTTCCTGCTCCATCCAGTCCATGGTGGCAGCGCCGTCATGCACCTCGCCGATCTTGT
>CAJTYD010000126.1 GCA_910583775.1 uncultured Muribaculaceae bacterium | reverse complement strand
TTCCTCTTACTCATATATCGTTTAATTTTTCGTAACTACTTATATAACTAATATATTTATCGCTTTGTCTGACTAAGTGTTTTTTAACATAGTTCGTGTTTGAATTTAAATGAAATCAATACAGATAAGTAAGTGTTGGAATTTAATTTATACTTAATACGAGTTTATTTTTGAGTTGATTCCGGTGCGGAGAGAAGGAGCATATAGACATATGCGACTGAACTACAAGCCGGAAGCAACCAAAAAGAAACCGTAGTAAGTATAAAAGAAATTATTTCATTTAATATCGTTTAAATTTCAATACTTACTTATAGATTTCTGAGGGATTTAAGCAAGTTGAGAAAGGAGAAACCTCTCGGTTTTAACTGCCGAAACTTGGCTAAAACAGCCAAAAAGATCATCTTTAGTGATTTCAAGATTTATCATAACATTCTCTAAAAGTTAAAATCGGTTTAAATTCAAACACACTCTTAAGCTCGGCGTAATTTTATATCGAAAACAGGGATAATAATTAACAAAAAAATACGCATCTCTTGCGAAGAGATACGTATTCCATTGCAAAATTAATAAATTGAAACGATATAAACAAATAGTCAGCGTTTTAATATGGTTTAAAAAAACTTATAGGAATTAAATTGATAAATAAAAACGGCATTTGTTTAGCAAATCGTCTTTATATAATTTTTAATATTCTGAAAATTAATTGGATGAAAATAATCCACATCTCTTCGCAAGAGATGCATCCCAAATTTTGGAACTAACGATAGAAAAATCCATTTATGGATTATAGCCAAAATAAGGACAACTTTTTGAGCCATCTTTATAACTACTTGAATCTTAATTCCATATAGGTTCTTGTAGGATTAGAAGATTTGGCCTTTATCAAAGACTGTGCTGATTTATGGCCGATACCGAATCTCCCGATATCTCATCATCTTCCGAAGCTCCGGCGCCTGAAACCGCGCCTCGTCGCTGGTTCGTTTTGCGTGACCTCACACGGCCGCTCGCAAAGCTTCCTGCCTACAAGCGGCTCGGCGACGCCGGCTTCGAGGTCTTCACGCCATTGCGTGAATCGGTGTCAACCATCGGCGGCAAACGGATTCGCCGAGAAGTCCCTGTAATCCATGACCTCCTCTTCGTCCACTCCTCGCGCCGGGAACTCGATCCGGTGATCGACGCCGTCGACACCCTCCAGTACCGCTACGTTAAAGGCGGAGCTTACTGCGAGGCCATGACCGTGCGCGACGACGACATGAACCGTTTCCTGCGCGCCGTCCGCTCGGTGGAATATCCCGAATACTATTCGCCAGACGAAATATCTGCCGACATGCTCGGCAAAGAGGTGAGGATCATCGGAGGGACACTCGACGGCTACAGCGGGCGACTGCTCAGTCGCCGTGGCTCCCGCAAGAAGCGCCTCCTCGTGTCGCTCCCCGGCCTGCTCACCGCCGGCGTCGAGGTCGAACCCGACTATATACAATTCGTATGACAATTCACGGAACTGCTGAAATTGGATGCTTCGAGCTTCCTGAAGTCTCATCGGTAAATCGACATGATGCCGATGAGGTAATGGCATACAGTCATCTGTTGTTGTCGTTGCTTCAGCGTTCTGACCGACATAGCTGCGGGGTCGAGCCTTTTGTAGCCACACGTGATCTCCTCCCCGTTGCAAAGGAATGGCTCAGGACAATCCGTGAGATCCTGCCCGGAATACCCTCTTGCAGGTTGATCCGGTTAGCCGATATCTACGGAATGTTACACCTTATAGTCTATAATGAGACAGCGTCCGAAACAGTTGGGAGATATTATAAGGAGGCCTTCATGACGAGAGTCCGTGGCGATCATACGGTGAGCGAGACAGAACTGTTCCGGGCGATCGCGGGTCGATTGCAGTCGGGCGACCGCTCATTCTTAGGCAAATACCTTGACTGGTACAGCCGCACCCTCGACCGTTTCTTCCGAGAATTCGATAAGATACTCCAGATATCCGGCGGTTCCACATTCTCAGGCACTGCTGAAAGTCTGCGAAAGGCAAACATTCTGCTTTCGACAGATCTCTTCGCCTTCGCCGGTCGCGGTCAGCAATCGTTCAAAAGCCGTCTTGCCACACTCTGCAGGGACGCTCTGCTCGATTACAAAGCAATGGAGACCGACAGTCCTGACACTATGCAGGCAAAGCTTCTACTCCTCCGCGAGAACGGCTGCCGCATCTTCAGCGCCGGCGAGCGCGCCCTCCTTGAGGAGCGGCTTCTCGCCTCGCTCTCCCTCGCCCCCTCGCTCCATCCCCTCTACCGCCGCGCCTACCTCCTCGACCTCTCCTTCCGCAAAAAGCTCGTCGGCGCGTCAGAATAACTTTAATTTTATCTCATTTATAATCATCCCGCAGAGCCGCAGAGGACCCGCAGAAGT
>CAJTYD010000125.1 GCA_910583775.1 uncultured Muribaculaceae bacterium | reverse complement strand
ACTTATTTTCGCAAAATTAAATAAATTTCAGAAACTGACGGCAAAAAACAAACCGAATCGGCTGCCATCTGTTATAATCCTAAAATACTTGAAAAACACCCCGGATCAGTTCCTCCCCCGATAATCACACAGCATAACCATTTAATACACGGTTTAATAATTTATTTAATACACGTTTAATAATTTAATATATGGAAAAGACACTTACGCGCTCTCAGATAAAACAGGCCGTTGAGGAGGCCTACTCCGAGTGCAAAAATATCACAGGCGGTCATAATGCCGATTATATTCCCTTTCTGGCGAATATCAATCCCGACTTATTCGGCATCAGCCTCACATTGACCGACGGCACCACGTTCAACGTCGGCGATACCGATTACCGATTCGGCATCGAATCCGTCTCAAAGGTATTGACGGCGATCCTTGTCCTGAAGCAATACGGTGCCGAAGGAGTTCTGAAACAGATCGGAGCCGACGCCACAGGCCTTCCGTTCAATTCCATTTTCGCTATCCTTCTTGAGAATGACCATCCTTCCACTCCGCTTGTCAACGCCGGAGCCATAACAGCCTGCTCGATGGTGCGTCCCCAGGGAGACTCATGGGGAAAATGGGAAGCCATCATCAACAACATCACGGCATTGTGCGGCTCGGAAGCGCAGGTTCTCGACGAGCTTTACCGTTCGGAGACCGAAACCAATTTCAACAACCGTTCCATCGCATGGCTTCTCAAGAATTACAACCGCATCTACGATGAGGTAGACATGAGCCTTGACCTTTATACGCGGCAGTGTTCGGTGGGCATCACCTCCGAGCAGCTGGCAATTTGCGCGGGCACTATCGCCAACGGAGGAGTCAATCCCGTAACCAAAGAGAATGTATTCGCCCGCGAACTCGCCCCCAAGATCACCACGCTGATATCATCGGTAGGATTCTACCAGAACACCGGCGACTGGCTCTACACCTCCGGCATCCCGGCAAAGAGCGGCGTGGGCGGCGGCGTTCTCGGCGTTTATCCCGGCGTGATGGGTGTAGCCGCTTTCGCGCCCCCGCTCGACGAGGCCGGCAATTCAGTGAAAGCCCAGGCTGCCGTGAAAGCAATCATGAAGAAACTCGATCTCGGCGTCTTCAACGGCGACAATGTCACCGTAAAGGAAGATTAGTTACTCAAGTTTATAGTTTAAGGTTTAGAGGTTACCCTTTGATCCGGTGATAAAGACAACCGGTATTATCTAAGAAACTGTTTAAATTTATTTCGAAAAATTTATAATAATATTTCTTTCAAGGCTTTTAAGAATCTTTTTGGCTGTTTCCGCCAAGTTTCGGCAGTCGAAACCGAAAGGTTTCTCCTTTCTCAACTTGCAGAAATCGTCCAAAATGAGGTCAGAGACCAATTCTTGGGCTATGCCGAATGCAAGGCGATTGCCTGTAAGGAAACATCTCAAAAATATTCTCAAAATCCTTTGAAAATAAATTTAAACAATTTCTAAGAAACCCGAACCATAAATCAAATTAAATCGGTTTAGATTCAAAAACACTCTAAAAATCAAAATTATGCAAGTCAATACAGGAAAAGGCAACATCTCGTTGATGGTTGTTCTTGCAATATGGTCACTGTCGCTTGCCGTCGACCTGCCGGGTCTGGCAGTGACCCCGATCGAGGGACAGCTCCGCTCTATTTTCAGCGATGCGACAGATTTCAAGATCCAGTTGCTTACGGTTCTCCCCAATCTTGTGATCATCCCCTTCGTGCTGCTCTCGGGCAAGCTGTCGGAGACGCGCCATAAAATCGCCGTCATAGCGGCCGGCACGATCCTCTATGTCATTGCCGGAGCGCTCTCGATATTCTCCGGCTCGCTCAACATGCTGATTGTGCTCAGCTGTCTGCTCGGAGCGGGATGCGGTCTTATACTCCCCTTCTCCACCGGTCTTATCGCCGATGTCTTTACCGGCAAATACCGTGTGAAACAGATGGGTATAATCTCGGCAATCGGTAATGTGGCTCTTGTGGTCGCCACGTTTGTAGTCGGATTCCTTGCAGCCAAAAGCTGGCATCTCCCCTTCCTGGTCTACCTGTTGCCGCTCGTGTCGCTCTTCCTCATCCCCTTCCTGAAAAAGATTCCGCAGAGTGATTATGCAGAACCTGCGCCGGCCGCTGCCGGAGACTCCGCGAAGTCAACGGCCGCAGCGCCCGCCGTGCCTGCAGTAGACGCCGACGGCTTCTCCACAAAAGGACAGACCGTGAAAGGCGGATTTTATATCGGTCGGACGATATGGCTGCTTCTCGCCTACTTCTTCTTTGTCTTCGCCACCAGCATCCCTTCGTATTATCTTCCGAATATCAAATGGATCGACGCTGAATCGGCATCGACAATGACATCGGTCTTCTATCTGGCAATGAAGTTGTTTAAACTAATTTCGAGATGTTAATAATACAGTAAAATAATTAA
>CAJTYD010000124.1 GCA_910583775.1 uncultured Muribaculaceae bacterium | reverse complement strand
AATATAGGTTTTACGGAAGAGGTTTGGATTTTATTCTTGTTTGGATAACGCAGCTTATCCAAACGTTTGGATAAGTTGCGGAAATGCTTATTTATTTGAAATAATATTATAACTTCATGACCATAATTCGTAATAACGATTTAAACAACTTTTTTATAAATTAAAATTCTACAAAATGAAAAAGAGATTCTTATTAGCAACCGCACTGATGTTGACCGCATGCGGTGCCTGGTCGTTCGGCAAATCTTTCATGGCCGACAACAACCTTACGGACCTTCAGCTCGAGAATGTCGAGGCATTAGGGCAGTCGACAGCACCTACTATTCCATGCATATTGGATGATAGCGAAAATTGTACTTACCCGGCGGAGATGGCCGATGGTACGAAAGTGAATGTCACTATATTACATTCAAAAAGAGCGTAAACCATGGTTAGATCCGGACGGTATTTATTATTTGGCTCTTCTCTTCTTGCCGTGACGGGGCTTATTGGCTGCAATAAGGGAGGATCTTCCGAAACAGAAGTTGAGAACATAGAAGGAACTTCCATCGCGGTATCGGAAGAGTTTGGCGGAGGTCGTTTGTATGGCATAATAGATGGATATCTTTTAACGACGGGGGGATATCCGGAATATTCATACACCTTTTCAGCCCTGCGTAACGACAGTATTGTTCCTGAATTTAACCTGCTTAGAAATGGTAATGGACCAGGTGAAGTGATGTTCCACAATACTGATATGGCGGTTTCAGACAAGGGCCGCATTATCGCGATCAGCAATAAAAGCGGAGGCTGGTTTTCTGTAGATGAGTTTATTAAGCATGGGAATCAGTTCGAGACGGTTTCCCTCTCAAAGGGAGATGAAAAGATGAAAGACATCCTGTGGGTGCTCGGCGGTTTCGCGCTGGAGAATGATTCAACGATTCTCGGCATAATGACGCGGCAGTCGGAGGCGGCCCCTGATAATTTTTTCGCCAGATATGACTTCAGGAACCGGAGGTATGAGAAGATCGACTGGTTCTTCGATGACGACGAAGACAGGAACCGGGAGCCTTTTTCCAGATTCTGCGCGTATGCCGACAATTCCAGGTTACACTCAAACGGCAGGGGAAAATATGCTTATGTCTCAGGCAACGAGAGACTCAGTTTTATATTCACACTCGCGGGGAATAAGATAAATATCGAGTCGAAACTCTATGACGACCCCATAAAATATGATGCTCGTCCGGGCGATTACTATAAGTGTGAGCATTCGGGTTATGAAATAAAGTCATCTGCCAACAACCGACATATTTATCTCTTTCACCGGGACCGGGACAAGACCGGGAAGCATGACGACGATTCGCCTCTTATGAACCAGTATGGCGACAAAGTCGAGGTCTTTGACTGGGACGGCAAACGGCAGAGAACCCTCATCCTTGATCATCCAGGCTTCGCCATTATGGCCGATTCCGATGATTCGACACTCTATCTATTCTCAACCGATCCTGACACCGGAGAGTATACTGTCTGGAAATACAGGCTGTAGCAAAAGGGGGAACGTAGTTTCCCCTTTATTATTCTTAAGGACCCGGTTCTTAGAAAGAATAGTATAGAATTCACTTCATTATGATAATCCCGCAGAGGGGCAAGAGGGCCCGCAGAGGTTTTCCCGCAAAGAGTTTGTGCTTGTGTGCTTATGTCTCAATTTAGAGGGATTCTCGAGCCGAAGGCGCAATCTCCAGATTGCCGGCAACCATACCCTCAAAGAAACTAAAATGCACCCAAGAAACTTTGCTGGAATCCTCTGCGGGTCCTCTTGCCCCTTTGCGGGATGATTCCCTTTTTTAGAGTCTACATAAAGTAGTAATAAGGAATTGGCAATTGGTAGCGTCGCGGTGATTACTAATTGTTAATTGTCAATTGGTTAAACCTCCCGCAGAGGGGCATGAGGGCCCGCAGAGGTTTTCCGCAAAGGCTTATGATTCTGTATTTAGATGAGCTCATGCTGCAATTTAGAGGAATTCTCGCCTTTGGCTCGAGAGCTCGCCGAGGGCTGATGCGCGAGGGGAGTCGCGGCAATGCTCGGCGCCCTCCAAAGCCGAAGGCGTAATCTCCAGATTGCCGGCAACCATACCCTTAAAGAAACTAAAAATGCATCCAAGAAACTTTGCGGAAAACCTTTGCGGGTCCTCTGCGGCTCTGCGGGGTTATTTCCCATCCGATGCAACCTACTATAGAACTAAATCTGTTCTCTTAAGTCTAAGGCAGTGATGTTGATCCATCGAATTTCTTTGCGTGAGTTAAATTACTGAATATCATCGATATGGCATTGCAAGCCTATATTCTCTATAATATGCCATTGTTGCGGATTTGAATGAAAATATTTTCTGATGGGTGGAAAATAAATAAGAATACATCACGTTTATTTGATAAAGGTATAATCAACTACTTATAATTAATCTATAAAATCCCACAAAACGGCGTAATATTTGAGCGCTGAGATGATTT
>CAJTYD010000123.1 GCA_910583775.1 uncultured Muribaculaceae bacterium | reverse complement strand
CGGATTAAACACTTGGCTCCTCGGAGCCGTCAAAAAATAACCGAAGTATTGATTGAAAAACTAATCTGAAAAAGATTTTCAAATCTGCATACGCAATTTGAACAAAATCCCCTTTTCAGGTGTTTAGACATGATAGAAATATTTCATTTATAACTCAAAATAACTAAAACGTAAATGGCAAAGAAATGGATTTGCACCGTTTGCGGTTATATCGCAGAAGGTGAACAGGCTCCTGAGAAATGCCCTCAGTGCGGGGCTCCTCAGTCAAAATTCAAACCCCTCGACGAGGATGAGCTCCTTCAGTTTGTAACAGAACATGAAGTAGGTGTGGCCAAAGGCACAAGCGAGGAGATGATCAAGGATCTCAACGCACACTTCAACGGTGAATGCTCCGAAGTGGGAATGTATCTCGCAATGTCTCGTCAGGCAGACCGCGAAGGATATCCCGAAATCGCAGAGGCTTTCAAGCGCTACGCTTGGGAAGAGGCTGAGCACGCCGCCAAATTCGCTGAGCTTCTCGGCGACATGGTCTGGGACACAAAGACAAACCTTGAGAAACGCATGCACGCAGAGGCCGGCGCCAACGCCGACAAGATGCGTATCGCCAAGAACGCCAAAGCCGCTAACCTCGACGCTATCCACGACACAGTTCACGAGATGGCTAAAGACGAGGCTCGCCACGGCAGAGGCTTCGCAGGTCTTTACAACCGTTATTTCGCTAACAAGAAATAAGATTCGCTTCATAAAAGCCGGAATTCCTTCGGGTTTTCCGGCTTTTTTATTTTTTGCCACAATGTAATCCGGCTTTTAGACGTTTGTACTTATAAGAGCTTATTACTTTACGGAATTACCTAATCAATAAAATCCAATAATTAATAATATGGGGAGAATACTCGCTATCGACTATGGCCGGAAACGCTGCGGCGTTGCGGTTACCGACATTCTGAAGATTTCCGCGAACGGGCTTCCTACCGTCAGGACCTGCGACCTTCTCGAATTCCTCAAGTCATACTGCTCCTCAGAAGACGTTGAACTGATAGTTATCGGCGAACCGAAGCAAAACGACGGCTCCCCTTCCGAATCCATGAGGTACATCACCCCCTTCATAGGCAGATTAAGACAGACTTTACCCTCGGTTCCGTTGAAAATGGTCGATGAAAGATTCACCTCCACCATCGCTCACAGGGAAATGATAGCCGCCGGATTCAAGAAAAGCGACAGGCAAAGGAAAGGTCTTGCCGATGAAATGTCGGCAGTACTTATTCTAACCCAGTATCTTCAGGATTCTCAGCTGAATCTGACCTGAGAAGAAATAAGGCACCGGCGAAAACTCTCCGGCGCTTTTATTTTTATCCCTTTATGGTTTTATTTTGATTTATATCAGAGATATGCAGGTAACTGATATTGCTATTTTCGCATATTTTGAGTAATTTTGCAAACTATGATTCTACCAGTATATATATATGGTCATCCGATCTTAAGAAAAGAATCGGAAGATATTGATAATGACTATCCGGAACTTGAGAAACTGATCAAGGATATGTGGGAAACCATGTATTTCACCGATGGTGTAGGGCTTGCCGCCCCCCAGATCGGGAAGGCGATAAATCTTATAGTGATCGACGGCAGCGTTCTCGGAGACAAATTCCCTGAATGCAAAGACTCCAAACTCTGCCTCATCAACCCCGAGCTTGAAGTGATCGAGGATTGCGATCCCGTCTCGCGCGAGGAAGGATGTCTTTCACTGCCAGGGCTTTCCGAAACAGTGAAAAGATTCGAGCACGTCCGTCTCAACTGGCTCGACGAGAATTTCGAAGAGCACGAGCGGGAATTCACCGGCTATCTCGCCCGGATAATCCAGCATGAATACGACCACCTGATCGGGAAGGTCTACACCGACCGCATCTCCCCTATTCGCAAACAACTCATCAGGAACAAGCTGAACGCCTTCGCAAGAGGAAAGGTAAACTGCGATTACAGAGTGGTCACGGCATCTCATAAATAATCAAATCATCAGGAGACTGCACAGGAATCTTCCTGAAATTCCGGCATTCTCCAAGAAGTCAACAAATATGGCAGACGACAAAAAAGTAATCTTCTCGATGGTGGGAGTCAGCAAGATCATCCCACCGCAGCGTCAGATTCTGAAGAATATCTACCTATCGTTCTTCTACGGTGCTAAAATCGGCATCATCGGTCTTAACGGATCCGGGAAATCAACCCTTCTCAAGATAATAGCCGGGCTTGATAAAAGCTATCAGGGCAATGTGGTTTTTTCGCCGGGATATTCTGTTGGATATCTTGAGCAGGAACCTAAGCTCGACCCTGAAAAGACAGTGAAAGAGGTGGTTCAGGAGGGCGTTCAGCCTGTGCTTGACCTGCTCAAGGAATATGACGACGTCAATAACGCTTTCGCCGATCCCGACGTTCTCGAGGATCCCGACAAGATGAACAAGCTCATCGAACGCCAGGCCGAGCTGCAGGACAGACTCGACTCCACCGACGCCTGGAATATCGACAATAAGCTCGAGCGCGCCATGGATGCCCTGCGCTGTCCTCCCGACGACAAAAAGATAGCGTTGCTTTCAGGAGGTGAGAAAAGACGTGTGGCTTTATGCCGTCTTCTTCTCCAGCAGCCAGACATTCTTCTTCTCGACGAGCCCACCAACCACCTCGACGCCGAGTCGATCGACTGGCTCGAACAGCA
>CAJTYD010000122.1 GCA_910583775.1 uncultured Muribaculaceae bacterium | reverse complement strand
TTGTTCTGAAAATTATTGAAGTTTAACCCCCTGTCGAAAAACGGGGAGTACTATACTTTTATGGCATTTCTGATAGATGCCACTGCCGCATTTTTCGTTTACCAGACTGTAGCCCTGATTGCAGCCTACTTTTTCTTTATGCCTTTCTTTCCGGGATTCTTTACGGTATGGCTCCTGTATTATCTGGGCTGTTTCATATTGAAAGGGACGACGTTGGGCCTGACGTTTTTCGATTTCTGTCTTGAAGACAAAGGCAAAAGACAGACCTATATTCTCCGGATTATTCTTCGCGAGGGCCTGACAAGTTTTCCTGCGGTCGTTCTGTGGCTTTTCTTGGGAGATTCTATAGTCTTATTGCGTATAGCCTTGGTTGCGATAGTCTGCTTAGCTCTTACGATTTGGCGCAAAAGACTGTTTAAGCTGAAAGTCATACGAAAGGAGGCAGTCGCCTCAAACGGGTCACTTTTGAACAGCCTGCGTTCAACCCGCTGGAAGATATCGGGTATTTACGGATCTGTGATTGTTCTGGGTGTGGCCTGTTTCTGCCTGAATGTCTGGCTTACGGGAGATAAAGTGATAATGTCGGAAAAGCCGATAGCCATGAGGCCACGGCCGTCGGCCAATTCCGTGGGAAAATATGTCGACTACATAAATTCCGACGGTAAAGATATAAACAAATACATAAAAGAACTTTTCCGCGAATATGATCATGTGGTATTGTGCGAGAGATGGCATCCTGAAGGCACTCAGTATGATATGATCTACGATCTGGTGACGACGCCCTATTTTGCCGACAGCATCGGGCACGTCTTCACTGAGATCGGCAATGTGGAGAAGCGCGAGGACTTCCGCCGCCTCACCGCCACCGCGTTCCCTAACGATTCTCTCAGGGAGAAGGCGGTGGCGTCGTTTATTGTAGACAGTCAGACCGTATGGCTTCTATGGTCCAACACCAACTGGTTTAATTTCCTCAAGAAGATGTCGGAATTCAACCATGACTGTGAAAAGCCTGTCGATCTGCTCTTCACCGATATATTATGGAAAGACTACGGTAAGATTTCCGAGCGAGACAGCGTGATGGCCTATAACGTAATAAACACTGTCCGTTCCGACAGTATCGGGAAGAGTCTGGTGATTATGAATTACCGGCATGCCTTTATGAAGGCTCCCAACTGCGCTTACTATCTTCAGAATGCCTTTCCGGGCAAAGTGGCGAATGTCGTGCTGAATACGTTCCGCCCCAACGTCTTTCAGATTCCGTCCGCTATCAGACAGGGAAGATGGGACGTAGCGGCGGAGTATGCAGGAAAGGACAGGTTTGCTGTCGATTTCAAAGATTCTCCTTTCGGGGACGATCCTTTCGATCTGTTCCAGGTCGTGTCTCTTTACTCTCCAAAAACTGTGAAATATAAAGACATGTTCAACGGAATGATATATTATACCCTTCCGGCACAGCAGTATGCCGGAAACGGTTTCCCGTATATGTTCACACCCGGGAACGAGGCGAAACTGCAGGCTGAAAAGGCGGTGATGCCCGGCGACCGGCTTTCGAACTATTATTATATGAAGCATGGGAGTTCCGTTCAGAAAGGAGGCAATTACTTTGAGAACTATGTCCTGAATCTCGCCTATCTTCTTATAGCCTTGCTTTCAATAATCCTCCTGGCCGGAATGTCGATAGCTGCTTTCAGACAGCGTTAAAAAACGGCAAGCATCTGGCTTAGGGCAGGAGAATCAGAGGATGCGAGGCTGCGGGAGGACTTTTTAGAGCTTGTCAATTCCTGCATTACATGTCTTGCATATCAAGACCTTTGACCTCAATCTCGTAGCCATTAAAAAGATGGACGTTAGAGAGCATGTTTTTTACCTTTTCCTCAAAAACTGTAAAATCTATATTCTTTCTTTTACGCTTTATCTCATAGAATTCTACTTTCTTTTCAAACTCATTGGAGGCAACCATATCTATCTCGTTCTCTCCCTTACGGTCCCACCATCTTCCGATTAGCGTGTATTTTTCGCTCTCAATTGCCTTTTCTCTGAAATATCTTTCAAGAGTAAGTCCCGAAAATGTCGGGTAATCCCTTTTTATCAAGGAGCGCAACTGCTTATATCCTCCGATTTCGAGAATATGCGTATATTTGAAAATAAAGCGGAACCAGAAAGTGAAGAAATTATCGTTGATTACATACACCGCATTCTTGCTCAGGGCCTTTGCACCTATCGGGATCTGTTTTACTATGATCCCGTAATCATCCTCGAGCCTGGTCAGGTATCCCCCAATGGGCTTACCGATAATAGATTCTATTTCACTGCGGCGCGTCTTGCCGGACGCTATGGCTGACAATATTGAAAAATATATGTCGTAGTCCTTTCCAAATTCTTCAATAAGTATTGACCGTCCTTCGTTGACGAATACTGAATCCGGACTTATCAAGCTGTCCACCATTGTATCGAGTGTCATGGCATTGTCATCGATAAGCAGCTCCACATACTTTGCGACACCTCCGGTAAAAGTATATAAAGCAAGAAGATCTTCCTTCGTATATCCGGGATGGTAAACGTCGAGTATCTCTTTCAGCACCGACGGCTTGAACGCATGGATAGTCATGAATCGGTTCTGTCGGTTATACAGAGGCTCCTTCTTGTCACGGAATATCTTTGTCATCATAGAATAGACAGAGCCGCATACAATAAGGTTGATTCGTGATTCTGAATGATTAAGATCCCATATTTTCTGCATATCGCTGAAAACCGCCGGATTTACGCGCACAAAATTCTGAAATTCATCGATAAACAGTGTGAAACTCTGCTGTTTTGAAAGTTCCATAAGATAATCAAACAACTCGGCGAATCCTGACGGCATACCGCCTAATTTCACACCTAACTTCTCTTCGGCTTCATTTCGAAACTCTTCGCATAACAGATTTTCGGCTTTTCTGCCGACAAAAAAATAGAGAAATTGCTTGTCCTCGTATGCTTTCAGGACAAGTGATGTCTTGCCAATCCTACGGCGTCCTGTAAGGACGGTGAACTGGGCATTATTTTCTGCATTATTCCTAATCTTACG
>CAJTYD010000121.1 GCA_910583775.1 uncultured Muribaculaceae bacterium | reverse complement strand
TGTCGTTAGGCTACAGATTCAAAAAAGGGGGAAAGCTCTCTTTCCTTTACAGGCGCTCAAGACAGTTCCCGGTAGTGAACTATCTGAATCCACATAATCTATCATCCGATATATTCGTCAAGAACGTAGGAAACCCCTATCTGAAGCCGAGCCATACGGATCTGGCAAGGCTCTCTTATTCCAGATCGATCGGCAGACTCTGGCTGCAGGCCTCCGCCAACTATACCTATACGGCTGACATCATCCTCCCCTACGGAGAGGAAGACGGCGATGTCTACATAAACACCTACCGCAATATCGGCCATCAGAACGCCGTGAAAGCCGGGACGGACCTCAGCTATAACATGCCGTGCGGAAACATAGGCGCAGGTTTCAACTATACCCGCAGATTCATACCCGGCGCGAGCTACCGCGGGAATGAGTATTTTGTAAATCTTTTCGGTAATTTCAGATATCGCAAGTTCAACTTCAATCTCTACGGCCAGTATTCCACAGGGAAATACAGCCTAACCTCAAAAACGAATTCCGTCATATACACGAGATTCACCGTTTCATGGAACGTAATAAAGAATCTTAACATTCAGGCCGGCGCCGAGAATCCGGTTTACTGCGGCCACAGGGACATCACCTGGACATCGAGTCCGAATTACACCTCCTATTCCGCATATCTCGACAAGGGAAAGAAGCCGTATATATTCATCGGGGCAAGCTACTATTTCACCAACAAAGTCAAGAGCTCCCGGAGGAATAAAAAAGATCTTGAAGTTTCTGACAACGGCTACAACCAAATGTAGGATAAACCGGCTTTCATGAAAAATATATTCCGCAGATTTCCCCATCTGCGTCAGCCCGACTCCATGGAATGCGGAGCCACCTGCCTGCGCATCATCGCCACGCACTACGGCAAGACCTTCTCGGCCGAGCGACTCAGGCAACTGTGCGACATAAACCATAACGGGGTGTCGATGATGTGCATGAACGAAGCCGCACATGAAATGGGTTTCCGGACGGCCTGCGGAAAAATGACCGTCGGCAAGCTTGTCGAAAACCGCCCGCTTCCATGCATCCTGCACTGGCATCAGGATCATTTCGTGGTATTGTATGATATCAAGAAGAATCGAAAAGGGGAACCGCGCTTCTTCATATCCGATCCGGCAAGATGTCGCCTTACCATCGACAGCGACACATTTATAGAGAACTGGACCTCCGGAGAGAAATCTCCCGATTCGAAAGGCATCATGATGGCCCTCGAACCGACAGAGGAGTTCTTCAGAAGCAACGAGAGCAACCGCGCGTCGAGATCGCTCTCATTCCTCTGGAGCCATCTGCGTCAGTACGGCGCCCTGTTTTCACAATTAGCGGCCGGGATTGTGATCGCCGCCCTTTTTCAGCTCGCATTCCCGTTTCTGATGCAGGCCGTGGTCGACAAAGGCATTTCCGGCAAGAACATAAACATCATCTATTTGATCCTTTGCGGCCAGCTGATGCTTGTCGCGGGGAGCACGATAGTCGAATTCATCAGGCG
This sequence comes from uncultured Muribaculaceae bacterium, assembly GCA_910583775.1. Lineage (GTDB taxonomy): Bacteria > Bacteroidota > Bacteroidia > Bacteroidales > Muribaculaceae > Lepagella. Next base: position 1,964 of record CAJTYD010000121.1, on the reverse strand, counting down.
CTGGATCCTGCTCCATATCAGCACGCGGGTCAATATTTCGCTGCTGTCGGGTTTCTTCCTGAAACTGATGAAGCTGCCGCTCTCCTTTTTTGACACCAAATTACGCGGAGACATTCTGCAGAGAATCCAGGATCATGACCGTCTGCAGAGGTTCATGACTACCAACACTCTCATGACGGTTTTCGCCATATTCTCGGTGATAGTGCTCGGAGGAGTGCTGTGGTTCTATGATCTGACAGTATTTCTCATTTTTTTTGGATTCAGCCTGCTTTATACGGTGTGGTTATGCATATTTCTCCAGAAAAGGAAGGCCCTCGACTACGAGTTCTTCGACCTTTACAGCCGGAGCCAGAACAAGTCTATGGAGATTCTCGATGGGATGCAGGACATCAAACTGCAGAACAGCGAGCAGCGCAAGCGTTTTGACTGGGAAGACACGCAGGCCGACCTTTTCCGCGCCAACGTGGCCTCTACCAAGCTCCAGCAGAAACAGGAGGCGGGGAGCAAGCTCATCAACGAGCTCAGAAATATCCTTATCACCATTGTGACGGCGGCTCTCGTGATAGAGGGAGATCTCACTTTAGGCACAATGCTTTCCATCCAGTATATAGTAGGCCAGCTGAACGTGCCTGTCGACAGGCTTGTCAGATTCATATACGCCTGGCAGGACGTACAGATCGGAATCGAGAGAATCAATGAAGTCCATCATAAAGAGAACGAGGACACGGGGCGCACCGCAACCGGGATCGAGAAGGATGCATCCATCATAATAAAAGACATGTCGTTCAGCTATAGCGGCAACCGGGATAAAAAAGCGCTTGAAGAGATCAATCTCGTCATTCCCGCCGGCAAGACGACAGCCATTGTGGGTGCGAGCGGCAGCGGCAAGACAACTCTGATAAAGCTTCTTCTCGGATTCTATGTTCCACAGAGCGGAAGCATACATATCGGGGAAACGGATCTGCGGGACCTGAATCTCGAATACTGGCGCGGACTGTGCGGAACCGTGATGCAGGACGGATACATTTTCTCGGAGTCGCTCGCGAGAAATATTGCATTCGACAATAAGGAGATCGACATGGACCGCGTCGAGGAGGCCGCGCGCATCGCCAACGTGACCGACATACTGCCGCAGCTGCCGCAGGGATACAACACGATGATCGGAACGAGCGGCCGCGGACTCAGCCAGGGACAGAAGCAGAGGGTGCTGATAGCAAGGGCTCTTTACAAGGACGCGCGGTTTCTCTTTTTCGACGAGGCCACCAACTCGCTGGACACCGAGAACGAAAGGGAAATCACCGACAAAATAGAGAATTTCACGATCGGGCGCACCACGCTCATTATCGCCCACCGCCTGAGCACCGTGCGTAATGCCGACAATATAGTCGTCCTCGACAACGGCCATATAGTCGAGTCAGGAACCCACCGGGAATTAGTGAAAAAGCAAGGAGCCTATTTCAGACTGATAAGGAATCAGCTCGAACTCGGAGAAGAATGATGAATAAAGAAAGCCACAATACTGACAAAGCCGGGAAACACCCCGCCGAAGAAACGAAAAACGCTGTGAAATCCCCTCTCCACAGCGACAAGGTGATGGAGATAATGCGGGAAAGGCCGTCGTTCATAATCAGGCACGGCACCGGGCTGCTCTTCACCCTCCTGCTCATAGCCGCGATTGCCTGGCTGCTCCTTAAGCCTTTATCTCTATAATTTAGGGAATTCGACTTGATTTCCCCGACTAAACGAGATTAAACGAGATTAAACAGGATTTATCTGGATTAATCGGGACTAATCAGGATTAATCGGGGCCACGCGGGAAAAACCGGAATGATAATTCCAAACTCTTCCTTAGCTAATTTTTCAAAATGAGAAATTATCACTAACTTCGCATCCCATATCATTAGTGGTACGTTAAGTTTATAGTCTGATGCATATCTTTAATACTCCGATGTATGACCATCCCG
>CAJTYD010000120.1 GCA_910583775.1 uncultured Muribaculaceae bacterium | reverse complement strand
CTAACGACAGACTCGGAATAAAATTGACATAATTGTTCTTTATGCCGTCTGCATCGGAAGAAACCACATCGAGGCCGAGCGATAGCACATAGTTGAATCTTGATTTTGACCGGTTGTTGTCCAGTCCGGCATAGATGTATTCATCCCACTGCCGGTATATGAAGTCGGGATAGCTGTCGAGCCTGTCGTCGGAGGCGGTGTGGGCGAAAGAGGTATGGGAACCGGCTTGAAAAGTCATATTGTTTTTGAACGTTATGTTGTAGTCCGCCTTCAGTTCTCCTCTGTGTCTGAGATTGCGGATATCGGTTTCCGACTGATAGGGATAAAGGATGTTCTGCTCGGTGCGGAAAGCTTTCGATTTATCCCAGGTATGGTGGTAGGTTCCGGTTAGCTCGAAGGTATGGTTCTTTCTGAATGTATGGCGGTAGAAGAGGTTGGCGTTTACCGTGGTGTAATTGGTTCTCGAATTGGCGGAGCCTGTCATGTCGGTGATCTCTCCCGTCGCGGTCTTTTCGATCGTGCCTGTGCTTTCGGATGTGGTCTTATGTGGGGATATTATTGAATTGGCACCGAAGGCCAGATAATCTTTCGATGAGAATATCCTGTCTCCGAAAAGGTGGAGAGACAGCATGGTTCCGGTACTCTTAGATTTGGTATCCGTGATTCGTCTCAGATTCGAGGATGTGACATCGGAATAACTCTCACTCTTGAGCCGGTTGCTGTAGACATCCATCGCATTGAAAGAGAGGGATGATTTGGCGGTTCCGACTTCGGCCGACAGTATCTCCACTCCATTAGTGAACTTCGGGGATTCGTTGATGCTTATGTTGCCTCTGACGTATGGACGGATAGCGTTTTTCTTTGTGATGATGTTCAGGATGGCCGATACATTCTGGTATCGGGCGGGAGGATTCTCCACAAGCTCGACTGATTCGATTGTCGAGGGGTCGAGGACGTGCAGTGCTTTGGGCCTCACCACTCCGTTGACCATGATGAGAGGCCTTTTCTGGTCTCGCAGCGTTAGATCGCGCAAGACCGGGTCTACTATGAGTTTAGGAATTTCAGCTAACGCGCTGTAGGCAAGTTTCTCTTTTTTTGCATTGGCCGAAAGATAATATACCGACATTCCGGCTCTTTCTTTTGTCACAAGATTCTTGTCGGCTGAAACCACTACTTCATCAAGGGTACGCGCCTCTTCATAAAGCATGATCGGCGCCATCTTTATCGTGCCCGTGACATTCGCGTTTCCGGTAGCTTCCCTGAATCCTTCGCGGGCAACCGAAATCTTATACATCCCTTTGGGCAGCCCTGACAGGGAGAACTGTCCCTTTTTGTCGGTAACGGCGATTGCGGCTATGCTGTCGTTGTGGGAGAACATCACTTCGCATCCCTCCACACCCTTGCGGTTCCGGGCGTCGAGCACTTCTCCCTTCACTTCAGTTTGGGCTTTCATTCCGAATGCAATTACTCCGAGAAACAATATTGTTATAAGCGCTTTAATCTTCATAGTCACTAAACAGTATTTAAATTATTAACTTTATGACCGGTCACATAGAGGGAAAACGATTAATCTGACAAGTCAATTATTTTCATTTACAAAAATATAAAATTTCTTAGAATTTGTTTATATTTCTTTAGAAAAAACTTTTTTTTGATTTTTGTAAAAAAGTTTATTCCGTCGCTTTGAAATTCCGTTCTCTAATAATGGCGCTGTTGACTCTGTGAAGCACATAATCCGATATCTTCAGCTCCATGTTGCGCTTCTGGCAATAACGGCTTAAGTCGCCGTTGGCCGCCTCCATCTGTTTCTGGCAGCAAGGCCCCCAGCATAACGGAAGGAATATGCAATCCCGGCACATATCGTTCTCAAATGTGACTATATCGAGACGTTGTTTAAGTTTTTCATTCTTCCATTTTATCGTCCCGTCGCTCAAAAGCGTGCCGTCGCGGTGTTCTTCAGTGAAGTCCCTGCCCGAACATTTGTAAACGGCTCCGTCACATGCGAGCACCGCCTGATATCTCCGGAGCTGTTGCAACCGCAACCGCAGCCACTTCCTGAACCGCAGCCACATCCGCAACCGGATCCTTCATCACATTTACAACCGCAACCGCAGCCGGCCCCCGATCCTTCTCCATTACCTCCACCCATGATGAACATTAACTCATCATCCATGAGTTCAAGGTCATCCAAAGGCATAGTAAATTTATTTGCCATATAAAACTATTAAGACCCATTTTGTTGATTCAGGCATTCCGATCAAGATGGATCTCATTTAACTCGATCATCAGCCAGTTGTATTTCAGATTGAAAAATATCCTATGTATTTACCTCCTCCGGTTGTTTCGAGATAGATTTCATAATTCCGGGGTAATTCTTCTATGAATAGGCTATAATACTGGAATCTGAAAGTTTCCCGGTTTTATGAAGGCTTGTTCTTCTTTAAGTATTGGGATCGGGATCGGGTGTGGGATCGGGTTCTTCGGGCTCTGTTACCTCTTCGGGAATTTTGCATCCGCAAAGGCAGCCGCATCCGTTGCCTGCGCCACACCCGCAACCACAACCGGATCCTTCAAAGCAAATGCAACCGCAACCCATGCCACCATTAGAAGAGCCGCTTCCTCCACCCATGATGAACATCAATTCATCATCCATGAGTTCAAGGTCATCCAGAGGCATAGTAAAATTGGTTTTCATAGTTTCTTGCGAGATCCATTTTGTTAATTCCGGCATTCCGATCAAGATGGATCTCATTTAGCTTGATCGTCAGCCAGTTGTATTATAAAAGTTCTTTTACTATAATAGTATGTATCCTGAATAAGAGCCGTAGTTTGTAATTTTAATGCTTATAAATATTTCTCCATAAATAGAGGGAAGGTAAATTTTGTTTTGATTCCTCGAAATTTCACTCGAATGAATTAGAACTCCATTTTGAAAAATATTAACCATTGCAGTTTCGGCGTTTTTAGGCAGAATTAACTCTATATTGCCCGATTCATGGTAACATACCACGAAGGAGTTAGTTGGCATTCTGTTTTTAGTTGGATTGGGGGGCATATCTTTATATATAAGATCGCCTTCGGGCATACTGTCCTCTCCCGATGTATCATCTGCTAAAGCTGTAAGCATAATACATGGTAGAATAAAAATAATTAAGAGAATTTTTTTCATAACATTTTCTATTAAAATTTCTAACCAAAATTAATTTAATTTCATAGAAAATGCTTACTCTTTACTTAGGAATTATTACTCGTTTGATTAACTAAAGTGTTAAAAATCAATATTGAACATATCTTTGCTTACTCTTGTGTTCTTTTAAGCTTTCCATGCCTTAATTAGATGAGGTGATTGCAGTAGATTAGTTTATTTTAACAGTTCATTTTCGCCAAAAGAATTCAAAACTGCAAGGTATTCTTTATTTCTATTACACTCTTTATTCCCAATTTTATTGCGTAGACGGGCACGTCTGCTATATACAGCTTTTACTGTTGAATTCAATAAGTGAGCACTTGCCATACTATCAAAACCATAAGCACTATATAAAAATAATTTAAGTACATGACAAAAATTTGAAAACATCGAATTTTGGGGTATAAGTCGG
>CAJTYD010000119.1 GCA_910583775.1 uncultured Muribaculaceae bacterium | reverse complement strand
TCCCGACAACCAATCTTGCGTTAACCTTAAAATCTAATACCATGAAAAACTCAACGCAAAATTAATAATTTTATTTAAAATATGCTCACAAACATATAAAAATATTTTGTTTTTAACAATTATTTAACATGAGATGGCGTTTTGTGCATGTTTGTTAACAGAATCGAAAATATATACATAATTTATTAAAGTTTTAATGAGCCTAAGTTTATGGTTTAGGGTTAAGGTTTAGAGGTTACCCTTTGACTCGGATAGGGAAAATTATAGGAATCCGTTATTATCTAAACCATAAACCCGAATCATAACCCAATTTAAATAAAAGGATGGCATGATGTCTCACACGTCATGCCATCCTTTTATTTAAATGCGTATGGGGATTAGTTGTGGAGCTGGTGGAACACGGGCTTCATTATGAATGTGAAGCTGTAGTTTCCATAGGGCAGCATATACTGCGGGAGAGGACGGGCTCCCCAGCTGTTCTCGCATGCAAGACCGATCTGGGCGAGGTCGATGAGCAGGTTGGTGTAATCAGCTTTCTCGACTTCGGGAGAATGCGAGTTGGTCTTGTGAGGACCGTTGTCGAGGCTTTCGATCGAGTAGTTGAGCGCTGAAGCCGAGAAGGGCTTTTCGGCTGTGAACTCCAGACCGTTGCCCGACTGGTTGAGCTGTTTCCAGTAACGGATATCGGTTTTTGTTCCTGTCTCCTGCGGACGCATGTAGGGGTAGAACTGGTCGGCTACCTTCTGGTTGTAGATGCCCAGCTCTGTAGAGTGGTTGCGGTCGGCGTAGTTCTCGATCGGTCCGCGGCCGTAATACTGGATGTCGCTGAACGACTCGGGCATCTGCATCTGCATTCCGAAGCGGAACATTCCCGAGACCTTGGCGTCTTTTGTAGCCTGCAGATTTTCGTTCACTCTTACCACGCCCTCTCCGTTGATGTTATAGGTCATCGTGAGCTTTGAGCTTACCGAAGGCATGTCGTATTCGGCTACCACCGTGGCGATGCCTCCGTTGAGGCTCGACTTGAGCGAAGTGAGCTTCATTTCCGGATTCTTCCATGCAGCGAATTTATTCTGGAGGTTTGCACCGTAATCGTTGTCGGTCGGAGCGCGCCAGAAGTTAGGCGTTAACTGGCCGTCCTCTTTGATCATCTCTGTGCCGTCGACTGCATATTTGCACATGAAGCCGTTATGCTTGTTGAATTCGATCGTGAAGTTATCGTTCTTCACGATGAGATAGAACTGGTGGTTGTCGATGATCTGAGGCGAGGGAATCTCGTAGGTGGGAAGATTCGCGGGATCGATAGCCATCTTCGGGCTTGCAGATTCGCGGATCACGATCTGCTGGTGAGCCACCGGATGACCGGCCGGCAGAAGATCTGACTGCTCTTTGAGACGGTATTTGACGTTGAGCAACCATTCGCCGTCGTCGGAGATCTTGCCGTATGGGATGTTGATCGCCGTTGTCGAACCAGGAGCCACGTCGAGGGTCTGGAGAACGCCGCTGCGGACAGCCACGCCGTTGTGGAGAAGAGTCCATTCGAGCTCTACGTCGGAGAGATCCTTGAAGAAGTTCTCGTTATATACGTTCATCTTGCCCGAGGCGAGGTCTACAGGAGTTGTCCAGATATTCTGATAGAAGTATCTCACTTCATCGGCATGAGGATTGGGACGACGATCGGGGCTTACGAGACCGTTTGCGCAGAAGTTGCCGTCGCTCGGATCCCACGGGTCGAAGTCGCCTCCGTAGCCGTAGATCTCAACGCCGTTTTTGCCCGTCGTGCGCATTCCCTGGTCAACAAAGTCCCAGATGAATCCGCCCTGAAGGTTCGGATATTTGCGGATAAGATCCCAATATTCCTTGAAGCCACCCATCGAGTTGCCCATCGCGTGGGCGTATTCGCACTGGATGAGGGGGATGTTGAGCGGACGCTCCTTTGCGTATTTCTCCATTCCCTTGTAGCCGTAATACATCGGGCAGAAGATGTCGGTCAGACCTTTCTGATGGGCCTGCTCATACTGCACGGCGCGGCTGGGATCCTCGGCCTTTACCCATTTGTAGGCCTGCTCGAAGTTCGGTCCGTATCCGGCTTCGTTTCCGAGCGACCAGAAGATGATGGCGGGGTGGTTGAAGTTGCGCTGCACGTTGCGCTGGTTGCGCTCCATGTGTGCTTTGGCGTAACGCGGTTCCTTAGCGAGCGTCTTGTCGCCGTAGCCCATTCCGTGGCTCTCGATGTTGGCCTCGGCCACCATATAGAGACCATATTTGTCGCAGAGGTCATACCAGAGTTCGTCGTCGGGATAGTGGCATGTGCGGACGGCGTTGATGTTGAGCTGCTTCATCAGCTGAACGTCCTGGAGCATGCGCTCGGGAGAAACCACATAGCCGCCGTCGGGATCAAGCTCGTGACGGTTGGCGCCCTTGATGAGTATGGGTTTGCCGTTTACGAGCACCTGGCCTCCGGTGAGTTCGATCTTGCGGAACCCGACTTTTACGGGTACAGCCTCGCTGTTGCCGGCCATAGAGGCGGTGAGGGTGTAGAGATAAGGATCCTCAGCGCTCCATTTTTTTGCGTTGGCGAGCTTCATGACGGTGCGGCCGCTCTTTGTTGCGGTTGCGGTTGCCACCTGGTTGCCGTCGGCGTCATTGAGCACGAGCTCAACGGGTGAGTTGCCGGTGAGGGTGAGGTCGACGTTCAGTACGCCGTCGGCATAATTGTTTTCAAGATCCGGGGTGACGCGCATGTCGGCTACGCGTTTTTTATCGCGTGCGAAGAGGTAGCAGTCGCGACCTACGCCGCTGAGGCGGAAGAAATCCTGGTCCTCGAGATATGAGCCGTCGCACCAGCGGAACACCTGGAAGGCGATAAGGTTTTCCTTGCCCGGAACGAGATAGGGGGTAAGATCGAACTCGGCCTCGAGCTTGCTGTCTTCGCTATATCCTACGAATCTGCCGTTAACCCAGAGGTAGATGTTGGATGTCACGGAACCGAAGTGTGCGAAAATCTCTTTTCCTTTCCAGGAAGCGGGGACCTTTATCTCGCGGCGGTATGTTCCGACGTGGTTGTCCTGTGTCGGTACAACCGGTGGTTCAAGGGGTGCGATATTTCTCCAGGGATAAAGGTTATTTACGTATACGGGCTTGCCGTAGCCGTTCATTTCCCAGATTCCGGGAACCTGAATGTTGTCCCAGCCCTTGTCGTTGAAATCTTTCTTCCAGAAATCCACGGGGCGCTGCGTAGCGTCGTTTACCCAGTTGAATTTCCAGGTGCCATTAAGGCTCAGGTAATTGGCCGACTGCTTGCGGTCCATGTTTTTCAGAGCATTCTCACCTTTCTGGAAAGCGAATTTCGCCGCTCTCATAGGCGCTCTGTTCACAGCATTGACTTCGGGATTCTGCCATTCCGTAAATGTCTGGGCCGACAGCGGAGCGGCGGCAGCAAGACCGACCAATGCTGAAATCAAAAGACGATTCATGATATGTTTTAGTGTTAGACGTGAATAATGTTAGTAACTTCTCCTACAAAGTTAACACTTTCACGCCTATTTTAAAAAGAATCGGTGATGTTTTATGGCTTTCATGAACCGGATGGAAAAGAGCGATCGGGGGCATTATTACCTCAGATTTGAAAATAATTGAGCTGAATTATGAAAATATACTGCATTATTGTGCGAGAAAGTTTATAAAGTGTTAAAACGAGAAATATTTTATATGTTATGCAACATATTTCAGAAATAATTATTAATTTTGCATTGAGTTTTTCATGGTATTAGATTTTAAGGTTAACGCAAGATTG
>CAJTYD010000118.1 GCA_910583775.1 uncultured Muribaculaceae bacterium | reverse complement strand
CTTAGAAGAACCTCGTTTGTATTGGATTTCCTGTTTCCCGGTTTTATGTCGCAATATGACACGACATAGCATATCGCCTCCGGCTCCGGCTCATAGTCAAGAAGCTCGGAACACTCTCCCTGAACCGGAATCAGAAAGCAGGCGGCGAGAAAGCATGTTATTATTGCGATAGTTCGTGTCATAATTAATAAGTAAGTATTGAAATTTAAACGATAGTAAATGAAGAAATTTCTTTTATACTTACTACGGTTTCTTTTTGGTTGCTTCCGGCTTGTCGTTCAGTCGCATATGTCTATATGCTCCATCTCTCCGCACCGAAATCAACTCAATAATAAACTCGTATTAAGTATAAATTAAATCCCAACACTTACTTACAATGGAACCGTTTTTATTAAGGAAACGGATTGAAGGATAAAAATGTTTTCGATTCTGCTGAGTGTCGTGCAGGCGTGTAGATCTCTGTCAGTATAAAAACTTGCTGTTTAGAAACTGTCCATTAAAATTTGAGCATTTTTCTATTGCATATTATCCAAATCGTTTATAAATTCATGCCCGAAACGGATATGGCCTCTGATGGCATAAAATTTTGTCGAGGCCGGATCGATAATTAATAGTTTTATTACACTAACCAAATGAAACTTAAGAATCTTATGAGACGGGTTCTTGCTGTAGGGCTGCTGGTCGGGGCTTCTTTCCCGGTGTATGCCGAAAAGCCGGGATTCGTATATTGCGAGGAGGGAGAACTGAAGATAGACGGCAAACGGTATAATTTCATAGGCACCAACTTCTGGTATGGTCCTCTTCTTGCCGCAGAGAACGGCGACAGGGCGAGGCTTGCCGATGAGCTCGACCTGCTTCAGAAGATGGGGGTGAACAATCTTCGTGTCCTGGCCGGAGCCGACGGCTCGCGAAGAGTGGACTATCACGTGGAGCCGACTCTCCAGACCGCTCCAGGCGTGTATGACGACCGGCTTCTTGACGGGCTCGACTATTTCCTCGCCGAGCTTGAGAAGAGGGGAATGAAGGCGGTGGTTTACCTCAACAACGCCTGGGAATGGAGCGGCGGCTACACCACATACCTTGAATGGGCCGGCGAGGCCGAGGCTCCTCTGCCATTACGCGACGGCTACGAGACCTACACCCGTTATGCCTCTAAGTTCGTCGGCAACGAAAAGGCTAAGGAGATGGCCGCCGCTCATGTGAAAAACATAATCAGCCGGACAAACAGATATACCGGCAAGCCTTATAAGGACTCTCCGGCCATTATGTCGTGGCAGATCGCCAACGAGCCGAGAGCTTTTTCAAAGGAGGCCAAGCGCGATCTGGCCGACTGGATACGCGAGACGGCAGGACTGATTAAGACCATCGACCCTAATCATCTTGTATCGACGGGAAGCGAGGGAAAAGTCGGATGCGAGGGTGACATAGATCTATGGGAGGAGATTCATGCATATCCGGAGATCGATTATGCAAACATCCATATCTGGCCCAACAACTGGGGCTGGACCGACAGGAAGAATATAGAGGGTTCCATTCCGAACGCCATAGAGAAATCTCGTGAATACGTGGAGGAGCACGTGGCTATAGCCGAAAAAATCAAGAAACCAATAGTTATCGAGGAATTCGGTTATCCGCGCGACGGCATGGCGATAGCTTTGGGAACGCCTGTCTCTGCCCGCGACAGATATTATGAGTTCATTCTGAATCTTCCTTCAGTTAATCCGGTTGTAGCGGGTGTAAACTTCTGGGGCTGGGGCGGAGTGGCGAAACCTGCCCATAAATCATGGCATCCCGGTGACGATTTCACCTGCGATCCGGCCCATGAGGACCAGGGGTTATACTCGGTATTCGCTTCTGATAAGACAACAGTAGATATCATACGTAAATCCATTGAAAAACTTAATAAGAATAAATGAAAAGATCATTATCAAACAGACTGGCAGTCGCCGGAATGATAGCCGCCTCCCTGTTTTGCGGCGCGGAAGCTTTGGCCTGTACCAATCTGATAGCCGGGAAGAAGGCTACGGCCGACGGTTCGATACTTGTGACATACGCCGACGATTCGCATACCCGCTTCGGAGACCTGTATCATGCCGCAAGGGGGAAGCATGCTCCGGGCTCGATGCGTCAGATCATCGACTGGGGAAGCTATAAGCCGCTCGGCGAGATTCCGCAGGTCGCGGAGACATATAACGTTGTGGGCAACATGAACGAACATCAGGTTGTGATAGGGGAGACAACGTGGGGCGGTCGCCCGGAGCTGGCCGACACCACGGGAAATTCCATCCTCGATTACGGATCGCTTATCTACATAGCGCTCGAACGCAGCAAAAGCGCACGGGAGGCGATCGATGTCATGACGGATCTTGTAGAGAAATATGGTTATGCGAGCACAGGCGAAACGTTTACCATAGCCGACAAGAACGAAGTCTGGATAATGGAGATGATCGGCAAGGGTGCCGAGAAGGGAGCGTTGTGGGTGGCTGTAAGGATTCCCGACAACGCGATCTCGGGCCATGCCAATGAACCCCGGATCCGTAAGGTAGACTATAAGGACAAGGAGAATGTGAGGTATTCGAAGGATCTGATGAAGTTTGTCCGCAAGCGCGGCTATTTCAACGGCAAGGATGCCGATTTCTCGTTCGCCGACACTTTCGACGTCCATGACCCGGCTTCGCGCAGAACCTGCGATGCCCGCGTCTGGTCATACTTCCGCCGGTTTGTCCCGGCAGAGAAGGCCGACGAATGGTTCGGGTGGGTTTCAGGAAAGACCGACGAGCCGATGCCCCTCTATGTTATTCCCGACAAAAAGGTAAGCCTTGAGGATATGCAGCTTGCCATGCGCGATCATTTCGAGGGAACTCCGTTCGACATGACCGATGACATAGGCGCCGGGCCGAACCATGTGCCTTACCGCTGGCGACCGCTTAACTATAAGGTTGACGGCAAGACCTATGCGCATGAACGCGCCATCGGCACGCAACAGACCGCCTGGTCTTTCGTGGCGCAGACACGCGCCTATCTCCCGGATCCCGTTGGGGGAGTGCTCTGGTTCGGCACCGATGACGCCAACACGTCGGTCTATATGCCTTTCTATTGCTCGATGACGGAGGTGCCCTTAGAGGTGCGCCCAGGTAACGGCGATCTGCTTACTTTTTCTCCGACAGCCAATTTCTGGATGACAAACTGGGTCGCCAACCAGGCGTATAACCGCTATGACCTGATGATTCCTGACATACGCAAGGTTCAGCAGGGGCTTGAGAAAAAATATATTTCCGGCAGAGCCGCGAAGGAGAAGGAGCTGAAGGCTCTTTATGATGCCGGCGATATGGCCGCTCTTGAAAAGGCGGTTAATCTCGAAGGCGCGGAGATTGCAAAGGAGGCTACTGACGCATACCGAGATCTCGCGCAGTTCCTGCTTGTGCGTTATCTTGACGGCAACCGCAAGAAGCTCGATGAAAACGGCAAATTCAAGCGCAATCCCTACGGCCGCTCCGTCTCTCCCGATTTCCCGGGCTACAACCAGGAATATTTCGACAACATCGTTCGCTCTACCGGCGACCGTTTCCTCGTAAAATAATATGGCGACAGATTCGCTTTAGAAACAAAAGCATAATTTATTGTGCTGTTAGTTGTAATTATGCTTAATTATAGTTGGTTATAGAGTTTGTGGTGTGCGTGTGTTGTACTGTTTAGTTGGATAAATCGAAAATGGGAAGCTCTATTCTGTTTTTTTAAGAGGTTTCGTTAGTTATTTTTATTCGTTTCTTTTTAGACGAGTTTCCTAAGATTTATGTTTATGAATAGTGGCACATTGAGAAAAAATCGTTAAGTACATGACAAAAATTTGAAAACATCGAATTTTGGGGTATAAGTCGGACG
>CAJTYD010000117.1 GCA_910583775.1 uncultured Muribaculaceae bacterium | reverse complement strand
GTCCGACTTATACCCCAAAATTCGATGTTTTCAAATTTTTGTCATGTACTTAAGGTAAAAATAAATAAGGTCAAAGATTATGAATCGAAGATTCGATTTAACGAAAAACCAAAATTATAATGTTTTTTTCAATTATCCAAATCATTTTGGGATATTACCGTTTTTTATTCCTTTTTTCTTTTTTTAATGAATAATTTTTGCATTAAACCTCCCGAAGATAAAGATGCCGGCCGTGTAAAGACACAGCCGACATCTCCGAACAGTCTATTCCTATTTCTGAGCTTTATATTCTTTATAATAGCCGTCGAGAATCGACCTCAACGCAGATCCGATCTTCAGATAGTCGCTGGCATTAAGATTGGCCAGGGATGCACGTACCGACCAGTTCGGACCGTCAAAGCCGCTTCCGTTGAGCAATACCACCGACGTCCTTTGAGCAAGCCTCATCACAATGTCAAGCGGATCGTAATTCTTCTTCAGCCAGTCGCAGAAATCGGCTCCATAGATTTTCTTGCCCCATACCATCATGTCGATTTCGCTGTAATAGCCTACTCTCATAGGATCCTCCACAAGCGTGAAGCCGGTACCCTTCCAGAGGGCATCCAGACGGTTCTCGATCATCGACTGCATCCTGTTCTTATAAACATTTTCCTTATCCATCAGGCACATGATGGCGAAGAGACTCATCTGAACCTGCTGGGGAGTGGAAAGGCCGGCGGTATGGTTCAGGGCAACAGAGCGGCTGTCGGCCACCATCCGGTCGATAAACGGTATCTTGTCGGGAGTCAGCGACAGCGAGGAATACCTCTTTATGAGATCCTGATGTTCGGCTGCCGGTTCTTCGGCGATCAGACGATCAAAGATATTCTCTTTGGCGGCCGCGACCACTGCAAGCCGCAGACCTGTCGCTCCGAAATATTTCGAGAACGAATAGACGCAAAGAGTATTGGCCGGCAACACATACATCAGGCTCTTGAAATCCTTGGCAAAAGTTCCGTAAACATCATCGGTGACTATCATGAGGTTGGGATTGTCCTTCCTGACAATATCCACCAGATAGTCGAGACATGTCTGGTCAAGCCTGTAGCTGGGTGGATTGGAAGGATTGACAATAAACACAAGCTTTATCTCCGGGTTTCTCAGTGCATCCATCTGCTCTTTTGGATATTGCCAGGTGTGATAGCCGTCGCTGTCGAGAGAATCGGCATAGATGTTTGTCACATCGAAAGAATACCTGTCAAGTTCCGGAATCTCTATATATGGGGTGAAGATAGGGGTCATCAGCGCTATTTTGTCGCCTCTCTTAAGAAGATGGTTCACCTCGAGCGAATCGAAGACATAACACATCGCCGCCGTTCCTCCCTCGGTTGCGAAAAGATCGTATTCCTTTCCTTGTCCGGGAGCATGGTCGCCCATCTCCTGTGCAAGATAGGCCCTGACAATTTTCTCCGTGTTCACAAGAATCCTGGAAGGCGTGGGATAATGGTCTCCTATTATTCCGTCAGCCCATTCGTATGCAAGAGAATCGGCAGATATCCCGAGCTCTTTTTCGGCGTAGTCAAGAGCGTTCTGCAACAGAGCGGCTCCGCGGCGTGCCGAATTGTCGCGAAGGAAAGTACGCAACCTCTCGCCTATTCCTTCGGGCGAAGGCATTCCGGCGATTCCGGGCTTAAGATACATCTCGTCGCGACATTCTTCCATCGCCCAGTTTCCAAGCAGGAAAAATGCCTCGCGCGGACATGTGGAAATCCAGTTCGGATTTCCCCTGCCTGCATTGAGGAATGTTGAGGTGGAGGTTCTCGCGTCCTCCTGGGCAAGCTGAATAAGAGTGTTTTTAATCTCAAAAGGACTCAGTTTTTCGAGTTCCTCCTCATATTTGCGCACGTCTTTAGTGTCTTTCATAATCTATTGTCTTTAGTAGTCTTTTAATTTACATTATAATCCCCATCAACACAGCCATCAGGATCAGAAGAGTGTTTCCGATAGCGTATGTTATGGTATAACCCATGGCCGGAAGAGTTGAATTCAGTGAATCCTGAATGGCACCCAAAGAGGCAGTGGTGACTCGCGCTCCTGCGTTGCATCCAAGGTTGATGGCGGGAGGGAATTTGAATATCTTGTCTCCGATCCAGACACCGAGGATCAAGGGGACTGTCGTCGCTATTATGCCCGCCACAAACAGCATCCATCCCACACTCTCTATCCCCTTGATGAATGTCGGTCCCGATTCTATTCCGATCACGGCTATAAACATGTTAAGGCCAAGGTTATTGAGAATCCACAGAGAAGAGGCAGGAATCCGTCCGAATGTCGGATGTTTAGACCGGAGCCATCCGAAGACAAGGCCTGCGATAAGGGCGCCTCCGCTTGTTGAAAGGCTCACCGGGATTCCCCCGAGATGGATCGTGATCGCTCCTATAAGGGCGCCTATGAAGATACCGAGTCCGACAAAAACCATATCCGTCTGGGTCGTGGGCTTGTCAAGATAACCTATCAAAGCAGCCGCTTTTTTCACCTCCTGGGAAAGAGCCTGAATATGAATGGTGAATCCTGTGTGAAGCTCCGTCTTTGCAAGCACCGGAATACTCGTGCCGTTAGAATCCGTAATCTTCGAAATAAGCACGCCGTTCATTTCCGGCATCCGACGCAGGTCATCGACAGTCTTGCCGTCAAGTTTCTTATTGGCAACCATCACGTCCACGCTCTCGACAGGGAATTCAAGCAACGCGGCATCGGCCACTTCCGGGCCTATCCACGACTCATCCTCTATCACGGTTTCGCGACGTCCGCTTAAAACCACCTCGTCGCCTTTTGAAACCACGACATTCCCGGCCGGATCGTCTATAATATTTCCTTTCACCCTCACTCTGTCGACAAAGATACGGCGGCCGAGACCGGCGATCTTCTCCTCAATCTCCGACAGGCTCTTCGGGGTGCTGAAAAAGTCGCTCTCCACCCGGTATGCCCTGTAGACAACCGGACGCAAAGCGTTTATATAGGCCGGGTCGGAGGTGATGTCGCTCTGGTTCATCTCCTTCTCAAGATCTGCAGTCTGCTGCCTTACCTTCCTGAGGCCTCCGAGCATCAGCGGACCGAGCGAACCGAGGATCCAGGCCGAGCCTATTGTGCCGAAAATATAGGTCACCGCGTAGCAGACAGGAATGATGTTTGTCCAGGCCGTTTTGTCGGCTGCCGACGCATTCATATTGCTTATCGCGTCCTGCCCGACGCCTATCACCGCCGAAATGGTCTGAGCCCCGGCGAAAAGGCCGAGCGCCTCCCCTACATTATAATGGAACAGCAGCGCAACGCCCCATGTGACAAGGAAACATACCACACACATCACTACCGCAAAGCCGACCTGTTTAAGACCCGATCCCTTCAGGGCACGGAAAAACTCAGGGCCAACGCTATATCCTATTGCAAAGAGGAAGAGAAGGAAAAAAACCGACTTCATCGGTCCGGAAAGCGGAATATCGAGCTGACCTACAAGCACACCTACAAGCAGAACCGATGTCACGGTTCCCAACGAAAATGTCTTGTATTTTAATTTGCCTACGAGAAAACCGATTCCCAATGTCAGGAATATGGCAATCGACGGGTTTTCCCGAAGCGTTTCTACGAACCAATCCATAATAGAGATAATTAGTTTATGTGTCTTTCAATGTGTTTTTCAAAAACCGAATTATTCATTTTCCAGTCTCACGGCATACCACACAGTTCATACTATCATGTTAACAAACTAAAACCTTTTCAGTTTATCGCTGTCATGACAATCCCCTCCTTCGGGAAGGATGTTTTATAACATGATTGCAAAATAATACATCAAATATTCATTTTTACTAAAATATTCTGAACAACATCCGAGTTTTCATCGTTACTTAAGAAATATTCAACAAATCTTAACGACATTTCACAATTCGTCCCTCTCTTCGTAACTATTCAGCGGACACGCTAAGGCGATAATGTGGAATAGACATCACCATTA
>CAJTYD010000116.1 GCA_910583775.1 uncultured Muribaculaceae bacterium | reverse complement strand
CGCGACCCCATGCGTGACAGGCATGTATTCTAACCAGCTGAACTACCGCACCAATCTGGGGTGTCTTTGAAGACTTGTCTGCAATCTTGTTCTCTGTTTCCCGATTGCGAGTGCAAAGTTATAACCTTTTTTTTAATTGACCAAATATTTCGAAATATTTTTTGAAAAAAATTTCAAAAATTATCTTCAAAAAGAAATTTTCGCGGAATCGATAATTTTTTTGACTAAAAATTTGGCGGATTTCAAAAAAGAATATAACTTTGCAGTCGCTTAAGCGAAAGCAAAAGCATTCTCGGGGTGTAGCTCAGCCCGGTTTAGAGTACGCGTCTGGGGGGCGTGTGGTCGCAAGTTCGAATCTTGTCACCCCGACTGAGAATGAATCCGGCAGTCTTTTAAAGATTGCCGGATTTCTTTTTGCCCCTCCACCATCTTCGCCAGGCCGCCACGATGACAGCCACAACGCCGACGACCGCGAGGATACTCAGGAGACCGTCGGCCATTCTTCGGAATAAGCTACGCTTCTCCGCTTTCTCGACCGGGATTTCTTTTACGACTGTCACCTTCACCGTGTCTCGCCTCTCTTTGTAGACGGTATCGATCACGAAGCGGTCGCGAGTCCGCCATCTGTAGCTCTCTTTTATTACGGTGTCGCCGCGAACGGACACAAACACCGAGTCCTTCAGCCATACCGAATCCCTTCTTATTGTCGCGATCCTCACTGAATCCGTCATGACCAGACGGCTCTCTACCGGAACGTATATTTTCTTTGTGCAGCCGCAAATGACAATCAGTGCCATCAGCGGAAGCACTGACCCTATTATACCCTTTCCCTTCATTTTATTAATGGTGCCTGTTCGTATTTAAATCGATGAATATTCCGTCAGGGCGTCGAACGACGGGCAGGCTTTTCTCACTCCCTTCACGTCGCGGTGCCCCATGATCTTTGCCTCGGGGTATCGCGCCCGCAATGTACGCAGAATTGTTGTCAGAGCGTGTTTCTGCGCCTCGGTGCGCGTATCCTTTGGCTTCATTCCGCGGTCGCAGCCGCCTACATAGCAGACGGCGATCGCCCGATTATTCATGTTCTCCTGCGGGCAGTGCTGTCCGCGGGCCGAATCGGGACGCAACCGTTCGTAAGAGCCGTCGAGATGCACGAGGAGATGGTAGCCGGCGTAGGTTCTCGAGCCATCGGCCGGATTGACGTATGGCTCGAACCGCGCAGCCTTGTGCCAGGCCTCAAGATCCCGCCGCGTCACCTCCCGGCCCTCCGGTGTGGCCGTGCAATGTATCAGAATCGTATCCTTCTTCATAATCGCAAGTTATTTATATGTTGAGTTATTTAATTCTGGCAAGTTATTTGTCGCGGAAGCGGTAATGGTAATCGATCCCGTAGAGTGCCCCTGCGAAGGTGATGACTTCGCCGAAGGCTACCAGCACCGATGAATGAATCTCCCCGGTTGGCGGCGCTAAGAAGCCGGCCGCCAGCAACGCGCAACCGGCCACGACCAACAGCGTGGCCGCTCCCAACTGCAGTCTCATTTTTCTCTCTTTCTCAGTCATATTTCAAAAAGTAACAGTGAATAAAAAGCAATAGTGAATTATATCTTCTCTGCAAAATTAACCCCTCCGTCCCTTAGGCCGCCTTATCCATTAAAATACAGCACCCGCGGCCCCGTTCCATCTCAATCACCAAACATATCGTCACCCCATAAACCGGAATTTTATCCATTTTTCGTATGAATAAGCAGCTACCGGGGGAAATCATCGTCGCTATGACCTGGGGACCCTTTTGCCTCTTTGCGGGAGATTTTAGACAATGGTACAGGAGAACGATATAACTATTATAGACAGAAGCACAGAAGCACATAATATTGTACTACTGTGGTCCTGTCTAAAATTAAAATATCTGTCCTCCGGTCTTATTGTCAGTAGGATTCGGCGGCGGAGGGGAAGTCGCTGCTCTTCACGTCGGCCACGTAGCGGCCTATGGCGTCCTCCATCACGCCGGCGATGTCGGCGTAACGACGCAGAAAACGCGGCGAGAACCCTTTGTTGATGCCGAGCATATCGTGCATCACGAGCACCTGGCCGTCGACGCCGCCTCCGGCGCCGATGCCGATGACAGGAATACTGACCTCTTTGGCTACCTTCGCGGCAAGCTCGGAGGGAATCTTCTCAAGCACGATTCCGAAGCAGCCTATCTCTTCGAGCATCTTCGCGTCTTCGAGGAGCTTCTTAGCCTCCTCCTCTTCGCGGGCGCGGACGTTGTAGGTCCCGAACTTATTTATACTCTGTGGAGTGAGTCCGAGATGGCCCATCACCGGAATACCGGCGCAGAGTATCCTCTCGATCGATTCCCTGATTTCCGAGCCTCCCTCCATTTTCACAGCCTCCGCATGGCTTTCCTTCATGATGCGGATGGCCGAGGCGAGCGCCTCCTTCGAATTGCCCTGATAGGAGCCGAACGGAAGATCCACGATCACCAAGGCGCGTTTCGTAGCCTTCATCACCGATTTGGCGTGATAGATCATCTGGTCGAGGGTGATGGGAAGGGTAGTCATATTTCCCGCCATCACGTTAGAGGCCGAGTCGCCCACTAAGATAACGTCGATACCTGCTTCGTCAATTATTTTTGCCGATGAATAGTCGTAAGCCGTCAGCATGGCGATCTTCTCGCCGCGCTGCTTCATCTCTATAAGCCGCCGGGTCGTAACCTTACGCGCATTGTCCACTGTGTTTGTTGACATATCCTAAGAATGTGTTTATTTCCCGCGATGTAGGGACGCACGGCTCGTGCATCCGCCAGCCGGTTGAAACATGCCAAAGTCATGTCCCTGCATCCGAAGCAAAAATCCGGACGCACGAACCGTGCGTCCCTACATTGCCCTTGATTTCATAGAAATCAAACATTTCAATAATCGGCGCAAAAATAGTCAATATCTCACAATGACACAAAATAACCTGCAAAAATTTAATTTTTGCAGGTTATCAATTACCATTCAAATACAACTACAATACAGTTACAGCTGCGAGATCTTGCCGGCGAAAAGTATCGCTCCCGTACTCTCCTCGGTAATGAAATAATAGAAAGGCTCGTCAAGATAAAAAGTACCAGGAAGAGCAGACGTCGGGCCAGTACTGAATCTTGAAACTGAAGCTGCCTTAGTCCCTTTCTCATCAATCGAAAGAAGTGTCGCTTGATCCAGATACTGCATGAATTCCGGCTTCTGACATAGATTCTCCAATTCCGCCTCAGAAGTAAAGACTCTCTCCATTCCCATATCCTCTAATATATTGACAAAATCAATCTCACTTTCTATTTCAAATTTCGGAATATGAATATCTGTAGAGCTTTCGGATATGTCCACACCTTTAATAAGACTCGTCCACTCGGATCCATCAAGAACATCCAAGACTTCATTAAGTCTCTTCCCTTCCTTAGGTATAAGGAAATAAATAGCAAAAGAATTATTTCTAAACGGCATTCTCAAACTCTTACAGCATTCATTCTCAAAAACTTTCACACTTTGAGTGTCGCACATCATGGGATGCCGTGTTATGGAACCGTCAGAATTATGAAAAACAAGGTCTTTCGTATTCTTTATATCAAATTCATTTTCCCAGTAACCCGAGAAACACACAGCATTCAACACTCCGAAATCAAGTCTTTCTAAATTTCTATTTTTCGCGAAATCCTTTATCAAACCATTTGTTTTCCCTTCAATCCAGTTGTCGAGCTGTTTATCTGAGGCATCAGCAAATAACTCTGCATTATAAAATGTTCTAAGATATTTTGCAAAGGTGTTGTTTATTCCAATCTCATTTTTATAGAATGCGGAATTGGCAATTCCTATCGTGGTACCTCCATGCTCTCCAGTAATAGCGTTGATGAGTTTGGCGCTATAATCATTGACATCCTGCAATGAAACACCCTCGTTTATTTTCAAAACATCAAGCATTTCCCGGAGTGTTTCACTTTCCGAAGAAGCACCGTTGGCAACCATGGCAATGCACCATGCTATCCCCTGGGGAG
>CAJTYD010000115.1 GCA_910583775.1 uncultured Muribaculaceae bacterium | reverse complement strand
TGTCGAAGCCGCCGGCCTTGATATTACGCCTAATAAAGGGATTTTATAGTTTAAAAGGCAATGTAAGTTAAAGCCCCCGGGCCGCTGTGAGAGCACCCCGGGGGCAATTTTTTTATGTGAGTTTTGTGAAAGTGTGAAAGACGAGGCCGGTTTATCTGGCCTTTACGCCTGTTGACTCGAGGATGAGCATGGGGATTTCGGTGTTGTTGAGGGCCCGGCTGAATTTCTCTGCACCGGCGCCGATGGCGAATACAGGCACGGGATTGGCTGTGTGGGAGGAGGTGGTGAAGCCTGTGCCTACCCATGCGTTAAGAGTGTCGAAGACGTTGACGGCAAACTCGTTGAAGCTGTTGTAAAGCTCCTTGCTGTCTTTCCCTTTACGTTCCACGAAGGTTTTGTTGAAAAGTTTGTGGAGTTTCTTTGTCTGTTTTTCGGTGAGCTTTATCCGGCTCCAGAAGCCGAATTTGTCTGAAAGGAGCTGTTTCATCTCTTCCCAGGAGATTGCGGTGTTGTCCTTCAGGAGTTTCTGGCAATAGTCGGAGAAGGCGTCTTTCGACATCCGCTGGTAGTCGATAAGACTGAGGTTGACGCCGGTGCGGTTTGTGCGCGTGCCGATGGCCATGCCTCCGGTGTCGTGGTCGGCTGTGACTACGATAAGGGTCTCCTCGGGATGTTTCTTATAGAAATCGTAAGCGACCTGAATGGCGTTCTGGAAATTCAGGATCTCCTTGATCGTGCCGCCGGGGTCGTTGGCATGGGCTGCATGGTCGATGTTTCCGCCTTCCACCATCATGAAGAAGCGGTCGGGCGATTTCTTGAGAAGATGGTCGAGAGCGGCGCCGGTGAGCTGCTGGATTGTCATTGCACCCGGAATCGAATCGATGGTATAGCCGATGTCGTTGTTGTTTGTGCGGGCATCCTCGGGAGCCAGGACGATGACGCGGTCGGCGTCCACGCCACGGAGGGCGTCGGTGCCACGGACTACCTTGATCCCGGCTTTCTTCACGCGATCCATAAGGTCGGTGGGTTTCCCTGTCTTACGGTCGACGGCTCCGCGGAGCTCGGCGCCTCCGAGGAAGTCGTAGCCGGAATTCACGGCGTCGCAGCCGATTTCATAATACATGCTGCGGTAAGGCTGATGGGCATAGAAGGCACCGGGGGTGGCGTCGTCGGGCGATACGGATGTGAGTACTGCAACTCCCCAGCCGTTATCCTTGAGGGTGCGGGCGATCGATGTAACGGGAACTGAGTCGGGAGTCATGCCGAGCATGCCGTTTTTTGTCTTGTTGCCGGTGGAGAGGGCTGTTCCGGCGGCTGCCGAGTCGGTGATGGGGGAGGAGGCGGAATAGGTCTGTGCCTGCGAGGCGACGGGAAACTGAAGCATCAGTATTTTCTCGTCGTTGCCAAGAACCATTCGGTTATAATAGTCGGTAGCGTTGACATGGCCCATTCCCATGCCGTCGCCGATGAAGAAGAACACGTATTTAGGTGTGGTCGCTGCTGTGGCCGACAGCACACCGAGAAACACTAACAGAAAAAGATTTTTGATTCTCATGCTTTGATTGTATATGATTTAAGATAATTGTTATGCTTAATGAAGTTGTTTAAACTAATTTTTATGGTAAGATTTATTAAGATTGTGGAGCAGATTTGAGCATTTGATGAGGGAGCAACCTAAAGGTTGGTCCCGAAGAGAAGGCTCAAAGATGCCCGAAAGATTAATGAAGATTGCCATAAAGTTTAAATTTCTTCATTAATTTTAGGATACGTAAATTAGTTTAAACAACTTCAATGTTAAGTTTTGGCTTGTAGAGCCGGATTCGAATGTAAAATTACAAAAAAAAGTCAGAATTAACAATTATTGATTTCAGTCACATCTTTTACTTTCGGAGAGTGCTTTCAAAGGTCCTTGTCGGAGCTATCGGAGTTATCAGGGTAGGTCTTCGGCCTTTCATCTGCGGCTCGGTGAGGCGATAACAAAATGCCATGCATCGCGCGGAAAGCGCCTGAGGAGCAGTGCGTTTACAACCCGCTGTGTCGGCGCAGACATTTAATCTTACTTATCATACATATCTTACATTATTGATTATCAGGAAATAAATTTAAATATGCATAAATTCCGCAAAATCTGACTACCCGATAATCAGCAGATTTAAAGCTGATTAGATTTAAGTATAAAAGGTGAATGTAAGATTTTTCGTTAATATGTAAGATAAAAAACTATGATGTAAGATTTAATCTTAATTATTTTCACGAAAAACATGTAAAAAATTATGTTTTTATGGCCTAAAACTGCAAATGTAAGATTTTATATTGTTAAGGTTTTTCCAGGCACTATTAAGAAAGATTTGTTTAGGAGCGGGCTAAATATTAATTTTACTATGAATAAATCGATTTATTTTTTGTAACAAAATCTTCATAAGTGAATCTTGAAACTTGAAAGAATTTGCGAAATATAAATTGTAATCAGATTCTACTAAACGATCGGATATCTTTTATTCTAAACCTTAAATTATGAAGCGTTTTTCCGGAAGCCAGATATTGCTCCCCTTCCTGTTTCTTATTATGTCGGTGGCCGTGCTGCCACTCTGCGCTCAGGAAAAGATCCGTCTCCAGGGACGTGTTTACGATGCCGTGACCTCACATGAACTTAAAAAGGGAAAGGTCCGGATACTTGATGCCGCCGGCAATACGGTGGATTCGACAAAGATAACACAGTATGCCTACGTCGACCGATGGGAGGGCGAGGAGCCGGTGATTGTGTATCGGTCGCCTTATTATCTCAATATCCCCAAAGTTGAAGGCAAGTATGTAATAGAGGTAGTCAGCGAGGATTATGAGACTACGCTGTTCCCCTATACTATGACAAAGATCGGTCGCCGTGAATCGAGCCGCAATCTTCCCAACATCTATATGAAGCGGATTCCTAAAGTGAAAGAGCTTGGGGAGGTAACGGTCAAGGCGAGCAAGATCAAGTTCTACAACAAGGGGGACACGATAGTCTATAACGCCGACGCCTTCGATCTGCCGGAGGGCTCGATGCTCGATGCCCTTGTCAAACAGCTTCCGGGCGTGGAGATCCGCGAGGGAGGACAGATATATGTCAACGGCAAGTATGTGGAGTCGCTTCTACTGAACGGCCGCGATTTCTTCAAGGGCAACAAGCAGGTGATGCTCGACAATCTCGGAGCATATATGGTGAAGGACATCCAGGTTTACGAGAAGCAGAGCCGCCTCGGCGAGCTTATGGGCAAAAAGACCGGAGACGAGGAATACGTGATGGACGTACGCCTTAAGAAAGACTACATGGCGGGCAACCTGATCAACGTGGAGGCCGGCGGAGGTACCCACGGCCGCTGGCTCGGGCGTGTCTTCGGGATGCACTACACCAACAATTCGCGTCTCAGCGTTTATGGCAACGTCAACAACATCAACGACAACGACAAGCCTGCCGACCGGAGCCGCAACTGGTATCGCGAGCCGGAGAAAGGTCTGTCGAAGATATACCGCGGAGGCATCGACTATTTCGCCGACAACGCCCGCAAGACATGGAACATAAGCGGCAACGCTCTCCCTTTGGTCTTGAGCTCACCACCGACATCACGATGAATTCCCGTCGCGGATATTCGCAGCATGAGATGAACGACAACCGTCTGATCTGGAACGCGCGAGCCACCTACAAGCTCATGAAAGGGAAACTTCTCCTGGTCCTAAACGCGCGCGACATCCTCGGGAAAGAGAAGAGCCTCAATTATTCGGTCAACGCCCAGGGCCGCACCGAGACCCGCTATCAGATTCTGCCGCGCTACGTGATGCTCTCCCTCCAGTACCGCATGGACTTCCGTCCCCGACGCGAGAAGAAAACCGGCAGATAATGCCTCAGCGAATTCTGATAAACGGGCTGATTTAAAGCATATTGGCAACAGGAAGCGGCAATAAGACAAAAATTCTTTTTGTCAAATGATAAAAAAGTTGTAATTTTGTGGCGGGTGAGTCCTACACGACCAGCTCCCCGTGAATCCCCCAGATCTTGACGGAAGCAAGGGTAGCGGGTTGAGCGGTGCGATGTAGTAAGCTCACCCACCTGCCTCTTTAGCTCAGTTGGCCAGAGCACGTGATTTGTAATCTCGGGG
>CAJTYD010000114.1 GCA_910583775.1 uncultured Muribaculaceae bacterium | reverse complement strand
ATTTATTAACCTTGTAATCATTCGGTTAGCTCAAAACTACCGAATCATTGTATTATATTTGCACCAAATATTAAGTTTATGTTGAGAATATATCGTATTTCAGTTTTATTCCTAATAGCATCCGAATTCTGTTTATTAGTCAATGGATGCAATAACTCTCGCTCTAAGGAATTATTGGAAAAGGCAGATTCAGTTATGGAGTCTTCTCCTGATTCCGCTTTGAGGATTCTTGAGGAGGTGTCGGAGCTAAGGAATTCACGGGACAGTGCTTTATATGGTTTGTTGACTGCACAGGCGAAAATTAAATTAGAAAGAACCGATATCGACACATTAGCTTTATCGAATGCATGTATTTATTTTAATGACCATCCTGATGGGGATTACCGATTGAGAGTAAATTTCTATAAAGGATATGTTGAGTATAGGAATTCGAATTTTATAGAGGCTATAAAACCGATGGCTCTTGCAAATCTTGAAGCAAGAGATCTTAAATCGGATATATGGGTAGGAAGAACGTCAACACATTTGACTTTCTTGCTTGATAAACCTGGCTTGGCAAAATATTCGGTAAGTTATGATAGCCTTGCCATTAATGCATTCAAGAGAATCGGAATGGAAAATGATTATTTACTATCCATGATTGACCTTGGATTGGACTTTGCTTCTATTTATAAATTTTATGAGTCTGACAGAGTTTTTAATGAAACGTTTGTTGAAATCTCAAAGATAGAACACCCCGATAGCTTTGTCATGTGTTATCTGTTAGATAAATCAATACCTACCAAAATGAGATTAGGGAAATATGATGAAGTCGAATCACTTTCTCGTATTAGAGACCGATATTCGGGATATGCTAAAAGAAATAGTTCTAATTATGCTTATATGGCGGAATTTTATATTGTAAAGGGAGACTTGACCATGAGTAGAATTATGCTTGATTCCGCTCGTATGTGTATCGGAAGCAATTATGAACTGGAAAGATATAATAATGCTAAAGTAGCTTTTGCAAAAGCGACTGGGGATGAAAGAATGAGAAATGAGGCGGAAAAGGAACTTGGCAGGATAACGCGAGAAAGCGCTATTGAGGCGAATACGAACATCGAAGCTCAGATTCTTAACAGAACTATTATTGAGTATGAAAAGAAGAAGGCAGAAGAGGAAAGAAGGAGCCGAATAATCGGTTGGTCGATAGCTGTTGTATTGCTTGGTCTTTCTGTTGCTATTTTCTTACTTTACCTTCGACGCAGGAAGAAGAGTTCCGAAGAATTGTCGAGACATCGCGCTGAGATTGAAAATATGAACGGCGAACTGGATATCGCAAAGAAAGAAATAGAGAGTAAGGATGCGCAGATCGGGAAAATCGAAAAGAGGTTTGAAAACCTCAGGAAGTTGTTTAAGGCGAATAAGGAGGGAAGAGAAACCCTGAATGAATTCAAAAAAGCATACGAAAACGATATACCGCTGATAATTAAGCTATGCGATTCTTTCGCGGAGTTTAACGGCCCGTTGCAGAACGAAAGGGCCAGGATGCTCGCCCTTAAGAAGGAACTTACCGAATATTTTTCCGGAGAACGGCTCGACTATCTCATAAAGATAATCGATGTGGCCAACAAAGACATGATTTCGGAATTCAAGAGAATCAATCCGTCGTTCAAGGATATCGACATAACTTTATTCGCTTTGTTGACGAGCGGTTTTTCCGGAAAGTCGATCAGTCTGCTCACCGGATTAAGCCGGAATGCGATATACCAGCGTAAACGCAGGATGACTGATCGCCTGAAAAATTCGAACATCCCCGCCAACGCAGCCTATCTCTCCATTCTCGAAGGTGAGGAAGAAAATTAGATCCGCATTTGGGAATTGAGGTGACATTTTTTCGAATAATATGGGATGCGGGTGGATTTTCTTTGGAAATGTGTCTGACATTTGTTATATTTGGAGTGTTAATATAAATATACACCGGGATTTTCAGGAACATTTTCTAAATGAAAGTTTGGAGAGATATTTGACGGTTTTCCCGGGGTAATTATTAATAAAGAGCACTTCAAAAGATTATATAGAATGAAGAAAAGCGAAAAGGGAGGAGGAAAGAGGCTGAAGAAGAGCGAGCTGCAGCAGCGCGTTCTGGAGTTTCTGCGCAAGCAGAACAAGCAGTCGTTCAACTATAAACAGATAGCGTTCGGTATCGGAGTGACAAATCCGCAGAACCGCATCGACATCATCAACCTGCTCGACGAGCTTGCCGGCGCCGACGAGATCGACGAGATAGAGCTCGGGCGCTACAAGGCCCGCGGCTATCGCGGCACGGAGAGCGTCGGCTATTTCGTGCGCCGTTCCAACGGCAAGAACTCCGTCGTTATCGACGACGACACGATTATGGTGGCCGAACGCAATTCCATGCATGCCCTCAACGGCGACAAGGTGCGCGTGATGGTATCGGCCGCCAGCAGCGGCCACGCTCCCGAGGCGCAGGTGATAGAGATCATCGAGGCGAAAGACCAGGTGTTTATCGGCACGCTGAAGATAGAGCGTAATTTCGCCTATCTGGTGACCGACTCGAAGTTCCTCGCCACCGACATCATCATTCCCAAGAACAAGATCAAGGGCGGAAAATCGGGTGACAAGGCAATCGCCAAAATAACATATTGGAAGGACGACGAGATGAATCCTCGCGGGGAGATCGTCGACATCCTCGGAAAGAAGGGCGAGAATACGGCCGAGATGCATGCCATTCTCGCCGAGTTCGGTCTGCCTTACAAATATCCGGAGAACGTGGAGAAAGCCGCCGACAAGATCGATGCCGGTATCACCCCGGAGGAGGTTGCGAAGCGCGAGGATTTCCGCAATGTCACCACCTTCACCATCGACCCTCGCGACGCGAAGGATTTCGACGACGCGTTGTCGATCCGCCAGCTTGCCAACGGTAACTGGGAGGTCGGAGTGCATATCGCCGACGTGACGCATTACGTGCATCCCGGCTCGATCATAGAGAAGGAGGCACGCAGCCGCTCCACGAGCGTCTACCTCGTGGACCGCACTATACCGATGCTTCCCGAACGTCTTTCGAACGGCATCTGCTCGCTGCGTCCCGACGAGGAGAAGCTGACCTTCTCCGCCATCTTCGAGCTCGACAGCAAGGCGAACGTGCTTAACCACCGCATCGGCCGCACCGTGATCCGCAGCAACCGCCGATTCACATACGAAGAGGCGCAGGAGATCATAGAGACCGGCAAGGGCGACTATGCCCGCGAGCTCGGCGTGCTCAACGAGATGGCCAAGCATCTGCGCCGCCGCCGTTATGATGCCGGCGCCCTCGAGTTCGACCGCGCCGAAGTGCGCTTCGAGATCGACGAAAACGGCAAGCCGCTCAGCGTATACTTCAAGGAATCGAAAGAGGCAAACAAGCTTATCGAGGAATTCATGCTCCTCGCCAACCTGACCGTCGCCGAGTCGATTGGAAAGGTTCCGAAAGGGAAGAAGGCCAAATCGTTTGTCTATCGTATCCACGACAATCCGGATCCGGAGAAGATCAACAACCTGTCGATGATCGCTATGCGATTCGGCTACAAGGTGGCCACCGACGGTCGCGCCAAGGAGATCAACAAGAGCGTGAACCGCCTGCTGCGCGACGTCAAGGGGAAAGGGGAGGCCAACATGCTCTCGATCCTTGCCATCCGCTCGATGGCGAAGGCTGTCTACACCACAGAGAATGTGGGCCATTACGGACTGGCGATGGATTATTACACGCATTTCACGTCGCCGATACGCCGCTATCCGGACATGATGGTACACCGTCTGCTTGCCAAGTATGCCGAGGGCGGCAGAAGCGTCGACCGCCTCAAGCTGGAGGACGAGTGCAAGCATTCCTCGGAGATGGAGCAGCTTGCCGCCAACGCAGAGCGTGCCTCGATCAAATACAAGCAGGTGGAATATATGCAGGAGCGTCTCGGGGAGATCTATGAAGGTGTCATTTCGGGCGTTACGGAATGGGGCTTCTATGTGGAGCTCGACGAGAATATGTGTGAGGGACTTGTGCCTATCCGCGACCTTGCCGACGACTATTATGACTTCGACGAGAAGAACTACTGCCTTGTAGGGCGCCGTCACGGCACGAAATATACTCTGGGCGACAAGGTGAAGGTTCAGATCGCTCGTGCGGATCTCGACCGCAAGCAGCTCGACTTCGCCCTGATCTCCGACAACGGCAATCCCAACAGGCCGATCGAGGAGCGGAAGCCCGGCAAGCGCAACGACCCCAAGAGAGGCAAACAGCGCAGCCACGGCGGTAACAAACGCCGAAAATCAAATAAATAAGTAAGTATAAATTAAATTCCAACACTTACTTAATAAAAATATACAATAAAACTTTTAGATTATTTTTTATTTAAACTATAAAATCCCACAAAACGGCGTAATATTTGAGCGCTGAGATGATTT
>CAJTYD010000113.1 GCA_910583775.1 uncultured Muribaculaceae bacterium | reverse complement strand
TCAGAAGGTAAAAACGGAGCATTTTCGGGCTTTTGTACCCGAAGATTCGCAATCCTTTGAGCGGCAACGTGTTCTACGCACTGCATCGGCAAAAACAGAGTAGTCATCTTTTGCAATATCTTCACTGAGTAAGCTTGTCATCCTTCAGCTTCCCCAATCCGTTGCGAATCTCAGTTAGACAAAACAGTTTTATAGAGACATTATACCCGCTATCCGCTGATCAGAAGAGTCGAGCCGTCGTTTCGGTTTTCATAAGGGCCAGCAAGAGACCAATAAAGGAGAGAAAAGGCCTCATCATTTGATTACAGTTTTTGCTTTGCGAAGAAGGATACATTCGGCGGGAGTCGAACCATTTAGTCTTATGACAGAATCATTCTGAACGTCTATCGTGGATATGTGTGGGAGAATACGACGTAGGCATCCTCTGTCCTCATGTCGTCGCATGCCATTTCGGTCATAATTCCATCACCGAGTATGATGGTATCTCCTTTTACAATATACGACCCGTTGAAGGAGTTGCAGTTCGTCATAATAAAGTAGGTGCTGTCTTCAAAGGCGATATATTGCTTCATTCCTGATGATGTTTCGTCGGGACGCACAAAGTCGGAGTCGCTGAAAACGATGTTCTCGATAAACCATTGTTCGCGAATATCGGCATTTGCCACTTCGGTCTGTGAAATGGTATCGACATTAACCGCTCTTGTGCCTTTATTGCCAGAGCAGCCTGAAACCGTGGCCATCAGTAAAGCGAGACCGGCCATGAAAAATATGTTGTTTGTCTTCATAAAAAATCTGTTCTTATTATGAAGTGGTTTAAACTTCATTGCTTTCTTGTGAATATGATAAGAAACTGTTTAAATTTATTTTCAAAGGATTTTGAGAAGATTTTTGAGATGTTTTCGCAAGTTGAGAAAGGAGAAACCTTTCGGTTTCGACTGCCGAGACTTGGCGGAAACAGCCAAAAAGATTCTTAAAAGCCTTGAAAGAAATACTATAATAAATTTTTCGAAAGAAATTTAAACAGTTTCTAAGTTTTACTAATACATAATTACTAAAAATCGGGCAAACAGGCATAAAAAAGCCTACCCAAAATGAGCAGGCTGAAAACAGGATCGGCTTCTTCACAGATGCCGTATCCTGTAACGATAGGCTTTTAGTTCCTCTTCAGGGAACCGGGCTACCGCTTTGTCAAACTCATGGAGTATCGCAGCTTTGT
Organism: uncultured Muribaculaceae bacterium; assembly: GCA_910583775.1. Taxonomy (GTDB): domain Bacteria; phylum Bacteroidota; class Bacteroidia; order Bacteroidales; family Muribaculaceae; genus Lepagella. The sequence continues at coordinate 3,484 of CAJTYD010000113.1, read as the reverse complement.
CATCCGGCAATGCTCCGGTGACAAAATGCGTGATTTCCAATCGGTTATCCACAGATTATTTTTCATCGTGACACCCCTCCTTGTATACTAGAATTATCCTCCCTGCAGGACAAGTTCACCGTCGGCGGTCAGGTCTACTTTCCGGCTCATATAGCCCCGTACGGCAATACTGAAATGGTCGTCGCCGTTTTCTATCCCCATACTATCGGAATGTTCATAGATACTCCTCCGTCAGCCTTCTATAATCAGGAATCATCATAACGACTCCCAAAAGATTCTTGAACCAAACGAAATAGCAAACAGGACAGAAACCGAGCCAGGAATATCAGTAGTTCGCTAAATACTCCTTGAGATTCTCACCTTCAATCACCTCGATTTCGCGACGCAAGCCGAGGATGAAGCGCCCGATGCCCGCGGGATGGTAGATCTCGGTGGTGAGCACCCACCCGTAACATTCACGGTCAGACGCACTGTTTTTAACGATTTCCGCCTTCGCACCTACTCCCTGATACTCCTCCTGCAGCAGGCTGAGGGCATAGTCGCTGATCTTGATCGACACGCTCTCGCCCGAAGATTCGTCGGATTGCATCATGCCGAAGATATCCACCTCAAAATCCCGATGCAGGCTCTCGCATTTCCAACGGTGGGAAGATAGCTCGACGGAAGAGGCCCTGTGGAGTTTAAACAGCCTCATTGTGCGCGAGGCAAGATCTATGGCCTGCACAGCTTTCTGATCAAAGAGCAAACGGTATGGCTCTATTTCCCGGTCGGATTTGCCGGAACTGGAGGCATATCCGCGAAGCCATACGCAACGGTGCTTATCAATCGCCTCCATGATCGGAAGCAACTTGGAGTTCTCCCGGCCAAGCTCATTGATCTTGCGCAACTTGATCGCTCGGATACCGTCAGGCATCATGGGTGTCGAAGCTCCCGAAGTACGGCTGTAGACATCGGCATAGCCCTCTGGACGCGCATTTTCCGGCTTGACAAACCTGACGACATCCCACGGATAGGGCTTCACATGGATGCGGAGCAGATCTATATTCTCCCGCGGGCTCTCTATGTTACAGCTAACGCAATCGGCCGTCACAGCCGAGCCGGTCATGCTTCCGTCAACCGTGGTGAAAGCCACGTCGATGGCATTCTTCACGTATATGCGCAAGCGGTCGGCCGTCGGCTCGGAAATGGCATGGCTGGCATATAGGATGGCGATATCATCCTTAAGACCGACGGCATATCCTGAATCGGCCACTCCCACAAGGAGATCTCCCCCCTCCGGAGAGTTTAGGAAAGCGCATACACCCTTAAGGATGGCATATTTCTGCTCCTCAAGATCCCTCGTGCGAGACGTGCTGCGGCGGTCTTGAGGAGGAAGGGCGCAGCTGCGCTTAAATTCCAGAGTCTCCGTCTCATACCCATAATAAGGCAGCCCGTCGTAAGTGTTACGGTAGCAGTCGGCCACCCCAAGTCTCGAGGCGATTGATTTCTTTATCCGGTGTATCTCGGCGCTGTCGATCTTGTCGATAAGGATGTTCGAGGCGTCTATCAGCTGGCGGATCACCTCCAGTGTCTCCATACTGAGACGTCTGCCTCCGGGCACATTATTCTCCAGACTGTCGGCATGGGTTATCTCGAGTTCCTTATAACCCCGGACGCGCTCTATTATCCGGTCGCGAAGCCGCGACTCCTCGACGTCGGTCAGCGCTTCGGGTCGATGAAGCTCTAAAGAAATCGGCGACGCGCCCGAAGCAAACTCCGCGATGGCCCTCTGATAGTCAAGCCGGTGACGCACATAGGCGCAGTCGTCATCCCGGCCAGCCATCTTCAGAAGCACCATCGACATCGTCAGATGCTCCACGCGTGAAAGCGTCGACAGATTCGGATCGTCAGCCATAGCCTCAAGCAGACGGCCTACAACCACAACAGCCTCGCAGCCGATCCGGACAGCCTTCTCTTCCTTGGCCGGAGACGGGAGCCCGACAGGTTTGCTCCAGTCAAGATAGCTGGCACAAAACTGTTCATAAGCTTCCTTCTTAAACTGATCGACATCGCAGTCTTCAACTTCTATTTCCATATCCTCATCGAAAACCGCATTCAGAATCAGATTCTGTCTGCTGTCGATTGAGAAACTCCTCATCGTGAGAGTCACCTTCTCCGAATCGTCGCCCGAAGTATCGATCCCTTCCGGAACGGAGCCGCTTACATTCACCAGGAAGCCTTCCTCGGTGAGCCACTGGGTTCCTTTTCCCTTGCGGAAATCTCTCATGTATACAGCCCATAATCTCTCGCCGTAGAGCTCTTTGAAGTACTCCGACATGAATTCTGATAAATCTTCATTGTCTATTGTGAACGCCATGTCCCCTTCATCATAACGCTCAACCATAAAGACATCTCCTAAAACCAACTGGCTGAAAAAATATTCACGCGGTATATACGATAAAATCTTATTCGTAACATAAAGCTTCCCCTCCAGAGTCTGGTAATCCGGACTAATCGTACGCATCACATTTTTCAGACCGCTGACGGAAACGACCTCGGCGAGCATACGCTCTCCGACGGAATATTTCGGGAGGCGCTTCTCCATCGAAGGCTTCACACGGTCGAGTCTGACACCAAGCTGCCCGTAATATTCCATTATCTCCGACAGCTCGGAGGGGCGTTTAATTCCGTTTTCCACAATCCTGACACCCTCCACTCCGTCGAGTGTCGCTTTAGATTTAACTCGGTGATATGTATCAAGATTCATTGGCGCCGCAATGATTCCGCCTGCCGATACCTCCAGACACCCTTTCCCCTCGAATTCTACCCGTCGGCCGGTATCGGATCCTAATTCCGTAGCTCCAAGAAGCGAAGGGAAGGTTCCCGGAATAAAATTCACTTTCGATATCGAAGTGAAGGAAAAGCCGAGTTTCTCTATAGGACGATGGCATATACAGCCGATGGCCAGGCGCAACAGAGGCTGTGATACGTTAGACGTAAACTGCTGTCCCGAAGAAAGTAATAATTCAATTAGGTTAAGTATTCCTTCATGGTCGTCAAAACCCATCTTCTTATGTGCGAGCACTGAGGCTGCCATTATCCTGACAGCCGTCTCAAAGTCTGTCTCCAGATCCGGTCTCTGCCATATTTTGGTCTGACGGCACTGGGCGGCAAGATCTGCCGCAATAGCGGCGAGACATGCAACCGACTCCTCGAAATCAATCTGTCCCTCCCCGTCGGGAGAATAACTGTAACGGTTGATATAATCAAGAAGGCTCTCGAAATTTTCTATAACATATTTTTTACTGACTTTCAGCCAAAACGGAGGTTGCGACATATTGATTGAGATTCTTTTTGAAAGTCCGCATGATGTAGTCCGGACAAACATAAGTTCGATATTTCAAAGTTAGCAAAAATATTCATATTTACAAACCGTCGCTTATCCAATAGCTGTTCTTTTAACACGGATTTAATGTCAGAATATATTTACAAATTCTATCGAACT
>CAJTYD010000112.1 GCA_910583775.1 uncultured Muribaculaceae bacterium | reverse complement strand
AACATCTCAAAAATCTTCTCAAAATCCTTTGAAAACAAATTTAAACAGTTTCTTAGAGTTAAAATCGGTTTAAATCCAGATACTCTCTTAGATAACATTATCGATATAATTTGTTGTAAGAATATCATAGTATACATTACAACATCAAATATAGAAATCATGACTGTTCCGTTTCTGAATCCGGATTATTCCGAGGAGCTCGCGCTCCGCGTCAAGAAAGTGCGCGCCCAGATGCCGACGGCTCACGTCGACGCCGTTCTGGTGGCTTCGTCAACCAATATGTTCTACATGAGCGGTGGCATTTTCAGGGGTTACATTTATCTCGACAGCAATCCCGACAGGTCTCCCCTCTTCCTGTTCATATCTCCGAGCGAAGCTCCCGACGACAGCCGCTGCATGCAGATCCACAAACCGGAACATATAGCCAACCGGCTCTCCGAGTCAGGCTACGGCTCCCCCGCAAGGCTCGGGCTCGAATACGGCGACATGCTCTGTTCCGATATCGAGAGGCTCAAGAAATGTTTCCCGGAATCGGAATTTGCGGATGCCTCGGCAGTGTTCCGCAAAGCCAGGATGACCAAGACTCCATACGAGATCCGGGCTATGGAGCGTGACGGCATTCATCAGGCCGTGGCCTATTCGCAGGTGAGCCACTGCTATCAGGAGGACATGACCGACCTTGAGCTCCAGATCGAGATCGAACGCGTGCTCCGCAGAGAGGGCTGTCTGGGATTTCTCAGGGCCGCAGGCTCGAGGATGGAGCTTAATCTCGGTTCGGTGCTTAACGGAGACAACGCCGACAATCCGTCGCCCTACGATTTCGCCATGGGCGGCGAGGGCATCGACCCGTCGCTTCCAGTGGGAGCCAACGGAATGACCATGCGCCGCGGAACGGTGGTGATGGTCGACATGAACGGCGGCTTCAACGGCTACCAGACCGACATGACCCGTTGCTGGGCATTAGGCGACGTGCCTGAACCGGCCCACAAGGCGCATGACTGCTCGCGCGCGATCCTGAGAGAGCTCGAAAGAATCGGCAAACCGGGAGTTCCGATTTCCGAACTGTATAAAAGAGCCGTGGCGATGGCCGAGGAAGCGGGACTTGCCGCATACTTCATGGGACACCGCCACAAGGTCCGCTTCATAGGTCACGGCGTTGGAATCGAGCTCAACGAGATGCCGGTGGTGATGGAGCGAAACAACGATCCTCTCGAGGAGAACATGACAATCGCCCTCGAACCCAAATTCGTGATCCCCCACGTAGGCGCGGTAGGAGTAGAGAACACCTATCAGGTGACGCCGGAGGGATTGCGCAACCTCACGGTTTTCAACGAGGAGCTTTCGGAGCTTTGATTCCGGGGAATTCTCCGACCCGGAAGAGCCCCTGCGGAAACAGGGACCTGATACAGTGCAAAAGACAGAAATGAATCTAAAAGAAGACTTGAAACATCCGGTATTCCGGAATATAGGCAGGATCGCCGACAGCCTCGGCAAGGAGGTTTACGTCGTCGGCGGTTATGTAAGGGACATATTTCTCAAGCGGCCGTCGTCAGACATCGACTTCGTGACGATAGGAAGCGGAATCGAACTCGCCAAAGCCGTGGCCTCCTCTCTCGGCGGCCACGCCTCGCTCAGCGTCTTCGCCAATTACGGCACAGCGCAGGTGAAATGGCGCGACCTCGAGCTTGAGTTCGTAGGGGCAAGGAGGGAATCTTATTCACGCGACAGCCGCAATCCGATCGTGGAAGACGGCACCCTCGAAGACGACCAGAACCGCCGCGACTTCACGATCAACGCCATGGCCATCTGTCTAAACGAGAGCCATTTCGGCGATCTTGTCGACCCTTTCAACGGTCTTGTCGACCTCAGCAGGCGCATCATCCGGACTCCCCTCGACCCCGACATAACCTTCTCCGACGATCCGCTGCGTATGCTTCGGGCAATCCGTTTCGCCACACAACTCGATTTCACCATCCTTCCCGAAACCTTCGAGGCCATCCGCCGCAACCGCGACAGGATGCGGATCATCACGCGCGAACGCATCAACGACGAGCTCTCGAAGATCATGCGCTCGGCCCATCCCTCCGTCGGGTTCCGTCTTCTCGAAAAGGCGGAGCTCCTTGAATACGTCTTCCCCTCCATTCTTCCGCTCAAGGGCGTGGAGACAAAGGAGGGCCGCGGACACAAGGACAACTTCGAACACACCCTGCAGGTGGTCGACAACGTGGCCGCCAAAAGCGACAACGAATGGCTGCGCTGGGCCGCTCTGCTTCACGACATAGGCAAACCCGCCGTGAAGCGTTACGACGAAAAACTCGGCTGGACCTTCCATAACCATAATTTCATCGGAGAGAAGATGATTCCCAAGATCTTCAAGCAGATGAAACTCCCGATGAACGAGAAGATGAAGTTCGTCGCCAAGATCGTCGGGCTCCACATGCGGCCTCAGTCGGTGGGAGAAAGCGGCGTTTCGGATTCCGGAGTGCGCCGTCTCATCACGGAAGCCGGCGAAGATCTCGACGACCTTATGCTGCTCGCCGAAGCCGACATAACGTCGAAAAATCCGGCTAAAGTGAGACGACAGCTCGAGGGTTTCGCCAAGCTCCGCGAACGCATGACCCAGATCAGCGACGCCGATGAACTGCGCAACTGGAAGAGCCCGGTCGACGGAAACGAAATAATGGACTATTTCAAGATACCCCCCTCCTCGGTGATCAAGCAGCTCAAGGATGCCGTCAAAGAGGCCATCCTCGAGGGGGAGATACCATACACACATGACGATGCCTGGAACTATATCCTTAAAATAGCTCCCGACTATATAAAAAAGGATTAAGAAAAAGGATTAAGAGATGAATAGCAAGGAATTCACACCGGTCCTGCTGCTCACGGGATATCTCGGCAGCGGGAAGACCACACTTCTGAACCATATCCTCACCAACGAGCGTGGAATACGTTTCGCGGTTATTGTCAACGACATAGGCGAGGTAAACATCGACGAGAGCCTTATCCGCAAAGGAGGGATCGTGGGTGGTGACGATTCGGGCGACCTCGTGGCCCTGCAGAACGGATGCATCTGCTGCACCCTCAAGATGGACCTCGTGAACCAGATCGACGGCCTTACGGCCTCGGGCGATTTCGACTATATCGTGATCGAGGCAAGCGGCATCTGCGAGCCCGAGCCCATAGCGCGCACAATCTGCTCAATGCCGATGATGGACGGCATGAAGGGAAATACGCCGGAACTCGACTGCATCGTGACCGTGGTCGACGCCCTGCGCCTGAAAAGCGAATTCGGTTGCGGCAAAAACCTCACCAAAAGCGATATCGGCGACGAGGATATAGAGAACCTCATCATCCAGCAGATCGAATTCTGCAACATCGTCCTTCTCAATAAGGTCTCGGAAGTAACCGCGGAGGAAGCCGGAAGGATCAGGGATATCATCAAGGCTCTCAATCCCGGCGCAGAGATTATCGAATGCGATTATGCCGATGTCGATCTCTCAAGGCTCATCAACACCCATAGATTTGATTTCGAGAAGACGATCACTTCAGCCGCATGGGTAAGGGAGATCGAGCGCCCCGTCTCCGAAGAGGAGGAAGAGGAGGCTCACGGCCATCACCATCATGAGCATGAGCACCATCATGATCATGAAGAGGAGCATCACGACCACGATCACCACCATCATCATCATCACGACCACGACCATGAGGAAGGAGAGGCCGAGGAATATGGCATACAGACTTTCGTCTACTATCGCCGCGCACCCTTCAACTTCAACAAATTCGACCGCATGCTTGCAACATCGTGGCCCAAAAACATCATCCGCGCCAAGGGCGTGATCTACTTCAGCCAGAACCGCGACATGTCGCTGCTTTTCGAGCAGGCGGGCGTCCAGAAGAAACTCACCGAAGCAGGCTATTGGTATGCCACCGCGCCGGAAGAGGACCTCGAGATAATGATGGCGCGCGACCCGGGCCTGCGCCGCGACTGGGACGACTATTACGGCGACCGGATGGAGAAGATCGTGATAATCGGGCGCAATCTCGACAAAAAAGCCATCTGCGATCTCTTCGACAGCTGCCTGGAGGCAAAATAGCCCGCAAGTTTAAAGATAAAGGTTCTTCAAACCGCAAAATGAACAAAATGAACGAGTTCTTTTTGCAGTTTGAAGAATTTTTATTAATTTTGCGAGCCGATTATATCCAATTTAACTGACTGCAAGAGAGAGTATTTAGGTTTTGGCCGACCAAGTGCTTGATTTTGTGGCAATTATCATTGAGACCTAACCGAAAGGAAAAGTTTCGAACGGAAAACATTAACAAAACTCTAAAAGTGGATACTTTAAGTTACAAGACACAATCCGCCACCCCGGAAACAATCGTAAAGAACTGGGTGGTAATTGACGCGACCGACCAGGTGCTCGGCCGTCTATGCTCAGTTGTCGCAAAGATCCTTCGCGGCAAGAACAAACCCGATTTTACGCCGAACCTTGACTGCGGCGACAACGTGATCATCATCAACGCCGACAAAGTGATCATGAACGGCGACAAGATGACCAAGCGCGAATACCTCCGCTACACAGGCTATCCCGGCGGACAGCGCACATTCACACCGGGCGATCTTATGGCAAAATCAAAGAAAGCCACAATGAAATCGGGCCGTCACCCGCTGTTCATCAAGGTTGTCAAGGGCATGCTTCCCAAGACCAAGCTCGGAGCCGCCCAGCTCATGAACATGTATGTCTACAACGGTTCGGAGCATCCTTTCACAGATGTGAATGCAAAAGTAATCGACATCAATAAAATGAAATAAGAAAGAAGATGGAAAAAGTAAATGCAA
>CAJTYD010000111.1 GCA_910583775.1 uncultured Muribaculaceae bacterium | reverse complement strand
CGCAGAGCGACGAAATCAGACCGATGTTCGGGCCCTCAGGGGTCTCGATCGGGCAAAGGCGGCCGTAATGCGTATAGTGGACGTCGCGCACCTCGAAACCGGCTCTCTCACGCGAAAGACCGCCGGGGCCAAGTGCCGACATACGGCGTTTGTGGGTGATCTCGGCAAGAGGATTGGTCTGGTCCATGAACTGCGAGAGCGCGTTGGTTCCGAAGAACGTGTTGATCACGGCAGAAATCGTCTTGGCGTTGATCAGGTCGATCGGCGTGAACACCTCGTTGTCGCGGACATTCATCTTCTCCCTGATCGAACGGGAGATTCTCGAAAGACCTACGCCGAACTGGTTGTAAAGCTGCTCGCCGACGGTGCGGACGCGACGGTTGCTCAGGTGGTCGATATCGTCGACGTCGCTCTTGGCGTTGATCAGCTCTATAAGATATTTTATGATGGCGATGATATCCTCGCGTGTGAGCACTTTCACATCCATCGGGATATCAAGGTTGAGTTTCTTGTTGATTCTGTAACGTCCAACCTCGCCGAGGTCATATCTCTTCTCGCTGAAGAAAAGATTCTGGATCACCTCGCGCGCCGAAGCGTCATCCGGTGGATCTGCGTTGCGGAGCTGGCGATAGATGTACTGAACGGCCTCCTTTTCGGAGTTGGATGTATCTTTCTGAAGGGTGTTGAAGATAATGCTGAAATCAACGGCGTTCACGTTCTCCTTCTCGAGAAGGATAGTCTTGACGCCACTGTCGATGATGGCGTCGATCACATCCTCGGTGATTTCGCTGCCACGGTCTACAACCACAGTGTTTCTCTCGATAGAGACAACCTCGGCGATATCCTCGTCAAGGAAGTCTTCAACCCAGGTGTTGAGCACGCGGGCGGCAAGCTTGCGGCCCACGGCAGCCTTCAGATTAGTCCTGTTAACCTTAATTTCCTCTGCCAGATCAAAGATCTGAATGATATCCTTATCACTCTCCAGACCTATGGCCCTTAACAAAGTAGTTACGGGCAATTTCTTTTTACGGTCGATGTAGGCATACATCACGTTGTTGATGTCGGTAGCGAACTCGATCCAGCTGCCTCTGAAAGGAATGATACGGGCTGAATAAAGTTTCGTTCCGTTGGCATGAGTGCTTTGTCCGAAAAACACACCCGGCGAGCGGTGAAGCTGGGATACGACGACACGTTCGGCACCGTTGATGACGAACGTGCCCTGCTCCGTCATGTAAGGGATGGGGCCAAGATAAACGTCCTGGATCGTGGTGTCGAAATCCTCATGGTCGGGATCCGTACAATACAGTTTAAGCTTCGCTTTCAGAGGAACGCTGTAGGTAAGTCCTCTTTCAAGACACTCCTCAATCGAATAGCGCGGAGGATCGATATAATAATCGAGGAATTCCAGCACAAAATTATTGCGGGTATCTGCAATAGGGAAATTCTCGGCAAAAACCTTATAGAGACCCTGGTTCTTTCTCATCTCAGGGGGAGTGTCGAGCTGCAGAAAATCCTTGAACGACTTCAGCTGGACCTCTAGGAAGTCGGGGAAAGGAAGCGGATTTTTAATTGACGCGAAATTAACGCGCGGTTTTTCGGTAAGTTGTACTGACATTGGTAAAAAGTTAATAAAGGACTTTTGCTTGAAAAAAGCTCACGATGAAGAGACGGAGCCCTCCACCAGCGCCAAATGAGTCAAAAGGCGCACCCTATTGCGTTTAAAACCGAAAAATAAAATTAAAAAAGGATAAAACGCAATAGTCGAAACATGAATAAATAGGTTAAGAACGCTATAAGATTAGCGTTCTTAACCTACCGTAAGATTAAGTCGATTATTATTTGAGCTCAACTTCAGCGCCGGCCTCTTCGAGTTGTTTCTTAAGACCTTCTGCCTCAGCTTTGGGAAGACCCTCCTTAACAGTGTTAGGAGCGCCGTCTACAAGCTCCTTAGCCTCTTTGAGGCCGAGACCTGTGAGTTCCTTTACGAGTTTAACAACTGCCAGCTTGCTTGCGCCGGGAGCTTTAAGCACTACGTCGAAGTTTGTCTTCTCTTCTGCGGCGGGTGCGCCTGCAGCGGGACCGGCTGCTACAGCAACAGCTGCTGCTGCGGGTTCGATACCATACTCTTCCTTGAGGATGTTAGCGAGCTCGTTAACTTCTTTTACAGAAAGGTTAACCAATTGTTCTGCAAATGCTTTCAAATCTGCCATTGTCGTATTTGTTTTTTATTATTTTTATCGTGAATATTATTCTTTGTTGGATAAAGTTTCCAGTATGCCATGAAGCTTGTTGCCTCCGCTCTGAAGAGCGCTGATAACGTTCTTGGCAGGCGACTGGAGCAAGCCGATGATATCGCCGATAAGTTCGTTCTTGCTCTTGATGTTTGCGAGGGTATCCAACTGCTCCTCGCCCACATATACGGTTTCCTCGACATAAGCGCCCTTCAGCATAGGGAGGGTGTCGTTCTTGTCGCGGAATTTCTTGATCATCTTTGCCACAGCGTTGCCCGTGTTGCTGAGCATCAGGGTCGTCTCGCCGTGAAGAAGTTCATAAAGTCCCGAATAATCGGTCTCGCTTGCCTGGAGAGCCTCCTTAAGAAGAGTGTTCTTGACGCAAAGCATCTTGATTTCGCTGCCGAAGCATGCGCGACGAAGCGCGCTTGTCTTTTCGGCATTAAGTCCCGATGTCTGGGTCAGGTAAACACAGCTGTATCTCTTAAGCTCGTCTCCGATATGCGCAATTATAATAGCTTTATCTTCCTTTTTCATCGTCTTTTAAATTTTTAGATTATTCAGACACAGACTTAGGCTCAACTTTTACGCCGGGACCCATAGTGCTCGAAAGATAAATGCTCTTTATATATGTGCCTTTGGATGTGGCGGGTTTCAGCTTGATCAAAGTGTTGATGAATTCACGTGCGTTCTCTCTGAGCTGATCGGGAGTGAAGCTCACCTTACCGATAGAAGCGTGAACGATACCTGTCTTATCAACCTTGAAATCGATCTTACCCTGTTTTACTTCCTTAACTGCCTTGGCTACGTCCATTGTCACTGTGCCGCTCTTGGGGTTAGGCATAAGTCCGCGGGGACCGAGGATACGGCCCAAAGGACCGAGCTTGCCCATCACAGAGGGTTGGGTGATGATGACGTCGACGTCTGTCCAGCCTTCCTTGATCTTCTGAAGATACTCGTCAAGACCGACATAGTCGGCTCCGGCCTCTTTAGCCGCAGCTTCCGCGTCAGGGCCGCACAAAACGAGCACTCTAACCTGCTTACCCGTACCATTCGGAAGCGACACTACGCCGCGAACCATCTGGTCGGCCTTGCGGGGATCAACACCAAGACGGACGTCAATGTCGAACGAAGGATCGAATTTCTCGAACGAGATCTCCTTTACCTTCTCGGCTGCCTCGTCTAAAGTGTATGCCTTCCCGGGTTCAATCTTCGATAAAGCCAACTTTTGATTTTTTGTCAGTTTTCCCATTTTCTTGAAGATTATTAGTTAAGTTCAGGGAATGCCCCTTTGACGGTTATACCCATGCTTCTCGCTGTGCCTGCAACCATACGCATTGCAGAATCCAAAGTAAAACAGTTCAAATCCGGCATTTTGTCCTCAGCAATAGTCTTTACCTGATCCCAGCTGAGCTCAGCAACCTTTTTACGGTTAGGCTGCGCCGAACCGCTCTTAAGCTTGGCAGCCTCTTTGAGCTGCACCGCTACCGGCGGTGTCTTAACGATAAAGTCGAAGCTCTTGTCGGTATAATAAGTGATTACAACCGGGAGAACCTTACCTGCCTTATCCTGGGTACGGGCATTGAATTGCTTGCAAAATTCCATGATATTGATACCCTTAGAACCCAGTGCAGGTCCTACTGGCGGTGACGGATTGGCTGCTCCGCCCTTAATCTGTAATTTGATCTGTCCAGCAATTTCTTTTGCCATTGTTCTACTTTTTAATTGATTTGTTTTGAAACAGTCAAACCCGATTGCGTAACATCAACCGGATCATTCTCTTTCAACTTGGGAATTTTCCAACTCAAGATCGGTGGGACGGCCAAATATCTTAACCTCTACCTTGATCTTCTTCTTTTCATTGTTTACCTCCTTGATGACTCCGGAGAAACCGCTGAACGGCCCTACCGTCACCTTCACAGGCTCGCCGACCAGATAACGGTCGCCTGCCTCCTCGGGATTCTGCTGCATCTCGTCGGCTGTTCCCAGCATCCGCATCACTTCGCTTTCGCGCAGAGACTCGGGCTTGCTGCCCTTCTCTCTACCACGCAAAAAATCAATGACATTAGTCGTGTTGCGGAGCTCATATTCTACTTCGCCGGTCAGATCCGCCTTGACGAACACATAACCGCTGTAGAGAGTGCGCTCTTTTGTCACTTTCTTGCCATTGCGAGTGGTATAAACTTTTTCTGTGGGAATCAATACCTGGGAAACAAAACGGCCCAAGTCCGTGTTCTTGATGGATGCATCCAACACTTCTTTGACCTTCGCTTCCTTTCCTGAGATGGCACGCAGAACGTACCATACCTTCTTATCTTCAGCCATCGAATCCTAATTTAAAAAGTTTAAAAACTGATACTGTAAACCAACTCCATAAGAAGATTGAATATCTTATCTACAGCCCAGATGAACACGGCCAGGATGATGGAAGCAATCAGCACCAGCACCGAGCTATTGATAAGCTGCTTCTGAGTAGGCCAAGAAACCTTATACACCAATTCGTTGTAAGATTCCTTAATATCCTTGAATAATTTCATATTTTTCGTTATTGGCACGGGAAGAAAGACTCGAACTCTCGACACCCGGTTTTGGAGACCGGTGCTCTACCAACTGAGCTATTCCCGTAGAT
>CAJTYD010000110.1 GCA_910583775.1 uncultured Muribaculaceae bacterium | reverse complement strand
TTTAACTCTCCCTTCACACTCGAAAAATACCTCCTCCCCAACCAATATGACTGGCGAATCAGCCCTGAAGAGATGTCATACAACAGCGAATGGTCGCTGCCAGTATATAATGATACGCGTAAGGAATATGACGACCGCGAGAAACGCTGGCAACGACGCGTCCTCGGCACCCAGATCGCCCCGGATTATCGCCAGATCCACAGCTACAACACCTTCTATTTCGCCGAAGACAATTTCCGCGAGCTCTTCAACACCCTCTTCCGGCCGGCGCCTTGTGTCGAAGAGGCCGTGGCGAAGGTTAAAGAGAATATGGAAGGAAGCTATATCTCTATCTCCACCCGTTTCCTGATGCTTTTAGGCGATTTCAAAGAACCGAAAAATATCTGGAAAGTGCTGGACGAAGAGGAAGGAGAGAATCTGATGCGGCTCTGCCTCGACAAAATCAAGGAGATACAGAATCTACCGGAAAACCGGGGGAAAATGACTCTCATAACCTCCGACAGCACCCGGTTTCTGAACTTCGTGGCAAACGAGCCGTACATCTATGTGATTCCCGGCAATATCAGCCACATCGACACGAAAAAGGCCGAAGAGGAGGACCAGCTGAAGACATTCGTCGATTTCTTCACCATCAAGGATGCGGAACGTTCCTATCTCGTTGTCGGCCCTGACATGTACCGCTCCAGCAATTTCGCAAAACGCGCCGCGCAGGCCGACGGCCGCGACGTGATCATAATGGATGCCTGATTCCCCGGATCCACTCAGGCTCAGCCTTCATAAATGCGGGCGAATTCCTTAGCCATATTCTTAATGTTATACGGAGAGTTTTCAAAATGGTCGTGAAGATTCTCACGATGATAATCCTTAATCTCAAGTATTCTTTCCACCCAGGGCTCCGCGCCTCCGTCAATCGGAAGGAAATCAAGATTCTCCGTGCATCGGGAAGCCCTCGACACGTTTGTGGAGCAGATCGCCTTCAACCCCGCCGTCTGAGCCTCGACAAGGGAGAGCGGAAGCCCCTCGTGAATCGAGGGCATGACCATGATGTCGGCAGCCTGAAGAATCGAGGCCACGTCGTTGCGGCGTCCGAGAAAGCAGATGTTGTCTTCAAGAGAATATTCCTTTACCCGCTGCTTAAGCATCTCCTCGCAAGAGCCTCCCGTTCCCACAAAAATGAATTTCACATCAGGAACGTGGTTCTTTAAAGCACGCGCTATCCCGAGGGTGAACTCATGATTCTTCACAGGCATGAAAAAACCGACCTGAATAATGGCGAGCTGACCTTCCACCAGGCCGAGATCGCGGCGATATTTCTCTCTGACCTCCGGATCATAAAGAAAGTTTTCCATCGGAATTCCATTCACGATTACCCGACAGTCTTTTTCAGCCTCCGTATTGCCGAACATCCACTTCGCCGCCTCCGGCGAGCAGCCTACGTGCGCGTTAGTGAGCCGCGCCGTGATCTTCCGGTAATATAGATGAAGGAAATAATTGAATTTGCCCCGTAGATACCCGGAATTGTGCGAATGAAGAAGCCTGACCGGTATGCCGTATTTCTTAGCGAGCCTGAAAGGGAGGAGACGGCTGAGAAAATTGAAGTTGAAATGGACGGCGGAATATTCCGAGGCGTGTTCGCAAAAGAAATCCTTCGCGGCCTTCGAGAAAGCCCTCGAGAAGAGCCGACGCTTCGGCATGACGAATATCCGTCCACCGCGCGCCTTGATCTCATCGGCAACCCCCTGGTCTCTACCATCGAAAATCAGGAAATCGAACTGATATTTCTCCGGATCAAGATTCCTGTAAATATTCATTACCGCTGTTTCCGTGCCGTTGCGGTGCAATCCGTATATCACCTGTAATATTCTTTTCATAATTATAGAGTTTGCACGTTGGTATAAGACTTATAACTTCGGCTTTGGCGCCAGCCCAATTCAAAATTTAAAATTCAACATTCAAAATTACTTCCGCAGGTTGCATTCCTCCCGGCGCCGCGCCCAGCGGTTATGGCTCCAGAGCCAGAGTTCGGGGCGTTTGCGGATACGCTCCTCGAGCATACGCATGAACTTGCGCGTAACCGGATTCGGCTCGCCGTCTTCCTCGGCATGAATAGGCACAAAACGCAGACGGTAGTGACCGCGCTTCGGTTTCTCGATATCGATGAAGAAAAACGCGGCGTTGAAGTGCTTCCCGATATCTTCGCCGCCGACCATATAGGCGGTGTCCTGTCCGAGGAAATCCATCCAGTGATGCAGGTTGAGGCCTAACGGACGCTGGTCGGCGATAAAACCGGTGACAAAAGTGCCGCCGCCGCGCTCAATCTCGAAGAGGCGGCGCACCGCGCGCTGCTTGGGAATAGCCTCCGACCCGAAACGTCCGCGTATATTGAGCATCACGCGATCCATCACCTTGTTGTGAAGCGGACTGTAAATCTCGGCGAAAGTAACCTTGTTGCGGAAATGTCGCACGATAGCCGTCACCCATTCCCAGTTGCCGTAATGTCCGAGGAAAAGTACCGACGGGCGCCCTTCGGCCGTGGCCCTGTCGACAAGGTCGGCATCGACCACCTCCACGCGGCGGTCGACCTCCTCGTCGGAGATATGCAGCAACTTGAGGGCCTCGATGAAGACATCGCAGAAATTGCGATAAAAAAGACGCTCGATGCGGCGGATATCGACAGAGGGATCGTCACCGAAAACGCGCGTCAGATTCTTGCGTATGATCTTTCGCCGATAGCGTACAACATCGCGAAGAATGAAGCAGGCGAAATCGGAGAAGCCATACAGCACGCCGAGCGGCAGCCTTGCGATGCCCCTCAGCATCGCGGTGACGATCCTCGCCCCGCGTTCCCCTTTCTTATCTTTTGCCTCCTCTTTCATCACTCTGACTTAATAACTCTGACTTATGACTTCTGACTTAAACTTAATCTTCGGTCAAACCATTCGCGAAACATACGCTTCTCCTCCGCTGTGGTCTGCTCGTAAGAGTTCATGCAGCCGAAGATCAGCCCGGGCATATCTTCGCTTTCCCGCAATTTACGTTCCAGATAACCTTCACGTCCCAGTTTAGGTTTCATAAAGAGAATCTTACTCTTGAAATCGCACTGTGTAACCGGGCTTTTTATATAATAAAGCACCTGCGGATTAAATTGTTCCGGATCGCGGAAACGGTGTCGCAGATTAATGTCGATCAATTCCGGCATCTCCTCATATATCGCTTTCAGACGGCTCACACGCAATGCATGGGGCGTGTGGCTGATCAGGGGCATCCGGCGCGAATAAGTGTAGACGGAGGCGTTGAGCATCGAATCCTTGAAACCGAAAGTCTTGTGTCCGTCATGTTTCGGCTTCAGGGCGCGCAAAAGCTTTATAAATAAAGGTAGATAATTGCGAAAATATCCTATGCTCTCTCCGTCAGGGCCGAAAAAATCGCTCTCCTTCACCGGAGCGGCAAGAAAGAAATCGTCGTTGAAATAAATGAACCGTTCCGCCAGACCAGGAAGACGCCACATCATCGTCTCGATGCCGAGAGAGTTGAACACAGGCATATAACGCTCATAACCGGCGAATATCTCCTTATGGTCACGTATTCTGATTCGCTCGCGACTGCCGGGATATTTCTCATATATCCGTTCGAGAGGAGGCTCCTGGCCGTCGGTAATTATATGAATGGTTCTGACAAAGGGAGCGAAGACAAGGATCGACTCGATGCAGAATTCTATCTCTCCGGCCTCGGTGAAACGCAATGGACCGGCGATGTCGTCACGCTTCAGGTCATCCTTGTTTTCGGTATATTTCTCGCGTTTCTTTATGAAAGCGGGATCATTGCCGTCGACCCAGGCCACAACAGCGTCAATCTCCATATTCGATGTCGGATTATCCATCATCGTGATCAGATAAGGTCTCTGAATCGTTCGGGAATCTCCACAATCGCCTTGATTCCGAAGACGGTCGGTTTGTTCCAGGCGAAGATCGGGCGGCAAAGCTGCTGCATCCGGCGCAAGACCTTGGTGGCGGTGTTCCACTTCCAGGTGCCTCCGCGGTTCACGATGTCGGTCACGGCATAAATGGTGGCGGCGCGCTTGCGCATGTGGCGACCCCATCCGTTATCGAGAAGCTCCTGGTCGGTCATCTTCGACTTCAGGCGCGTGAAGTCGAAACCGCCGAAATGGAAGAGATAGAGGTCTTTGACGATATGGAAATTCTTCCCCTTCACGCGGTGGATTCCCGAACCCCACCGGCATTTTGTGGCAAGCACCGAGGGCTTTGAATAGCGGGGATAGACAGCGGCATACTTACGCTGGCGCAGGTAAGGGCGCGAGGGGTCGATATCTCCCTCCTGCTCGAGCACCTGGCCCACATCCATACCGAGGCCGGATATGGTATTGCCTATTTTCTGGCGGCTTAGGAATTCGCGAAGACCCATTCCTGTGGCAGGATCGGCGGCAAGAAACTCATCCACATCGGTGCCGATCACCATGTCGTAGCGGTCGAGAAGGCGCGCGGCCTCCTCGGAGAGCGTCTTGGCGCGGCGTTTCTCGCCGATCTTGACGTCGACGTTGATATGCTCGCAGACGAGCACGTTGGTGCCCTTGGTAAACTCCGGGATCACCTGATCCGTACCGTCGAAATAGATGTAGAGGTTCTCCCGTCCTAACTGTTTCTCATAATATGAAATCCATTTGCGCAGAAAAAACTCATCGTTGCGCACCATGGTGAGCGCGCAGATCTTCTTAAGCCCATCGGCCTTCTTCTCGGTTGCCATATTCTCGCTTGCCGTTTTCTCGGTTATAATTTGCTTTTTGAAGGGCATAGCCCTTTAAAAAGCAAATATAGCAATTAATTTTGAATTTGGCGCGCGAAATCGGAATTATCGGAGTTATCGGAGCTATCGGAGCTATCGGAATTATCGGAGGCGCAAGTCTCTGCGGCTCGGCAGCAGGAACAGCAACGACGCACGGGCTTGCGCCAACCCAATTGCTAATTGCGCATCATTAGTGGTGCGTTAAAATACTATTTAACATATATTGCTAATATTCGGT
>CAJTYD010000109.1 GCA_910583775.1 uncultured Muribaculaceae bacterium | reverse complement strand
TTCATAATAACTGAGAATTTTAATTTTTATTTTAATAAATCTTTAAACTTTTTTTACAAAACATTTAAAATGTTTCAAAATATAAACATATCGGGAGGAGCAATGGTTTATTGCTCCTCCCGACAAATAGGAAATCATGATAGCCGGCAGTCAATGCCTGCAATATTCTTTCGAAGAACAAGTTCTGAAAGGATTCAGCGCAAACAATGATTTTTAAAGAAATAGCCGAAACGCTTATAAGCCTCCTTTTCAAGCTCTTCCCTAAACTCCGGAGCAGCGACGGAAATCATAAGTCTTGCTCTTTCAGCAAGGTTCTTACCTCTCAGGTTAACAGCCCCATATTCCGTCACTATATAATTTGTCTGGAAGCGGGTAGTGACTACGCCGGCTCCTTCGGTAAGGACAGGTTTGATCTTGCTTATTCCCTTATTGGTTGTTGACAGCATCGCCAGGAAAGAGAGGCCTCCCTCACTCCGAGAAGATCCATAAACAAAATCATGCTGACCTCCTACTCCGGAAAAAATCGTCCGGCCAATCGAGTCGGCACAGACCTGCCCCGTAAGATCAACCTCGAGACAGGAATTTATCGACATAACTTTAGGATTCTGTGCGATTCTAATGGGATCGTTTGTCCAGGCCACATCCTTAAAAACGACATCATCGTTGTGGTCAAGGAAATCATACAGCTGTTTCGAACCCAACGCGAGAGATGCCACCGACTTTCCGGGCATTACTTTCTTATTTGAATTGTCGATCACTCCAGATTCAAGAAGCGGAAGAACTCCGTCGGTCATGGCTTCCGTGTGCAATCCAAGATGCCTGTGGTCCTTTAGTGCCCTTATCACGGCATTAGGAATGCCCCCGACGCCGATCTGGAGTGTTGCGCCATCAGGGATCAGCTCCGCGATCGCGTTGCCGATCTTTATCTCCTTTTCCGTGGGCTCTCCGGTGGGAACCTCAACAAGAGGATCATCAACCATTACGGCGGCTGCGAGCTTCGACAAGTGTATCAGTGCATCTCCGGGCGTGAATGGAACTGCAGGATTGATCTGGGCCAATACCCTTTCGGCACATTCCACCGCAGAAACAGCAAGGTCTGCCGAAACACCATAACTCACAAAGCCGTTCTCATCAGGCAGAGAGCAGTTGATAAGCGCTACATCCACCTTGCATGTGCCGTCTCTGAAAAGCTCCGGGACTTCCCCGAGGAACCTGGGAGTCATCGAGCCATAGCCTTCCGCAATCCATTTTCTGAAAGCATTGGAAACGAAAAAAGAATCTATCAAAAACGAATCCTTAAATTCCGGCACACAAAGCGGAGATTCCCTTCTTGCAACCGCAAACCCGGAATATACAGTGACATTCCTGAGTTCGTTTCCTCTTTTTGCCAAAGCGTCAACGAGATTCTCCGGCACAGACGTAGAACCCTGGATGTATATGTGGTCTCCGCTACGAATAAGCTTAACCGCCTCCTCGGCATTCATGCAGTTGATTCTATCAAAACGTTTCATTATGATCTGCGATTATGGTTTTCTGAATCGAAATTAGCAAGATATCTCTCAAGAGCCGCGAAATCAGATTCTTTTGAAATCATTGAGACGCATACGCGTACTCCAGGCTGACGGCTCCCGGTAGATTCCAGGGATATTGAAGCAACCCCATGGCGCAGAAGTTCACTCTGAACCTCTTTACCGCTCATATCGCCATATCCCACTGTAAAGAAAAATCCATCGGAGATCGGATGCTCCCCGTCTCTGTCATAAACTATATGAAAGCCGGTTTTAATGAAAATTTCTTTAGCACGCGACGCCTTCTCGGCATATCTGCGGCAATGCTCCACAAAATTCAACTCGCCCTTTGCAGCAGCCTCCAACATCTTCGCAAGAGCATACTGGGCCGAGTGAGATGTGCCGGAAGATGAACAGTATAACACTCCGTAAACGTATGCGTCGCCGAATGCCGGCATCTCGTAGAAATTTTCGAAAAAATCATATTTCCGGTTATAGACCTTCTCACTTATGCATGCCACCGCGATCCTTTGCCCCGCATAGCTGAATATCTTTGAACCGGAAAGCAAAAGGATATAATTGTCGGTATAATTAGCGACAGTAGGAACAAACGGCTTCTGATAAGGAATGCCCTGATTCTCTCGAAAATCCATTCCGAAGTATGCGAGATCCTCGATTACGATCGCGTCGTGGTTAGTTGCCAGTCGTCCGATTATTTCAAGTTCCTCTTCGGTAAGATTTGTCCAGGCAGGATTGTTGGGATTGCTGTATATGATGCCTGTGATTCGTCCTGATTTCAAGACCTCCTCCATTTTTTCCTCCAGCTTCTTCCCCCGATAATTATAGATATCAAAAGATTCCTGTCGTATTCCGAGAAGTTTTGCCTGATTACGCTGCGCCGAAAAACCGGGATTCAGAAAAAGCATCGTGTCTTTCTCCGCAAGACGCTGCGAAAGCAAAAGCATCAGAGTGAAACTTGCCTGCATCGACCCCACAGTGGGGATAATTCCGATTGGAGAAACATCTATGTTCATGAAAGCCTTGACAAATTCAGCTCCGTTCTTTTTCAGTTCCTTTATACCCGCTATATTGGGATATTTGTTTGCAACGCCGTTTTTCAATGCCTCTATCTCGGCTTTAACGCCGATACCCTCTGCCTCAAGCCCGGGATTGCCTATCTCAAGATGCACCATTTTCTCGCCGGATCTCTTTTCGATTTCATCAGCGAGAGCACATATCTGACGTATTGTAGCCGAAGAGATGTCTATGATCGACAGTTTTTCGATGGCTTCGGCAAGTTCTTTATTATCTATTGGAAACATGTCTCTTTTATTTTTGTTCCTGCGCAATTCTATAACCCTCTCTGAAAGCCGCGATATTGGCATCAATGATTCTCTCACCTTTCTTTCCGAAGAATGCCGCTATCTCCTTTTCAATGATTTCAACCGGCAAATCAATTAATGAAGCCGCGGCCCCCAACAAAACCATATTTGAACTCCGCGGAGAGGCAAGCGCCTTTGCAACGCCATCCATATCAAATACGATCTTATGATTCACCGTATCGAAGCATTTTTCCAACTCCTCTTTTTCCGGATAATCTTCAATATTGACAAACGGAGTGGTATTCGACACAATCCATCCCTCTTCCGACAGATACGGAAGATATCTCAAAGCCTCCATCGGTTCGAGAGAGACAATCACGTCTGCTTTTCCAAGAGGTATAAGGTCGGAATGAATGGGAGATGAGCTGATGCGTAGATTCGACTGTACATCGCCGCCACGCTGACTCATACCATGCACTTCCGCCTGCTTGAGGTATAAATCGTTTTTCAAGGCAGCCGCTCCAAGAATGGCGGCTATGGTCAGAATTCCCTGCCCGCCGACTCCGGCGAGGACTATATCACTTTTCATGGTAGATCATTTGAAGCTTATAAAAATCATTTGCGACGTCTAAGCGTCTGAATACACTCTCTTCTTGACACAATCACCGACAAACCGGCATGATCGATTTCCTCTTTGAATAATCTCACCATTTCGTCATGATTTTTCGGGAGGGAATCTATGGTCCTTACATGAGCCGGATCAGCCCCAAGTCCAAGTATTATGTCTTCAAGCTTACCCGTTCCCTGGGAATCCTGCCCTCCGGTCATGCCGGTTGTGAGATTATCCGAAATGATCACCGTTATCCGGCTGTCCTCGTTTATCGCGTCAAGCAGTCCGGTCATGCCGCTGTGAGTAAAAGTGGAATCGCCGATTATGGCCACTGCGGGATGCTGGCCGGCATCCGCGGCTCCTTTTGCCATTGTGATCGAGGCCCCCATGTCTACACAGGTATCGATAGCATTAAACGGCTTCAGGAAACCGAGAGTATAACAGCCGATGTCTCCGAAAACCTTCGGAGATGAGTAAGACTCGAGCGCTTCATTAAGGGCTCCGTAAACATCTCTGTGTCCGCAGCCCTGACACAACGCAGGAGGCCGTCTCGTCACTATAGACGGGATTCCTTTAACCACTTCATTTTTATCATTACAGTCGGGAACGATCTTTTTAAAAGTATTCTTAACCACGTCCGGGCTGAGCTCTCCGTCCCTGACCACTTCTCCCGTCAATTTACCCATAACGGGCTTTTCCGACGGGTAATATCCCCTGATTCTTGATTCAACAAATGGCTGACCCTCCTCAAGAATCAACAGGGAATCGGTTTCATGATATAACCTCTCGATCAGTTTACGTGGCAACGGATAGCATCCGATCTTTAAGACAGGGAATGGAATTTCTCCATTAAAAGCCTCATTCAAATAATTATAGGCAATTCCGGACGCGATAATGCCGATTCTTTTGTCTGGACCTTCTTCATATCTGTTAAAAACAGAATTTTCCGATATTTTCTCCAGCAAAGAATAGTTTTCAATTAATTTTCTGTTTCTGATTTTTGAAACGGCAGGCATAAGAACCCACTGCCCTGCATTTTCCGGATAATGCAGCTCGTTCTCAACAGCAGCCTCAGTTTCAGTCTCTACGATTGATCTGGAATGGCTCAGGCGCGTCACAAACCGAATCATAACCGGAATCCGGTATTGTTCCGACATCTCAAAACCTTCTTTGGCGGCATCGTAAGCCTCCTGCTGATTCGAGGGCTCGATAACCGGAATCATAGCGAAGTCGGCATAGAACCTTGAATCCTGCTCATTCTGGGATGAATGCATCGAAGGATCGTCGGCGGCAGCGACGAGCAGACCGCCGTTTGCGCCAGTCATGGCAGAATTCACAAAGGCGTCGGCCGCGACATTCATGCCTACATGCTTCATCGACGTGATTGCTCTCTTGCCGCAATATGACATTCCAAGAGCCTCCTCCATGGCGGTTTTCTCATTGCTCGACCAATGGGAGTGTATTCCTCTCTCTTTTGTCAATGGATGCTTCTGGACATATTCCATGATCTCTGTCGAAGGAGTGCCCGGATAGGCGTATGCTCCGGAAAGCCCGGAAAACAATGCCCCGAGGGCGAATGCCTCATCGCCCAATAAAAGTTGTTTCGTTTTCATGGTAATTAAAGGTAGTGATATTTATATTTGCAAATATACTTATTATATACTAATTTTACAAAAAATTTACGAGGAAGTCT
>CAJTYD010000108.1 GCA_910583775.1 uncultured Muribaculaceae bacterium | reverse complement strand
CTTCTGCCTTTCAAGAAGTTGGGCTCGCTGATTTATGGTTTAGCGGACAGTAATAGTTGAAAAATTCAGTTTCAAACAGTATTGACGCCTTCATCGTGTATTTTCATAAAAGGACAGTCTACCATAGTTTCCAGATAGGCTATAACTGGAACGAGAACGATATCGTGAGGGGCTACCGCTACGACTCCTCGACCGGAGTAAGGACATTCAAGGCATATAATGTTTCGGGAAACCGGCACTTCAAGGCACTATATGGTCTTGACGGCGGCTGGCTGGCAGGGACCGGAGAGGTAAACCTCCTTTCCCGTACGGCTTATGATAATTACGTATATGCCGACATGATCGGTTATGACCGCGAGCCGGAGCGACAGAAAGTAACGAACAACTGTATCAGCGAGACCCTCTCCTTGACTTACAATATCGGATGGTTCACATTCGGCCCCGGCGGGAGCCTCTCATATCGCCACTCAGGTGCCGAGAGGTCAGATTTCCGGTCATTTACAGCCTGGGATTTCGGTTACGGACTCAGCGGGTCGATGGCAGCTCCGATGGGGTTTGAGATCAGCACCGATATTACGATGAACTCCCGTCGCGGATATTCGCAGCAGGAGATGAACGACAACCGTCTGATCTGGAACGCCCGTGCCACCTACAAGCTTCTGAACGGCAAGCTGCTCCTGATTCTCAGCGCACGTGACATTCTCGGAAAGGAGAAGAGCCTCAACTATTCGGTCAACGCCCAGGGACGCACCGAAACCCGCTACCAGATCCTTCCGCGCTACGTGATGCTCTCCCTCCAGTACCGCATCGACTTCCGTCCCAAGCGCGAGAAGAAAACCGACAGATAATTAGGGTCAGGTATAAAAATAAGACGGACAAAACCCGATGGTTTTGTCCGTCTTATTTTATATTTTCCAAGGGATTCCCGACGGATGTCGGGAATCGCGATGGTTGAATTCAGGTTAAGATCATTCCTGGGAAACGATCTGCTCGATCTCGTTTTCGAGCACTTCCTCCGGATTGTCGGTGAGCTGGAGAGCAGCAAGCTCATCCTTGTTTGCGACGACAATCCTGTTGTAATCCCTAAGACCTGTACCGGCAGGGATAAGATGACCGCAGATAACGTTCTCCTTCATGCCCTCGAGGTAATCGGTCTTGCCGTTGATGGCTGCCTCGTTGAGCACCTTGGTCGTCTCCTGGAAGGAAGCGGCCGACATGAAGCTCGAAGTCTGAAGGGCGGCACGTGTGATACCCTGAAGTATCTGCTCCGATGTAGCCGGAACGGCATCGCGTACTGTCATCGTGCGGAGGTCCTTGCGCTTGAGCGAGGAGTTCTCGTCACGGAGCTTGCGGACGGTGATGATCTGTCCGGCAAGATATGTCGAGCTGTCGCCGGCATCGGTGATAACCTTCTTGCCCCAGATGCTGTCGTTCTCCTCCATGAACTCGCGCTTGTCGACAACCTGCTGCTCGAGGAATCTTGTATCGCCCGGATCAAGAATGTTGACCTTGCGCATCATCTGGCGCACGATAACCTCGAAATGCTTGTCGTTGATCTTCACGCCCTGCATTCTATACACATCCTGAACCTCGTTGACGATATATTCCTGAACGGCCGTCGGGCCTTTGATGTTAAGGATATCGGTAGGCGTGATGGCACCGTCGGAAAGCGGCGTACCGGCACGCACGTAGTCATTCTCCTGAACGAGCAGCTGCTTCGACAGAGGAACGAGATATTTCTTCTCCTCGCCGAGCTTGTTGGTAATGCTGATCTCACGGTTACCGCGCTTGATCTTGCCCAGACGCACCTCTCCGTCAATCTCGCTGACCACAGCGGGGTTCGACGGGTTGCGGGCCTCGAAGAGCTCGGTTACACGGGGAAGACCACCGGTGATATCACCTGCGTTGTTCGAAGCACGCGGAATCTTCACGAATACCTGACCGGGCTTGAGCTCCGATCCCTCGTCTATAAGAAGGTGTGCGCCCACAGGAAGTGAATATGAGCGGACGAGCTCACCCTTGTCGTTATAGATAAGCGCTGCCGGGATTTTCGTACGGTCCTTGCTCTCGATGATGATCTTCTCGCGCATATTGGCGCCTTCAGCCTGCTCGACGCGGTATGTCACACCCTCCTCGACATTCTCGAAGCGAACCTGACCGCCCTCCTCCGAAACGATAACGGCGTTGAAGGGGTCCCACTCGCAGATCATGTCGCCGGGCTTGACAGTATCGCCGTCACGGAAGAAGAGCTTCGATCCGTAAGGGATGTTGGCGTTCATCATGATGATACCGGACTTGGGCTCCACGATACGGAGCTCGCCCATACGGCCTACGACGATATCGACGCCGTCGGCATCCTTGATGGTTCTGAGTTCCTCCATCTCGAGGCGACCCTCGTGACGGGCGGTGACATCCTTGACGGCGCTGACGTTACCGGCAACACCACCGACGTGGAATGTACGAAGCGTCAGCTGCGTACCCGGCTCGCCGATCGACTGGGCGGCTATGACGCCCACGGCCTCGCCCTTCTGAACCATACGGTGGTTCGAGAGGTTGCGGCCATAGCACTTGGCGCAGACACCCTTCTTCGACTCGCAGGTGAGCACCGAACGGATCTCTACCGACTCGATCGGCGATTTCTCGATTCTGTCGGCGATGGCCTCGGTGATCTCCTCGCCTGCATGGACGATAATCTCATCGGGGTTGTAGGGATCCACTATATCATGGACGGATACACGTCCGAGAATTCTTTCGCTGAGAGAGGCGACAACCTCCTCGTTGTTCTTGATCTCCGTGCAGACAAGACCGCGGAGCGTTCCGCAATCCTCCTCGTTGATGATGACGTCGTGAGCCACATCCACGAGACGACGGGTAAGATAACCGGCGTCGGCTGTCTTAAGAGCGGTGTCGGCAAGACCCTTGCGGGCACCGTGGGTAGAGATGAAGTATTCCAGCACCGAAAGACCCTCCTTGAAGTTGGCAAGAATAGGGTTCTCGATGATCTGACCGCCTTCGGCGCCGGCCTTCTGAGGCTTGGCCATAAGACCACGCATACCCGACAGCTGACGGATCTGGTCCTTAGAACCACGGGCTCCGGAGTCAAGCATCATGTAGACTGAGTTGAAGCCCTGCTGGTCCTCCTCCATCTGCTTCATCAGGGTGGAGGCGAGACGCTCGTTGACGTGTGTCCAGATATCGATCACCTGATTGTAACGGTCGGAAGCGGTGATGAATCCCATCGCGAAGTTGTTGACGACTTCCTCCACCTGGGCGTGACCTTCGGCTACGTACTCCGCCTTCTCCTTCGGGATGATCACGTCGCCGAGGTTGAAGCTAAGGCCTCCCTTGAAGGCCATGCGGTATCCGAGGTTCTTGATATCGTCGAGGAACTGCGCCGAACGGGTAACACCGCAGGTCTTGATAACCTTACCGATGATGTTGCGCAGCGATTTCTTCGAGATGATCTCGTTTACATATCCGATCTCCTTAGGAACATACTGGTTGAAGAGGACGCGGCCTACTGAAGTATTCTCCTTTCTCACCTTCATGTGATTTCCGTTCTCGTCGAGATCATCGACAAGGATCGTGACGGGAGCGTGAAGCGTTACGCGGCCCTCGTTGTAGGCTATCTCCGCCTCTTCCGGGCCGTAGAAGACACTGCCCTCACCCTTGTCGCCCTTGCGGAGCTTGGTGATGTAATAAAGGCCGAGAACCATATCCTGCGAAGGCACGGTGATAGGCGCGCCGTTGGCGGGATTAAGAATATTGTGGGCGCCGAGCATCAGCATCTGGGCTTCGAGAATAGCCTCGTTGCTCAGAGGAAGATGGACTGCCATCTGGTCGCCGTCGAAGTCGGCGTTGAATGCCGTACATGCGAGCGGGTGGAGCTGGATGGCCTTGCCCTCGATCATGCGGGGCTGGAAAGCCTGGATACCGAGACGGTGAAGCGTCGGGGCACGGTTCAGAAGAACCGGATGACCCTTCATCACATACTCGAGGATATCCCAAACGACGGGCTCCTTGCGGTCGATGATCTTCTTGGCGCTCTTCACTGTCTTCACGATGCCGCGCTCGATGAGCTTGCGGATGATGAACGGCTTGTAAAGCTCGGCGGCCATGAGTTTGGGGATTCCGCACTCATGCATCTTGAGCTCCGGGCCGACGACGATAACCGAACGGGCCGAGTAGTCGACACGTTTACCCAGAAGGTTCTGACGGAAACGGCCCTGCTTACCCTTGAGGCTGTCGGAAAGAGATTTCAGAGGACGGTTAACATCCGACTTCACGGCCGATGACTTGCGGCTGTTGTCGAGAAGGGAATCCACAGCCTCCTGAAGGAGACGCTTCTCGTTGCGGAGAATCACTTCGGGAGCCTGAATCTCGATAAGACGTTTCAGACGGTTGTTGCGGATGATCACACGACGGTAGAGGTCGTTGAGGTCGGACGTCGCGAAACGGCCGCCATCCAGCGGAACAAGCGGGCGAAGCTCCGGCGGAATCACGGGAACCGCCTTGAGAATCATCCACTCCGGCTTGTTTACATCAGCCGACGAGAGGAAGCTGTTTACCACCTGGAGGCGCTTCAGAGCCTCGGTCTTGCGCTGCTGCGAGCCGTCGGTGTTGGCGCGGTGGCGCAGTTCTGCGGCAAGCTTCGTAAGGTCGATATCCTTGAGAAGATCGTAGATACCGTCAGCACCCATCTTGGCCACAAACTTATTGGGATCGCCATCCTCGAGATATCTGTTGTCTTCGGGAAGTTTGTCGACAATGTCAAGATACTCCTCCTCCGAAAGAAGGTCGAGCTTCTCTATTCCTTCCACGTTTCCGGGGTTGACGACGATATATTTTTCGTAATAGATCACAGAATCGAGTTTCTTCGACGGCAGGCCGAGAAGATAACCGATCTTATTGGGCAGAGAACGGAAATACCAGATGTGGGCAACCGGGACCACAAGCTCGATATGACCCATGCGCTCGCGACGCACCTTCTTTTCTGTCACCTCGACGCCGCAACGGTCGCAGACGATTCCTTTGTAACGGATACGCTTGTATTTACCGCAATGGCACTCATAGTCCTTCACCGGGCCGAAAATCTTCTCACAGAAAAGACCGTCGCGCTCGGGCTTATATGTACGGTAGTTGATTGTCTCGGGCTTCAGCACCTCGCCGCTCGACTTCTCCTTGATCTCTTCGGGGGAAGCGAGGCCTATGGTGATTTTCGAGAAATTGCTTTTAATTTTATTGTCTCTTCTAAAAGCCATAA
>CAJTYD010000107.1 GCA_910583775.1 uncultured Muribaculaceae bacterium | reverse complement strand
ACGACCCAATGATTAAGAGTCATTTGCTCTACCAACTGAGCCACGGAGTCATTTTTATATGATAGGAAACTGTTGGTTGCTTTCCTATTTGCGGATGCAAAGTTAGTGACTTTTTATCATTCCTCCAAATTTTTAGCCGTTTTTTTCATCTTTTTTATATTTCTCCATTATTTTTCCTTAATTTTCTCTTTTTTATTCGATTTTATTATTGCATTATTCTTTTTTTAGTTATCTTTACACCCAAATAAACTTTGCTGAATAACACGTGCATTAAATTCCACCTGAACGGTCCTGTCTGCGCGTTTTATAGCAAATTCATAGTTCGATACAATAATCTTCAAAACACGTTTATTAACAATTAAAGTCATGAACAAAAAGTTATTTTATCTGGCTCTCGGCGTGGCTGTTGTCGGAATGACAGGCTGCTCCAAGAAACTCGGCCAGTTTAAAAGCGATTTTTTTACAACTGTACCCACTCCGTTGGAAACCGTCGGTGAGAATGTGCCCGGTACGATCACCGGTAACATCCCTGCCAAATTCATGGTGAAGAACGCCAAAGTCACGGCTACCCCCGTAATCCAATGGACCGCAGGCGGCGAGACCGCTGCAACTCCTGTCGTAATCCAGGGTGAAAACGTTCGTGCAAACGGGCAGGTTGTCAGCTACACCAACGGTGGCACCGTAAACATTCCTTTCTCTGTGCTCTATCAGCCTGAAATGGCAAAGAGCGACCTCTATCTCGATTTCTCCGTTGACCAGAACGGCAAGCTTTACGCTCTTCCCCGCGTCAAGGTAGGATACGGCGTGATCTCCACCTCTACCCTCGCATCCGCCAAGACAGTGACTCCGGCCGTCGCCAAAGACAACTTCCAGAAAATCATCAACGAGAAGTATTCCGCCGATATCCACTTCCTCATCAACCAGGCAAATATCCGCAGCTCACAGACCGACAAGCCCGACTATATCGACCTCAACAAGCGTCTGATGGAGGCAAACAAGGCTGCCAACCAGGAAATCGCCGGCATCACGATCAACTCATACGCTTCTCCCGATGGTACGCTCGCATTCAACACCCAGCTTGCCGAGAAGCGCGAGACAAACACCGCCAGCTTCGTAGAGAACCAGCTTAAGAAAGACAAGATCACCGAATTCGGCGAACTCACATCTTCATTCACCCCCGAAGACTGGGAAGGCTTCCAGGAACTCGTAGAGAAGAGCAATATCCAGGACAAGGAGCTTATCCTCAGTGTCCTCAAGATGTATCCCGATCCCGAACAGCGCGAGCAGGAGATCCGTAACCTCTCGTCGGTATTCAACGAACTCGCCGACCAGATCCTCCCCCAGCTCCGTTATTCACGCGTGCTCGCATCGATCAACGTGATCGGAAAGAGCGACCAGGAGCTCATCAACCTCTTCAACACAAATCCCAAGGCCCTCACTCAGGACGAAATCCTCTATGTCGCCACCCTTACCGACGACAACACAAAGAAGATGGAAGTCTACAACAAGGCCTGCGAGATCTATCCCAAAGACTACCGCACATTCAACAACCTCGGTCTCACTCAGTATGTAGCCGGCGACTACGACGGTGCTAAAGCCAACTTCGAGCACGCCCTCCGTCTCAACCCCTCATGCAAAGAGGCTGAAATGAACCTCGGCCTTATCTCGATGATCAACCACAACTACGCCAAGGCTCAGGAGCAGATCGGCGCAGCAACAGGCGTGCCCGAGGCTAACGACGCTCTCGGTGTCTACTACCTCTCACAGGGTGATCTCTCGAAGGCCATCCGCTCCTTCGGCGACTCAAAGACCAACAACGCAGCTCTCGCACAGATTCTCGCTCAGGATTACACCACAGCCAAGTCAACGCTCGGCGCGATCAAGAATCCCGATGCAACCACCTACTATCTCACAGCTGTGCTCGGCGCCCGCACAAACAACCAGAACATGGTCATGAACAATCTCCGTCAGGCCGTTAAACTTGACAAGAACCTCCTCAACCGTGCGAAAGCCGACCTCGAGTTTGCAAAATACAACCTTTCCACACTTTGATTATCCATTAATTAAAGCATACAGATTCCGAAACGGGTTTCCCCAGACGGGGAGACCCGTTTTTTGTGCCGCCGGCCATACGAAAAAGCATTGTTTCGTTGTTATATCTATAGGCTAATGCCTTACGCACTATAAATTCTACGTTTTAATTTAATATGGAGCAGAAACGCCTTTTCCTTCTTGACGCCTACGCGCTGATCTTCAGAGCCTACTACGCCCTGATCAAAATGCCGCGCATCACCCAGTCCGGATTCAACACTTCGGCAATATTCGGTTTCGTAAACACCCTTGAGGAATTACTCCGCAAGGAAACCCCCTCTCACATTGCCGTATGCTTCGACCCCGCCGGTCCTACATTCCGCAACGAGGCTTTCGCCGACTACAAGGGCGAGCGCTCCGCCACTCCCGAAGATATCAAGCTTTCAGTGCCCATAATAAAGGAGATTGTAAAAGCCTACAACATCCCCATCATAGAGGTCGAGGGCTTCGAGGCCGACGACGTGATCGGAACGATGGCGCGCAAAGCCGAGAAAGAGGGGTTCACAACCTATATGATGACCCCCGACAAGGATTTCGGCCAGCTCGTAAGCCCCGACATCCTCCAGTATAAGCCCTCCTACCGCGGTCAGGATTTCGAACTGCGCGGCGAAAAAGAGGTATGCGAAAGATACGGTATCGAAAACACATCGCAGGTGATCGACCTCCTGGCGCTGATGGGCGACAAGATCGACAACATCCCCGGATGCCCCGGCGTCGGCGAGAAGACCGCCGTCAGGCTGATTCATGAATTCGGGTCGGTCGACAACCTCATCGCCAACACAGCCTCGCTCAAAGGCGCCCTTAAGAAAAAGATCGAGGAGAATTCCGAACAGATCGTCTTCTCCAAATATCTCGCCACGATACGCACCGACGCGCCTGTCGACACCGATCCCGCCGACTTACGCCGCCGCCCCGTGGACCGCGACAAACTTTTCTCCATATTCAAGGAACTCGAGTTCCGCACTCTCGCCGACCGGGTGCGTCGCCGCCTGGATGCCGAAGAGGAACCCGCAGGAGAGACCCGGCCCGCGACCGCCGCTGCCCGACCGACGGCTCCATCCCTTTTCGATTTCGACTTCGAAGCCGAAAAAGAGGCCGCCACGCAGACTCCCCCTCAGAAGATCGACCGCGGCGAGGCCGACTATAGCCTGGTCGAGACCTTGGAAAAACTGAATGAGTTCACCGCCCATGTCGACACCGCCGAGAGCTGCGGCCTCTTCGTGATCGCCGACGGCGAGAACGACGTGATGGCTCGGCCCGTAGGAATTGCCGTGGCCGCCTCCGACGGCCATGCCGCCTATATTCCCTGCTCCTTCGACGAGGGCATTGCCTGGGCGCTCGACCTGATGGGGCGCCCCGACATAATGAAGATCAGCGTCAACGCAAAGCGCGACTACGTGATCGCGGCCCGAATGCGCCGCGATTCGGAAAACGCGCTGGTCAATTATTATGATATAGCCCTGGCTCACTACGTGCTGCAGCCCGAAATGCGCCATTCCATAGAATCGCTCGCCACCACATATCTCAACTACGAGATGATCGCCAATCCCGGCACCTCCTCCACACGACGCTCTACAAAGACATGGAACTCATCGGCGGTCAGTCCGGCCGACCTTTACGAATGGGCCTGCGAGAACGCCCACATTGCGATGCGCCTTGAGAAACCCCTTTCCGAGGAGGTGAGAAAAGAGGGCATGGAGCCACTGCTTCGCGACCTTGAGCTTCCTCTCGTACGCGTGCTCGCCGAAATGGAGCTCGCCGGAGTGCGCATTGATGTAAACACCCTCAACGCCGCCGCCCGTGAGATGGAGGGAAGGATAGCCTCGATCGAACGCGAGGTCTGCGAGATGGCGGGCGAGGACTTCAATGTCGGCTCTCCTTCGAAAGTGGGAGAAATACTCTTCGACAAACTCGGTCTCGATCCTAAAGCCAAGAAAACCAAGACAGGCCAATATTCCACAAGTGAGGACGTGCTCGAGAAACTCACTGTGAAACATCCCATAGTTACTAAAATAATAGAATACCGCGCCCTCAAAAAGCTCTATACCACCTATCTCACAGCCCTCCCCGCCGCCATCAACCCGGAGACCGGAAAGGTGCATACCAACTATAACCAGACCGTTACGGCCACCGGGCGCATATCCTCAACCGTGCCCAATCTGCAGAACATCCCCGTCCGCGACGACGAAGGCAGGGAGATCAGGCGCGCCTTCATAGCCGATCCGGGACATCTTTTCCTCTCGGCCGACTATTCGCAGATCGAGCTACGTCTCGTGGCCGATTTCGCCGACGACGAGATAATGCTCGACGCCTTCCGCCATGGCAAGGACATCCATGCCATCACCGCCGCGAAGATCTATCACAAAGATTCCCCCGAACAGGTCACGGCAAACGAGCGTCGTAACGCCAAGACCGCCAATTTCGGCATCCTCTACGGCATCTCGGCCTTCGGCCTCTCCTCGCGGCTGGGCATTCCGCGCCAGGAAGCCAAGGAAATAATCGACAATTATTTCGCCACCTTCCCCACCGTTCATAAATATATGTCGGATTCCGTTGAGCAGGCCCGCGAGAACGGCTATGTCTCCACCCGCATCGGCAGAAAGCGCCGTCTGCCGGATATCAACAGCAAGAATCCCGTCGTCAGGGGCTACGCAGAAAGAAACGCCATCAACGCCCCTATCCAGGGTTCGGCGGCCGACATCATCAAGCGCGCCATGGTAGACATCGCTTCGGAAATGCGCGAAAAGAAGATGAAATCGAAGATGATAATGCAGGTCCACGACGAACTGAACTTCGATGTTGTGCCCGAAGAGTTGCCCGCCATGCAGGAGCTTGTCGAACGCCTGATGGAGGGCGCCTACCACGGCCGCGTCACGCTTACCGCCTCATGCGGCGTGGCCGACAACTGGCTCGACGCCCACTGATCCCGGAAACTTCACGCAGGGATAAGTATACATTAAAGTATATATTAAATTAAAGAAAGTATATAATAAAACTATATAAGCATATATTAAACTAGGCAAAGTATATATTAAATCAATTATGGAACTTTAAAGTATATAATAAAAATATACAATAAAAGCGGCTAATCTCTACGATCGGCCGCTTTCCTTTACTAAAATTAGGTTGAATCAAATCATCTTTTTCATTGTCTACCATAATTATTTCTCGATTCAATGGCATAAAAGAGAAATAATATAAATATATTGATAAGTAATCGTAAAATATTCCACCTTACCTTTAATCATCATTTGAAATAAGCAACAGAGGCAAATGATTATTATTTATATCGGATGCAAATTTATATCTTCTTGACGATTCATGCAAACAAATG
>CAJTYD010000106.1 GCA_910583775.1 uncultured Muribaculaceae bacterium | reverse complement strand
CGACCGACTTATACCCCAAAATTCGATGTCTTCAAATTTTTGTCATGTACTTAAATCTTTTAAAGCGTAATTAATAATAGATTGCAAAGATATGTTTTTAATTTTTTAAATCAATAATTCTCGATAAAAGAAATTTTATTTGCGATTGAGTTATCCTTAAGTTAACTTTGCATCAGGTTCCTGGCGGGAAGTGACTTCTTTGCCTGTCATGGAATTTTTTTTGTTAATTGTTTAGAAAAAATGCCAAAGAATCAGACCATATTATTCCATTCAACGATATTCGGGCCGATACATAGCCGGCGGCTCGGCGTGTCGCTGGGCGTCAACCTGATGCCTAATGACGGCAAGGTGTGCTCGTTCGACTGTCTCTATTGCGAGGCGGGCTTCAACGCGCAGGGACCCGGAAAGACCGGCCTCCCTACGCGCGAGCAGACGGCGCGTGACCTCGAGGCGAAGCTAAAGGCGATGAAGGAGGCCGGCGAGACCCTTGATGTCATTACCTTCTCGGGCAACGGTGAACCGACGCTTCATCCGGAATTCGCGGGCGTGATCGACGACACGCTTCGTCTTCGCGACAAATACTTCCCGAACGCGAAGGTCTCGGTGCTGACCAATTCCACCCGCATCTTCGATCCGGAGGTTGCCGAGGCTCTGAAACGCGTTGACAACAACATCCTCAAGCTCGATTCGGCCGTGGAGAAGACGATGCGCCTCATAGACCGCCCGGTTTCGAAGGAATTCACCGTCGACCGCGTGGTGGAGGGGCTGAAGCAGTTCTCCGGAACGGGTATCATCCAGACGATGCTCCTTCGAGGCGAACATGACGGCAGGCCTGTCGACAACACCACTCCCGAGGAGATCGAGGCGCTTATCAAGGCTTACGAGAAGATTCAGCCCAAGGAGGTGATGCTCTACAGCCTCGACCGCTCCACGCCGGAGGAACGTCTGGTGAAGGTTGAGAAGGAGGAGCTCGACCGGATCGCGGCGATGGTGCGCGAACGGGGAATTAAGGTTTCGGATTATTGATTCAGACGATGAACAACATATTTCCCGGGAGGCTTAAGAAGGGCGACTGTGTCGCCATAATCGCTCCGGCCTCGATTGTGAAGGATGAATTCATTGATTCCGCCGCCGAATATATATCGCGGAAGGGATATCGTCCGGTCGTTATGCCGCACGCCAAAGGCCCGCACGAGGGGAATTATGCAGCCTCTCTGCCCGATCGTCTCGACGATTTTCTGACCGCGTGGACGATGCCTGATGTCCGAGCCGTGTTATGCGCGCGCGGCGGTTATGGGGCTGTGCATCTCCTGCCGGAGATTCCGGAGGGCATCATAGCCAATAATCCGAAGTGGCTGATCGGTTTCTCTGACATTTCGGCGCTTCACTCGCTTACTCTTCACGGCGGGCTTGTGTCAGTCCACGGCCCGATGGCCAAGGACTGGAAAGAGGATGCCGTATCAGGGTCGGAGATGATTTTCAGAATCATGGAGGAGGGTGTCTTCCCGGACTGCGTTTTCAGCTGCGACCCGGAGACAACGGGAGCTGAGAATACCGCCGGCTCTGCCTCCGGAATGCTGATAGGGGGCAACGTGGCGGTGCTTAACGGCCTTGCCGCGACGCCTTTCGATATGTTGGCCAAAACTCTCGACACCGACTGCATTCTCTTCATAGAAGATATCAACGAGCCGATCTATAAGCTTGAGCGCGTGCTTTACCGGCTCTATATGCAGGGCGTGATTTCGCGTCTGCGCGGCGTTGTGGTCGGACGATTTACAGATTATACCGCCGACCGCAATTTTCGGACGATGGAGGAGATGATTCGCGCCTTCCTCCTCCGTTACGGCAGGAGGGACATGCCTGTCGCTTTCGGTTTCCCGGCGGGGCATGTGGCAGACAACTGCCCTCTGCTTATAGGGGCGGAAGCGAGGCTTGAGGTTTCCGCAAGAGAGGCAAGGCTTGTGTATGAAAAACCTGCATAAAGACTCTGATTCCTCATCGTCACAGTAAAATAACGTAAAAGTGATATATGATGCCCTTTGAGGGCTGAAAAATGAACCTTTTCTTCTGCCGTCCGTTAGATTATTGATGAAAAAGTTATCAATAATATTGATGGCGGTCATAGTCGTGCTCATGTATGGCGTTACCGATAAGGAGCCTGTGATGCACGCCGTTGCCTCTCCGGCCGCCGATCAGCAACAGACAGCACCATTTGAAAAGGCCGTGGAGTTGATTAAGAAATATGAGACTCTTCATCAGCCGAAACACTGGCCTTTGGTGGGCTATGGTCACAAGGTGCTTCCCGGAGAGAAATACAGTAGACACAAGGCACTCTCGGAGTCCGAGGCCGATGCGCTGCTCAGAAAGGATTTACTTAAGAACTGTGCGGTTTTCCGCGAGTTCGGAGCCGATTCCCTCCTGCTTGGCGTGCTTGCCTACAATATAGGGTCGGGCGCGACAAGGAGATCGAGCGTTGTAAGGAAACTGACGCATGGAAACCGCGACATACGCTCTTCCTATCTTGCATATTGCCGTTATCGCGGAAAAGTACACGCGCAGATAAAACAGCGAAGAATAGAGGAGTTTGAAGCTCTGTTTATCGAGGAGCTTCCGGCTCCCTCTCTTGAAATCATGAATGACTCCTCACAATCCAATCAATCCCTAAACCGTAACTTAGCATTATGCACATCTCGATTTCTACAGTATTGACTCTGGCGATTGTCTCCTTCCTGAGCGGAGGATGCGCTGACGGAAGGGGCCGGACGGCGGCTGTTTCCGGGGTAATGGCATGCGATTCACTGCCCCCGAGCGTTAAACATCTTGTGGAGGCCATCAGCGACAACGACAGCCTCAAGTTTGCCTCTCTTGTGAGCTATCCTCTGCAGCGTCCTTATCCGTTGAAAGATATCCCGGGTGAAAAGGAGATGAGGGGATACTATAAGGTGATGGTGGATGATTCTTTGCGGAATGTGGTGACCTCGTCGGGCCCCTCCTGCTGGGAGAGATATGGCTGGCGGGGCTGGTCGCTGCGCGACGGAGATTATGTCTGGGTCAGTGACAGCGTGTATGATGTGCCTTATGTTTCACATGCCGAAAGGCTTGCGCTCGATTCTCTGGTGAACAGGGAGATGGGAAGCCTGGACGCGTCGCTGCGAAAAGGATGGAAGCCTGTTGAATGCCTGGTGTCGGCCGACGGGAGATCGGTATTCCGGATTGATTCGTGCAAAGACAGGAAAGGGGCACTCGTTTTCCGGTTTGCCGCCTATTCTGACGGCGCGGATCTGAAGGGCCTGCCGACAATGGTGATGACCGGACGCAAGGTTACGGAGGGAACGGCCGCAACCACTACCTATTATTTTGATTCGGCCGACGGGTCGAAGCTGATTTATGATGCCGACGTGGCCGACGGAAGCAACCCCGAACTGGTTTTCGTCTCTCCCGAGGGGGAGGAGAGAGCGGTTCCCGTCGCTGCGGCCTACTGGCTTGATTTGCTCAAAAAGTAAGTCGTTTAAGAAACTGCCTCTTAAACGACTTTAATAGCTTTTATTCGATCTTGAAATCATGGATGTCGAGCCAGCCGCGGTCCTTTCCCGGTTGCAACGCGACAAAGCCGATGCGTGCTCCGATCCAGTGGCCTTCGCGTACCTTAAACGGATCGCCGGAGGGGAGGAATTTCTTGCCGTCGGTGCTATAGTAGAAACGAGCCATCCCTTTTTTATCGACTGTGACGCGGGTCCAGAGGTCGATGTCGGTGGTCTTGGCCGGACCTTCGCAGTTAACGCGGGTTGCGGGAAGGGTGGCTACGGTCACGGCCCCCTCGGGCTTGCCCTCGTCGGCTCCGATGCAGGTGATCTGTTTGATTATAAAATTGTTGCCTGAGCTTTCGATAGCCAAGCGCGAGTAGTCGCGACCCATCACCACGGGGCCTCCCTGCTGGCGGTCGCCGTTTGCCGACATGGTAACTTTGGCAGTGGCCGTAAAGGTATCGTTGGGAAATTTCTGGGTGAGTATATTGCCCGTCTCGCGGATGTTGGCGAAATTCTCCGACATACGGTGGCCGTAAAGGCGGAAATAACCGTAGGGGGTGGCATAACCGAACGAGGTGGGATCGTAATTGGCGAACCATTCCCATTGCGGCGAAAGGGTGGTCGAGCCGAAGCTGTCGCTTTCCTGAGGATTTTTGTTGACTGATTTCTTGAGCGTGACGGGTTTGCGGTAGCGGCTTACGGGTTCGCCGCAGCCGTCGCCGTCTTTGTCAACGCCGATCACGGGCCAGTCGTCGACCCAGCGCATGGGATTGAGATGCGTCACGCGGCCGATCGCTCCCTTGTCCTGGAAGTTGATGAACCAGTGGTCGCCGGTGCCGGTGTCGATCCAGCCGCCCTGATGAGGACCGTTGATGTCGGTTTTACCCTGCGCCATCACGGTCTTGGCTTCGTAAGGACCGTATGGCGAGCGCGATCTGAGCGCGATCTGCCAGCCGGGAGCGACGCCCCCCGCCGGAGCGAGGATGTAATAATAGCCGTTACGTTTGTAGAATTTGGGCCCTTCCACGGTGTGGTTGCCGTCGGGCATCCCGTCGTAGACAAGCACCGGGTCGCCGATCACCTTCGAGCCGTCGGCGCTCAGCTCGCTTACGGTCAGCGCGGAGTTGAACCCGCTGCGGCTCTTGGCCCAGGAGTTTACCAGATAAGCCTTACCGTCCTCGTCCCAGAGCGGGCAGCTGTCGATGATGCCCTTGCCTTCCCAGACGAGCACGGGTTTGCTCCATTCGCCGCGCGGATCGGAGGCCTTCACCATGAAGACGCCGAAGTCGGGATCGCCCCAGTAGATGAAATATTCGCCGTCGTGATGGCGGATCGAAGGCGCCCATACACCTTTGCCGTGTTGCGGACGACTGTAGAAATCCAGCGGATAGAGGCGGGGGAGGGCATAGCCGGCGATCTCCCAGTTCACGAGATCCGTGCTGTGGAGCAGCGGGAGACCCGGGGCGTTGCAGAAGCTTGAGGCGGTGAGCCAGAAATCCTCGCCCACGCGTATCACGTCCGGGTCGCTGTAGTCGGCGTTGATGATCGGGTTCACGTAAGTGCCGTCCCCCTTGTCCGGGTTCCACACCTTCGACACATAATTGCCTTTGTTTGTGCTTTTGTTTCCGTTATTATCCGCGTTTGCAACAACGCCTCCTCCGATCAGCAGAGCCATGGCGCACGCAATCTTCGTATATTTCATGATTCGCATTTCAGTTAAAGACATATAATAATTATTACGCTTCACCCTCCCAAAACACTCATCCCCATGCTCTGAAAACTCAAAACGTCTGGCTGTCGATGCCGAGCAAATCCCCGGATAGATATTTTGTCTCAGTCGGGTATTGGCTGTCGATGCCGCGTAAGCCCCTGATAGATTTTTTGCTTCAGTCAGGGATTGGAATGTCGCTACCCGCAAAGCCCCGGAGGGGCGATGTCTTTACAACCCACGGTGTAAGCCGTGGGGAAGTGAAACCCTCTCCCTACCGTGACGAGCCGCGGAGCGGCGAAGTCACGGGAAAGCGTCAGCACAGGCCTCCTGTAAAAAAACGCGACAAATTCATAAAAACTTACAAACATTTTGACAAATTGAAAAATAATTGTAACTTTGCAAACACTTTCGGGGCGTAGCGCAGTCCGGTTAGCGCACCTGCTTTGGGAGCAGGGGGTCGA
>CAJTYD010000105.1 GCA_910583775.1 uncultured Muribaculaceae bacterium | reverse complement strand
TGTCGAAGC
Source organism: uncultured Muribaculaceae bacterium (assembly GCA_910583775.1). Taxonomy (GTDB): domain Bacteria; phylum Bacteroidota; class Bacteroidia; order Bacteroidales; family Muribaculaceae; genus Lepagella. Next base: position 5,761 of record CAJTYD010000105.1, on the reverse strand, counting down.
CGCCGGCCTTGATATTACGCCTAATAAAGGGATTTTATAGTTTAATACTCCGATGTATGACCATCCCGCAGAGGGGCAAGAGGGCCCGCAGAGGTTTCCCGCAAAGGCTTTTGTTTCTGTATTTTGTCAACCATCCCAAAGCGATGCACCTGCAATCTATAATGCTTTGCGGTATAATTCTTTGCGGGCCCTCTTGCCCCTTTGCGGGAGGATTAGATACCGAATACCAGCAATATATCAAATAGTATTTTTAACGCACCACTAATGATGCGTGATTGGGATTATTCGACCGGGAGGGTCGGGTTGACGAAGAATACCTTCTCAGTGGCGCGGGTGATGGCGGTGTAGAGCCAGCGGTAGAAGTCGGAATCCATCATCTCGGGCGCTATCGAGCCCATGTCGATATAGACGTGCTTCCACTGGCCGCCCTGCGCTTTGTGGCAGGTTACGCAATAGGCGTATTTCGCCTGCAGGGCATTATAATAGGGATCTTCCATCACGCCTTTTATCTTATGCGACAGTTCTCCTTCGTATGAATCCAGCACTCTGTTATAAAGACGTTCCATTTCCTCCCTGGGAATCGAAGGGCCGTCGCAGACCAGGCTTCTGAGCATAAGTCTGGCTCCGAAAACGGAATTATCCGACGCCAGCCTGAGTTCTACCTCGCAGAAATAGCGGCCGTAGGCCTTTTCTGTCTTCCCTATCCATGTCACTTCGGCCGTATCGCCGTTGGCGATGAATCCCTTTGTCTTGTTTATCTTGCTCCAGAAATAGTCGTTTTTTGAAATGATGATGCGGTCGCCGCGCTGCAACGGTTCGTCGGCATACATCACCGAGTTCCGGATCGCCATGTTGAATTTGTTGGCGCGGTTGTTTGAACGGGTTATCACCAGGGTCTCGTCTTCACCGACCTTGCTCCATGACTCCGATATTCTGTCGGCGAGGTCGTAGGAGGATACGATCTCTACATCGTCATATCCACGCGCCTCGATGCAGGGAGGTATCCTTTCATCGTCGAAATGCAGAAGTTTGTGGCGTGTGAGGGTGGCGTTGTGTATAATCCCGCTTTCGGCGGCCTGACGCACAGGGATATCGAGCGTGAAGCCGATAGGGTCGAGGCCGAGCGCGCGCAGACGGTCATGGTTCATGGCTGTGGATGACGTCTGCCCGACCGGTGGCAGCTGCGCCTCGTCGCCGACGAGCAGCAGACGGCAGCCCGGAGCCGAATAGACATGCCTTATAAGGTGAGACAGAAGGCTGCGCCCTCCGCCTTCGCCGTCGGATATGAGCGATGCCTCGTCAACGATGAAGATGGTATCGGCATCCTCGTTGGCGGCTAAGAAGAAGGTGACGTTCGAGGGGTCGGTGGTGTTGCCGCGGTAAAGGCGTTTATGGATCGTCGATGCGGGATGGCCCGAAAACGCCTGGGCAACTTTGGCTGCCCTGCCGGTAGGGGCGAGGAGCACCACCTTCCGCTTCTCCTGGTCAAGGGCGCGGATAAAGGCTCCGACAACGGAAGTCTTGCCGGTTCCGGCATAACCGTTAAGCACAAAGACAGCCCGTGGCGAAGAATCCGTCACGAAAGCCTCCAGAGCGTCGAGAAGCATTTTCTGGCTCGGAATAAGCTCGAAAGGGAGCAGCGATGCGGCTGTTTTTGCCAGAGACTTTATGTTCATAGTGTAAAGTTACTTAAAATTGCTCAATAAGATAGCAACGAATTGGGAAATTATTGTTAACTTTGCGTGAATTAAGAAAGTACTGGTTGCTTGCTTAATGACATGCTTGTAAAAACAGAGATATAACCCCAATTATAAAATTTTTATAAAGATGAAAATTGAAAAAGTAATTGGTCGCGAGATTCTTGATTCACGCGGCAATCCTACAGTAGAAGTAGATGTAATTCTTGAAAGCGGCGTTATGGGCCGTGCTGCAGTTCCATCAGGTGCGTCCACAGGTGAGAACGAGGCTCTCGAGCTCCGTGACGGTGATCCCAAGCGTTACATGGGCAAAGGCGTAACAAAAGCTGTTGCCAACGTCAACGGTCCTATCGCCGACGCTCTCATCGGTCACAGCGCTCTTGATCAGATCGGCGTAGACCAGATCATGCTTGACCTCGACGGCACTCCTACAAAATCAAATCTTGGTGCCAACGCTATCCTCGGTGTTTCTCTCGCCGTAGCAAAGGCTGCCGCCAACTATCTCGACATTCCTTTGTATCGCTATATCGGCGGTTGCGACACATACGTTCTTCCCGTTCCGATGATGAACATCATCAACGGCGGCGCTCACTCCGACGCTCCTATCTGTTTCCAGGAATTCATGATCCGTCCTGTTGGCGCATGCTGCTTCAAGGAGGGTATCAGAATGGGTACTGAGGTATTCCACAACCTTAAGAAAGTGCTCAAGGCCCGTGGCCTTTCAACAGCTGTCGGCGACGAGGGCGGTTTCGCTCCCAAGCTCGAGGGCACCGAGGATGCCCTCAATGTTATTGTTGAGGCTATCCGCAAGGCCGGTTACGAGCCCGGAAAAGATGTTACGATCGGTCTCGACTGCGCTTCTTCTGAATTCTATCAGAATGGCGTTTACGACTACACTCATCTTAAGAACGGCGCCGAGAAGGAAGTTAACGGCAAGAAGCTCACAAGCGAGGAGCAGGCCAAATATCTCGAGGAGCTCATCACGAAATATCCTATCGACTCTATCGAGGACGGTATGGATGAGAACGACTGGAAAGGCTGGAAGATCCTTACAGACCTTATCGGCGACCGTTGCCAGCTCGTAGGCGATGACTTCTTCGTTACAAACGTGAAATATCTTGAGAAAGGTATCGAAGAGGGTTGCGCAAACTCTATCCTTGTGAAGGTTAACCAGATCGGTTCTCTCACAGAGACACTCCGTGCAGTTCAGATGGCTCAGCGCAACAACTACACAGCCGTGATCTCTCACCGTTCGGGCGAGACCGAGGACGCTACGATCGCTGACCTCGCCGTAGCTATGAACGCCGGCCAGATCAAGACCGGTTCTGCAAGCCGTTCCGACCGTATGGCCAAGTACAACCAGCTTCTCCGCATCGAGGAGGAACTCGGCCCCCGTGCTGTTTACGGTTACAAGAAAATAGCCCGCAAATAATTTTAAGAAACTGTTTAAATTTATTTTCAAAGGATTTTTCGAAAGAAATTTAAACATTTTCTAAGTTATTCTCATAATGAAAGGAAGGAGTCCCCGACAGTGATGCCGGGGCTCTTTTTTTTGACTCCGCTCCAAGCTGCCCGGAGATCCTGACTTTTCTTTTCGATATGATTAGAACAGGATATGGTTAGAATAGGACAATAAAAAAGCGTGCCGACATTTCTGCCGGCACACTCCTATTTATTCCGTGGGTTCGTATTATTTCTGATTAGTCCTGGTTGAGGTTTACGCGCTTGAAATCAACAGCCACAAGACCCTTCATCTCTTTGTCGAGATACTGGCCTACGGTTACTGTAGCGTCGCGGTGGTATTCCTGCTCGAGAAGGACGTTCTCCTTGTAGTATTTGTTGATACGACCGTTAACGATGTTGTCGATCATCTGCTGGGGAAGGTTTGCTGCTTTCTTCTCAGCGGCCTCGGCCATGATCTGGCGAGCCTTGGCGGCGTCCTCCTCTGTGATCCAGCCCTTGGTGATGTTCGATGCGATATGGTCGTCGCTGTCGAAATGATTCGGGTTCAGGCCGGCTTTCTTGAGGGCTGCCTCAACAGCCTTGTGGATCTGCTCTGTCTTTGTCTTCTCGATAGCCACGTTCTTCTCCTCCTCGATGATCGAAGCGGGAACAGACTCGCGGTTAACGGCCACGGGGTTCATTGCCGCAACCTGCATGGCCACCTCTTTGCCGATCTCGGCGGAAACGCCCTCGAGGTTGAAGCCTACGATAGTGGCGAGCTTGTTGCCGAGATGGTCGTAGGAAGCCACGCTGGGAGCTGCGATGCACTCGTAAGCGCCGAGCTCCATCTTTTCGCCTGTCTTGCCGATCTCGTCGGTGATGTGCTCCTCAACGGTGCGGTCGTCGAGCTTGAGGGCCTTCACCTCGTCGAGGTTCCTGGCTCCTGCTGCTACGGCTGCGTCAAGAATCTGCTTTGTGAGGGCACGGAACGACTCGTTCTTTGCTACGAAGTCGGTCTCGCACTTCAGAGCCACGATAGCTGCGAAGCCCGGTTTAACGGCGGAGAGCACGCAACCCTCGGCTGCCTGACGGTCCTCACGCTTGGCGGCTACTGCCTGGCCTTTCTTGCGGATGATCTCGATAGCGGCCTGGATGTCGCCGTCGGTCTCTGCAAGAGCGTTCTTGCAGTCCATCATGCCTGCGCCCGTCATGTGACGCAGTTTCTTGATATCTTCTATACTTACTGCCATTTTTTCTTATTCTTTTACTTCTTCTTTAACTTCCTCCTTCACCTCGGCGGCGGGAGCTGCGGCGCGCTCTTCGTTGCGGCGTACGCGACGACGCTTGCCGGGAGCGGGAGCTTCGCCATCCTCTTTATCCTCGGGAGCGTCGGCTTTCTCTACCTTGCGTTCCTCAAGACCCTCTGCCATAGCTGAGCAGACAGCGTCAAGGATGATCTCGATGCTCTTCGAAGCATCGTCGTTTGCGGGGATCACGAAGTCTACATCCTCGGGGTTGGAGTTTGTATCAACGATTGCGAACACAGGGATGCCGAGACGCTTTGCCTCTGCAACGGCGATGTGCTCTTTCATAACGTCAACCACGAAAAGAGCCGACGGGAGACGACCCAGGTCAGCGATCGAACCGAGGTTCTTCTCGAGTTTTGCGCGCTGACGTGTGATCTGCAGTTTCTCGCGCTTCGACAGGTTGTCGAATGTTCCGTCTTTTGCCATCTTGTCGATGGTTGTCATCTTCTTCACAGCCTTGCGGATGGTAGGGAAGTTGGTGAGCATACCGCCCGGCCAGCGCTCAATCACAAACGGCATGTTAACAGAAGCCGCCTTCTCGGCGATAGCCTCTTTGGCCTGTTTTTTTGTAGCCACGAAGAGAACCTTCTTGCCGCTCTTGGCGATCTGGCGAAGAGCGTTGGCTGCCTCTTCGATCTTGGCTGCCGTTTTATAAAGATCTATGATGTGGATACCATTGCGCTCCATGAAGATGTAAGGAGCCATTGCGGGATTCCATTTGCGTTTGAGGTGACCGAAGTGACATCCTGCCTCCAGGAGCTGGTCGAATGTGGGTGTTGCCATTTTTTAATTTTGTTGTTTACTTTCTTTTTGTTTAAACAACCCGGGAGTAGGGAAAGGTCCATCTTCCGGATTTAGATACTAAACACGATATATTTTCGCGAACGATTCCTGAAATACGGTTAACGTTTTGAGAACTGGAAGCGTTTGCGTGCTTTGGGACGTCCCGGTTTCTTACGCTCTACGGCACGCGGGTCGCGGGTCATGAAGCCTTCGGCGCGGAGTGCGGGCTTGTCCTCGGGGTTGATCTTTACCAGGGCGCGGGCGATGGCGAGACGGAGTGCCTCCGACTGGCCTTTGTAACCGCCGCCGTCGAGGTGAGCGTAGATATCATATTTCTCTGCAACATCGAGCTTGTTGAGAGGCTGCTTTACGATATACTGAAGAATCGAAGAGGGGAAGTAGACCTCGAGAGGACGCTTGTCGATTGTGATTTTCCCTGTTCCCTCTGTGAGATAGACACGGGCTACGGCTGCTTTACGGCGGCCAATTGCATTTACTTTTTCCATCTTCTTTCTTATTTCATTTTATTGA
>CAJTYD010000104.1 GCA_910583775.1 uncultured Muribaculaceae bacterium | reverse complement strand
TGGCTCCTCGGAGCCGTTAACAAACTCTCAAAAATAACCGAAGTATTGTAAATTATTACTTTGTCATATTTCTGTTGATGCTCCCTTAGCGTCGGGGCATACTTATTTTGCATTATAACAACACGAGGGAATAATTGTTCATTCTTTCATCATTTCATTTGTTTGCCGCTATCCCCGACTAACCTGAGAAAGTTGCGAAGTTTCTGTAGGCAAGGATAAGCGTCAGTAAACGCTTTTCATTATGTCGCGGACATGATGAATCGTGTCCTTATCACAACCGGTCAGCATCAATATCCCCCTTGACCGAGGCTTCTGCGTTGTTATCCAAGGAAAAATGTTACTGTTCTAATTATCAGAGAATGCAAGTGGGAATGGCGAAAATAAGAACCAAGAAAGAATCGCGTAAGATAACAAGATCTGAAAAAAGAGGTCGTCTGACCTCTTTTTTTTGTTACTCCATTAATAAGAGAATGGATTGTTACTCGGTAATAAAATTTCCCTACTCGACTTTAGAGCTTGTTCAGTTTAATGTTCATTAATTTATCGCATCTACTTAGTTTACGAAGCTCCTTAAGCCTTTGGATCGCACATTTTGGCACAGCAAGATTATCCTGTATATTCAAGGGATAACAACAGCAACTGGCATCTGACAATTCGTTTCTCTCGATAGCTTCAGCTTGTTGCCTGTTTGTGGTATCTTCCCACTCGACAACACAGTTATTGTCAATGAATTTATTAATATATTGCTCGGCTTTACTCATATCCTCGCAAAGCAATGCTGATAAGGATTGCCGCAGTGTAGACAGATAACCTGATTTTACGGAAGAAAGAGTATGGTGCTGTCGGATATGCCAGTTCAGGCGTTCCTGTAGATTTTTAGCAATGCCGAAATAGAGAGCAAAGTATTCTTCTTCTTCATAAAAACATTTCGAGATTTTACCGTAATCGATGGCAGGAAGTTGCGCAAGTAATTTTCGAGCAGCATCGGCCTTAAACCACCAGCGATAGACTCCCGGTTGCATCGTCACCTTTTGAGCTACAGTGTCTCTTAGATTTTTCACTGTGTCAGTAGAACATAGTCGTTTCATGCGATTATTGATCAACATGTTGTACTGTTGTCTATTGGGTACGACATACGTCGATATATAGGACTCAGATGCATGAGATTTTGGTTTACATACGAGTAAATAAGGCCATTATAATAACCACAAATTCTGAATCCTATAGATTTCAAAAACCGATATGCCCTGAGAGTTTTAGAGTGACTTCGCACATTCCACCCGCATTTCATCAATGCCTCTATCATCTTCAATAATCCAGAACAGCATTTAAATGGCGAATAATTTTGGCTTATTATTCCACCATGCAAATTCACCGTATGTTTTCGGGTATTCGCCACTATTAATAAACACACACCTAAGAATCTCCGTGAGGCTACATCTTCAAGAATATACATTTTGGCATAATCACGAGCCGATTCAAGAAAGTTGAAAACTTCTTCATCCGAATTGGCAAAAGGCATTATCTCAAGCCAATCTAAGATGTTGAATTGCGAGACAATCTTCATCGTAGGTTCATACTTAAGCCAACGCAATGAGCCGTGCGTAAACAGAAATGACTCGGGATCAAAAGCACTTAATGAATTAAACCTTAAACGAGCCTCCTTCATTAGTGTTTTATTTACGTGCCATTTTTTTTGCTTGCGCCAGTTCTTCCCTCGCAGCCTTAAGCCTCTGTTTGGCTCCTTCTAATTGCTCTTTTTTACCTTTCTTATTACTTGGGAGAGCTTCTTTATATGCGCGTTGGCATGTTTCTACCCACCCCTGAGCTTGTTTCACTTTAGCTTGTGCAGCTTCTACATTTGATGTTCCCATCGTATCTTTTACGTGCCGCCGGACTCTCTCGTTGGCGTTAGATTGGTTAATAAAAAAAGCGTGAGAGCCATACTTGCTGCCCATCCCGCTTTCAGAGGCCTTCGCATTGCCCGGTTAGTTGGACGGACAAACAACGCAGAAGCCCCACGCAGATTTTGTATACCATTAATCGTTGGCGCTCTCGCGTCAACAATCAGTATATGCAAATCCACATTGACATCTACTGTTTGCCGCTATCCCCGACTAACCTGAGAAAGTTGCGAAGTTTCTGAAGGCCAAGGATAAGCGTCAGTAAACGCTTTTTCAAAATGTTGGCAAACTCTCTTCAGGCATTAACCGCGACTCCGGGCTTCTGCTTGGCGATAGAGTTTGTAATTGCAAAGTTAATGATTATTTTTATTAATCCAAGTTCGACTCCACTAATTTGAATCATTTAAACAGTTTCTTCAGTGTGTCTGCGTGGCCTTTCAATTGTTTGCCGTTGCAAATTTAATACTGTCGACCGGCCCTTAAAGAATCCTAATTGGTCCTTTTTTAGATTGCGTTTGGATTTCAAGATTTTCCGTTACATTCTCTAAAAGTTAAAATCGGTTTAAATTCAAACACACTCTATAACTTTATAACCGTTATCCCGTTTTTTCTACCGCAAAGATAAACTCCGAGGTCTTTACCGTCATGGATGAGATGTTCCGCATAGAGAGGCTGCCCTTCGCATATCAGACTGCATCTGAAGAGATCTCCGGCTTTAAGGCGTGTGTTTTCTGCGTCAATGATTTCAAAGAAACCGTCGTCATGATATTTTATCCTTATTGTCCTGTCGGGAAGCCAGCTGATTTCTAAAGCCTCTCCGCTTTTCATGTCTTCCGCAACGTTTATATGGCGTGTGTGAATGGGGCCGCTTTCTATTTCGGAATTTGGCATACCAGCCTTCAGACTTTCCCAGCCGGCCCAGCCGGCATAGCGGCTCAACACATCGAGGGTGGAACGGCGCAGGTTTTTTTGATCAGTGATATAGCCCCAGAAGCGTTTCAGTGTCGTGGCGCTCAACAACACGCCCGTGCGCTTGAATATGCTTTCCCTGAGCGCGCCGAATTCACAAGGGCTCTCTATGTGATGTCCGAACGCTCTTTCTATGTTTTCCTTCAGTATAAGATTGATTTCCTCCTTCAGGTTTATTTCTTCTTTTGTTGCCATTCTTTCAAAATATCATTATATCTCAATATAAAGCTATATTCCAGTTCCTGGATTTCCTTTTCAGAGAGTCCGTGCACCTTGTGGTTGAAGTAGTCTTCTTTTTCTTTGCCAAGTGCTTGAATCAGTCGTATAAGCGAATTGTTGTCTTCAGCCCCGGCGTTGATTTTCTCTTTGTCGCGGAATGATGCGTATGCTTTGTTTATTCTCGCGGTCAATGCTTTCTTGTGGTTATTAAGAATCATTTCGCGTGTTTCCCGGGTTATTCTGTAGGCCGATTCTTCTTTGAGGAGTCCGCTGATTCTTGTCAGGGAATCAGTCAGGTCTTGCTTTGCCGTCAGTGAGCTGTCGTTTACTTCCTTTAACCTCGATTGCAATGTCGTAACCTCCTTATCCAGTTCGTTGATCGTGACCCGCATCCTGGAAAACATAAAAGCGGCTCCCGCGATAATCGTCATGGCGAGCAAGGTAAAGGATAACAGTCTGAGGCGTTTTCTGTTTTTTTGATGACGTTCAAATGCCTGAAGCACTTCAAGACCGTTCTTAAACCGATTCCGGGATCCTTCAAGGCAACGTTTTGTTATAGTGGAGAATCTCCCTGAAATCTGGCTGATTATGATTCCGAGCGAATGAATGTCATCGGATACGGAAGGGGAGAACGCTTCATACTGGCGTTTTGAGGCATATCCCCGGGTTCCTGCGGGATGTTTCAGAATGGAATATCCATCGGTGTCGGCACACCCGAAATCTATTATCTTTACTTTGTCGCCGTTATCCGAGACCATAATGTTGGCCGGTTTCAGGTCGCGGTGCACTATGCCATGGCCATGGAGATATGCCACGGCCTCTACTGTTTCATGGATCAGCCGACGCCTCCGGTCTTCGGATATTTTATCGGATTTCAATAATTCTGAGAGAGTCTTTCCTTCAATCCATTCGGTAACAATACATTTCCCAAGCCCCTCGACATCCTCAAGAGAAACGGCACGCACGATTCCGGGGTGGTTTAACCCGGAATGTATCTCGAATTCCTTGAGCAACTGTTGCTGAATCACTACCGAGTCGGCCGCATCTCTTTTCAGGCCTTTAAGCATCCACCGGTGGCCATATCTAACGGCTTTGGCATATACATATATTCTTGATTCCCCGATAATCTCGATATCGCGAAACTTAAATGTAAAATCCGAAATGACTTCCTGATCGGTCAGGAAACCTGAATCGAAATTATCAGTCATCAGAAACTTCCTTTAAATAAGTAAGTGTTCAAATTTAATCGATAGTAAGTGTTTTAAATTTTTTATACTTACTGCGGTTTCTTTTTGGCCGCTTACGGCTTGTCGCTCAGTCGCATATATTTATATGCTCCTTCACTCCGCCCCGTAATCGCCTCAAAAATAAATTCGCATTAAGTATAAATTAAATTTGAACACTTACTTATGTGAATTCTTTTATTGCAGCTCATTTCAGCAAAACGCTCTGGCCATTCTGTTTCCATTGAGCGTGGATTCATGCGTCCGGTTTCAGTATATATGGTTTTCACCCTACAAAATTAGTGATTGTTCACAGAGCCAATATGTATCTAACGACTTAAGATGAATTCCGCTGATTCTTTTACAGCACGACCGAACGCGTAAGGTTGCCCGGGCACGGTTATGAATAAATGCACGGAGCCGGGGATCAGAAGGTATTTACATTTTACTCCAATCCGGGAAAGGTGTTTCGCGAAGTCATGACCCTGGTCTTTCAGGATATCGCGATCGGCAGCCACGAGCAGTGTCGGAGGTAATTTTGATAGAGTTGTGTCGGGGGCTTCTGCCGGAGAAACAAGGGGATGGTGCGGCGCAGAGGTGTAGGCAGCATTGAATGTCTCCATAAGTTCGCTGTCAAGTCCGAATCCTTTCCCGTATTCTTTCCATGACTCCGAATTGTCGGCGTATGCTTTCGTTACAGGATAGAATACCACAAGGGATCTGAATGTGTCTGTGGGAAAACTTAAAGCGGTGACTATTGCGAGATTCCCTCCGGAACTGTCACCGCCGACTGATATCCCTTCGCATTTCCATTTCTTCAAGTTGGATTGTGCGAATCTAACAGCGTCTATGCAATCCGTGAGGCCTTCGGGAAAAGGATGCTCAGGTGCGAGCCGATAATCTACGGCAAGCACGGCAACTCCCTTCGCGGCAACCGAGTGGCAATATCTGGAACAGCTGTTTATGCTCCCTATGACCCATCCTCCGCCGTGAAAATAGACGAGGAGGGGTATTGTATCGTTGTCATGGCGTTTGCTGCGGAATAATGCCATGCCGTTGCCCAGATCAGTCCGTCGGATATCGGATGGAAGCTCTGCCACTGTATTTCTCGCATTTCTTACTTTTATCAGACTGTCGGATTGGCCGGACATTGCCATCCGGATCGCTTCCGTCTGTCGGTCCTGTAGCTTTTCGGGCATTCCGGCCAGAAATGAATCAGCTTCCGATCCGGCGACTGCCGCCGGATCGTCGGTTTTATGCTTTTTGTGCCGTCCCCCGTTCTCCGAACAGGAGAATAACATCACAACGGCGCAAAACGATATTATGGATGGCAAACCTATTGGCCGCAGTTTCTTTATCGTTATCAATCCAGACATATCTTATCAGGCATTTTGAACCCGGGCTGTACCATAACAGCCTTCGCCTGCAAAAGTAGCAAAAAACTCCCAATTCTGATGTCGTTTCGGAATTTTGGCGTGCATTTATTTAGTTCGATA
>CAJTYD010000103.1 GCA_910583775.1 uncultured Muribaculaceae bacterium | reverse complement strand
TCGTTCAGGCATTTAAACCTCCCGCAAAGGGGCAAGAGGGCCCGCAAAGGGTTTTCGCAAAGATTTGTGCTTTTGAACTTTGTCTCAATTTAGAGGTAGTTGCGTCTTCGACTTAAGAGGAAGCAGAGATTGCCGCGACCATCGCCGCATGTCAGTCCTCCGCGAGCTCCCGAGCCGAAGGCGAGAACTTCTCTAAATAGAACATGAGCTCAGAAAAAACAGAAGCACAAGTCTTTGCGAAAAAATCTCTGCGGGCCCTCTGCGGCTCTGCGCGCGTTTTACTGTTCTCTTTCCTTTAAAGCAGGGGTGACAATCCTTCGACTTACTTTGCGTGAGATTAATGATTATCAGAATTACAAACGAAATTTAAATATTTAATTTGTAAATTTGTAGAGAAAATTTTGTTGAGAGTGTCACCTTTTGATTCCGGGTCGCGTCTTATAGGCGAGATCTCAAAATCAAACTTTAAAGGCATAATCATCTTTAGAATTTAAAAATTATGGAAGAATTGATTGAAGACGTTGTCGCGCTTATGATTCCGATCGGGATCTGCGTGGTGGTTCCCATAGCTATCATCTGGATCATCTACCGGGCGTCGATGAACAGCGAGAACAAGAGGGCGGAGGTGCTGATGGAGGCCATCAGATCCAATAACGCCATAGATGCCGACCGCCTGGCCAAGGCCATGACCAGGAAGCCAAAGACACCCCGCGAACTTCTGAATCTCCGTTTGCTGAGAGGATGCATATTCTCGCTTATCGGGGCCGCACTCCTGATTATCAGCATCGTCATCTCCTTTGCATGCTCCGCCGAAAGTGAAGAGATTTTCTCGAGCGCAACCTTGGGAGCCATTTCCCTCGCGATCGGAGCGAGCTATCTGATCGTTTATTTCGTCTCTAAAAAACAGCCGGAAGAGAGGCAGGTTGAAGAATGATATGTCGGTTCCCGATTGTATGATTGATATTCAGGCAGAATGAACCGCGAGCAATTTATCTCATATATCGAGGGGGCACAGAAGGCGTTGAGACGTTTTCTTGTGGCCCTTTGCTGCGGGGATTCCCAGCTTGCCGACGATATAGCCCAGGAATCGCTGATAAAGGCATATCTTTCGTGCGACGATATGAGAGATCCCGACAGGTTTAATTCCTGGATATACAGAATCGCATACAATACCTTTCTCGACTTCAAGCGCAGGGAGAAGGTATCGGTAGGCTTTGAAGATGTGCCTGAGATGCGTTCGTCAGATTCTTCGGATGCCTCGTTCAGGTATCAGGACCTGTATTCGGCCCTTAACCGTCTCTCTCCGAAGGAGAGGACGTCGGTGCTTCTTTTCTATATGGAAGGGTATTCGATAAAGGAGATATCCGAAATGGAGGAGACCTCGCAGGATGCCGTAAAGCAGCATCTTTCGAGAGGGAGAGTGCATCTACGCGAAATTTTAGGTTCTAAAAAATGAAATTCAAATTCAAGAGCTATGAATGATGACAGACTAAATAAAGACGCTGATGACGATATAAGAGGCCTGTTTATGGATTTCAAACCGGATCTCTCGTCCGACTTCATGTTCATGAACCGCCTGGAGCATGCGCTCGACTCTGTGGAAATAGTGAAAAAGCACAACGAGGCGCTGCATGCCCGCAGCCGCAAGGCGATGGTGATTGTAGGGATTACGGGATTTGTGGTCGGAGTGATCTTCTCGCTGCTAATGCCTCTTGTAGGGGAATTTATGGCGCAGCTGAAATCATCCTTTACAGGCAATATGTTTGCCGAGACACTGATCGCCAACTACCGTGGCATCACGTGGGTCTTGATCTGCGGGGCCTCGATCCTGATATCGCTTAATGCCTACGACCTTTCGATGACCGTTCTGAAAGCCCGCTCCAATGAATAGCAATCTTCCAACATCTTTCAAAATAAAAATGCTCGCCGAGAAGCGGGCATTTTTGATTAAATCAGATGGTTGAGTCAGTTGTAGTTTAGAGCTTGTTGCTTAGAATACCGGCATCTGCCAGATGAAACCGACGGAAAGCTGGTTGGTTGAATAATTTTCGCTTCCGAATGCTTTTGCCTTGTCGGTGTATCGGAAATTACGCCCTACGTATGTGGCGAAGAAATGAAGGTTCCGGTCTTTAAAAGGATAGTACTCTATGCCTCCGATATATCCCAGCGATGTGCGGTATTTTCCGTCCTGCAGATTCACTTCCGGGCCTGAATCGGAGAAGGACATTGAATGGTCTTTATATATGCCCGCTGTCTCATACATGAACTTGCCGAAGATATTCCAGTTGGGATGGAAACGGTAGTTCAGATGGAAAACAAACGACATATAGTCGACTTTCGAGGCCTTGCGCACCGGATCGTCTCCTCCGACGATGCCGGTGATGATTCCCTTGCGGTCAACTCCTTCGATAGAATACATCCAGTCGAAATATGCGCCGACCTTCTCGGAAATGTTGAATTCGTTACCGAGAGCGAAATAATACATATTCTTTCCTGCCGTCTCGCTCATAACGGAAGCCGACCAGCGCGTCTTGTAGACATCGTTGAAATTGCCGTTCCAGTTAAGGGTATAGACCAGAGGAAGTTTGGATTTCTGATAATCTCCATACATTTCTTTTGAGCTGACGTTGATGGCGTTGAGCACCTGGAACTGCAGCTGCTGCTTCGGAGTGAAGTTATAGGCCACGTTGACACCGCTCATGAAGTTGCTCATGTAGTCGATCATGTCGGAATACTGGTATATGTCGATAGGATTGAGGTCGAACTCTATACCGCCGTAGGAGGCGCATTGCTTTCCGAGGAAGAACGACCACTTGTTGAGGTTGATTCCGATGCCGGCTATATCGATGCTGTTAAGAAGGTTGTCGCGGTAACCGTTCGGATTGTCGCCTTTGTTAAGACGCTGGCGGTAACGGTAGCTCAGCCAGTCGTTGATGTTTCCTTTGGCCTCGATGCGCAGCTGGTTCATCTTGAACTTACCCTCGTCGAAATGGGAGCCGGTCCAGTCAAGGTTGAAGCTGCCGTGCATGTTGAGGAAAAGATTGAACTTATCGGTTTTTTTCTCTATCTTGGCTATCGATTCGATCAGCCCTTTTTCATTATCGGTCATGAAATCGGAATTCCTGCTCGATTGGGCCGATGCTGTCTGAATCCCCAGAACAGCTCCAAGACAAATTATGGATATTTTAGTGTAATTCATAATATGCTAAGTTTCGATGATTTTATATTCAGATTATCTCCGGTTCTGATATAGGATAGTATTTACAGACTGTCGTGCAAAAAGCACGACAGTCTATAAATACGTTAAACCTATCAGAGGTTTAAAAGAGAGTTCAGACGAGGGGAAGTTTAATATTCTTCGAAATATTTCTGGATAGTCTGCCAGTCTTTAGTCCTTGTAAGGGCGAGCATAAGCAGTACGCGTGCTTTCTGAGGATTGAGCTCCCATGATGCCACGAACTGATATTTCTCGTCATCAACCTCATCATAGAGGGTGGTAGGACCGGTGGGCACACGGCTTGAGCGAACCACGATGATTCCGAGTTTGCGCGCTTCGAGGAGTTTCGGGAAAACGTTCTTATGGTAGTTGCCGTTTCCGAGGCCTGCGTGAACCACGCCCTGATAGCCATTGGTGAGGAAAGGATTCATCACGTCGGCATCCACGTTGGAATAAGCATATACGATTCCTACCTTAGGAAGGCTTGTAAGGTTCGTGACGTCGAATACGGTCTGTGTCGTATGTTTTTTAAGAGTCGTCATGTTGTAATACACCTTACTGTTGTAGATATATCCGAGGGGGCCGGCATCGGGAGCCTGGAATGTCTGCACATCCACTGTATTCATTTTCTGGGTGCTTTCAGCTCCTAAGATCAGGCCGTTCATTACAATCATCACGCCCTTGCCGTATGATTCTTTTGCGGCAGCCGTGACAACGGCGTTATAGAGGTTTAGAGGACCGTCGGCGCTGATTGCTGTCGAAGGCCTCATTGAGCCTGTGAGGACAACCGGTTTGTCGCTTTTCACTGTCAGGTTGAGGAAGTAGGCTGTCTCTTCCATAGTGTCGGTTCCGTGAGTGATCACGATTCCGTCGACGCCGTCAGTGGCGAGGAGCTCGTTGATTCTTTTGGCCAGCGTCAGCCAGACCTGGTCGTTCATGTCCTGCGAACCGATGTTGACGATCTGTTCGCCGGTAACGTTGGCGATGTCATTTATCTGTGGGACCGCTTCAATCAGAGAACTGATGGCAACCTGCCCGGCGGTATAGCCGGAAGCTGTCGCTGATTTTCCGGTGCCGGCGATAGTTCCTCCGGTTGCCAGAATGTAGATGTTGGGCTTTTGTGCAAAAGCGGTGACAACGCTTGTGAGCACCAGGAACGCCAGAAGACTGAGTTTTTTAATTGTGTTCATAGTTTTTGATATTTAATTAAGTGTTTTTTGATAAATCAGACAATATGTGTCAATAGATCTGGATCAGCAGCAACCCTGTCAGGATGGCCACTGTCGTGGCCACAAGTCCCGGCATCATGAATGAATGGTTAAGGATGTATTTGCCGATTCTTGTTGTTCCGGTACGGTCGAAATTGATGGCGGCCACGATTGTCGGATAATTAGGAATGAAGAAATATCCGTTCACTGCCGGGAAAAGGGCTATGAGCATCATCGGGCTGATCCCTAAGGCGACCCCGAGCGGCATAATGGCCCTGACGGTGGCTGCCTGGCTGTAAAGGAGAATCGACATCACGAAAAGGGCCAGCGCGAAGAGCCACGGCATCTGGGTCACGAATCCTTTTATGGAATCGGTGAGGGTCGTGATGTTTCCGTTGATGAATGTGTCGCCCATCCAGGCAATACCGAAAATGGCTATTACGGCCTGCATTCCGGCGATGAATACGCTGCCCTGCGTGGGCGCGATACCATTGGTTCCGGAAATAAGGAGGATAAAGGCACATGTGGAGAGCATCAGGATCTCGATTATGGCAGGCATATCGACCGGAGTTCCTCCGAAGGATGGACGCATCGCGGGAATCGAACCGAAGAGAACGATAAATACCGTGGCCACAAGAAACAGAACGACAGAGACTTTGGCTTTCCAGAGGCTCTTGATTTTGTTGAATTCGAGTTTATTTTCCTTGATCATGCCTTTTTCGACCCTGCTGAGGTATTCGGGGTCCTCCATAAGCTCCTTGCCGACTTTCTTCGACAGGAAAGCGCCCATCAGGACTCCCACCAGAGTGGCCGGGATGGTGACTTTAAGGATATCGAAGAGGGTTATGTCAAATCCTGTGAGCAATCCGAGCAGGGCGACGGTGGCGGCCGAGATAGGGCTTGCCGTGATGGCCTGCTGGGAGGCTATTACCGCTATTCCCAAAGGTCGTTCCGGACGGATCTTTGTTTCCCTCGCCACTTCAGCTATCACGGGAAGCACGGAATAGGCTACGTGTCCGGTTCCGGCCACGAAGGTAAACAGATAAGTAACAAGCGGACTGACGATAGTGACCTGCGACGGGTTCTTCCGCAGCAGTTTCTCGGCGATCTTCACCAGATAGTCAAGACCGCCGGCCGCCTGCATGGCGGCCGCCGCTGAGATCACGGCTGCGATCATCAGCATTACATCAATAGGCGGAGAGGTTGGCTGAAGACCGAATACGAATACCAGTATCGCCATTCCTACGCCTCCCATCACTCCGAGGCCTATACCCCCGAGGCGGGCGCCGACTATGATAGCGGCGAGAACAAATAGTAGCTGGAGTAACATAAGATAAACTAAGTGTTTTTTAGGTGTAATTAGGTTTGTGGTGAAGAGAGGTAACTATTCAGCGGACGC
>CAJTYD010000102.1 GCA_910583775.1 uncultured Muribaculaceae bacterium | reverse complement strand
ACACAGGGGTCAATTTAAATAATTTTATGGGGGTCAGTTTGTTGGGAATATCCACTCGTCTAACTCGCGGCGAAATTTGGCGCGGGGGTCTTCCTCCAGCCAGTGGCCGTCGTAATTGTTTAGCTCGACTTCTGAAAATTCCATCTTTGCCAGGTCGCGGGGTCTTACTTCGTTGTCGGCGCAGAAGGCTCTGGCGGCCTCGGCGTCCTTCCACTGAAGAAGGTAGACGGCGCCGTTAAGAAAATAGAAGGGTTCGTTAAGCGCTACACAGAAGGCGGCGAAGTTGGCGCGGGCTTTTACTTTTTTGTAGATCGTTCCCATGTCGGTAGGTATTAAATCAGTGAGAAGCTGTTGTTAACAAATTCGGCGCCGTCCAGAATTAACTCGCAGAGGGCTGCGTCGCTGAAGGCTTCGCCGCTGGTCTGAAGCTCGCCCCATTCTTCCAGGGCAGCCTTTAGGGTGGTAAATATCCGGACTTTGGAAAAGTCGCCGTTATAGATCGTAAGCTCGTAGAGGACTGTATCGCCGGCGGCCGGTGTGCTGTGGCGTTTGCTCTGAAGGAAGGAGGCCGTTATTTGCTTTGTCTGTTTCATCGTCGTAGGGGTGTTAATTAGTGAGCGTAGAAGGTAATTTGAAGGCCGCGGCGCAGCTTGCAAGTGAATTTATCAAGCATCCGGGCGAAGGCCTTAGCTATGAATTTGCCGGCCAGCTCCAGGCCTATCAGCTTCAGAAGGCCGCTAACTCCGACGAGCTTGTTAACCTTATTGCCTTCCTGGTCTACGCCGTAGACTTTTATAAGGAAGTTGCGGTTAATCTCTGTTACTGTGTAGTTTTTAATCATCGTTACTGTCTATTTAAGTGTTTTTTGCTATTGTGTGCCTCGGCAAAAATCGCTAACTTTGCGCTATCTCCTTGAACACGATGCAAAGTTAGAATATATTTGCGACATGACAAAATAATTCTTAGAATATCTTTGCGATTGAAATGTTAAAGAGAGTTAACAAATAGTAATATGCTGATTTAATGACATTTAGAGAAAGAATAAACGAGCTAATATCTTGGCTTAAAATCTCGAGAGCTGAATTTGAAAGGCGCGCCGGCCTCTCAAATGGCTATACTCGTAACCTCGGAGGTGTTCCTGGCGCCGAAAAATTAGAGGCTATTCTTAGAGCGTTCCCGGCGGTGTCTCGGGACTGGCTTCTAACTGGCGAGGGTGAAATGCTAAAAAATTCTACGGAAATCGGAATAAATTCGCCTGTCGTCCCGGTCGCTCCGGATCCGTCTCCCGAAGTCGATATTACGTCGCGCCTTCTTGCTCTGGTCGAAAGTCAACAGAAAACAATATCGGAGCAGGCGGCAACAATATCCCGCCAGGCTGCCACTATCGAAAAACTTGCCGAAGGCTCTAAAAAAGTATCGGTAGAAGCCCCGGGGATCCTTGCCCCTGCGGGTGTAGACTGACGCTAATAGGAGGTCTTTGGTTCCCGGAAATTTGTAATAACTGAAGCCATGAAGGAAGTTAAAAACGATCCCCTTTTTGAAGCCTGGCGTAAAGCGCTGCACATGGATAGCGCCGTCCGTGGCCTCCTGGATCCTGCTATTACCGAAGGCGGGACGGTGGAAGCCCGGAAGGATAGCACATCGGAGGCGGCGCTGTGGCTCCTGGGTCGCCATTGTATCGTAATAGAGGGCTATGACGATAATAATTTTTACTACTATATTCCGGCCGAAGTCGCCCCGGAAGTAATTAACGAGTGCCATGCCTATTGGGCTGACGAGGCGGCGCGCCTCGACGATCTACGAAAAGAATTTAGGCGCCTCCGGGTGGAGGCTATCGCTAAAGGCTTCGACGACGCCGGCGTTATGGTGCCCGGGGCTGAAGGCGACGCCGAAAGCTGGGAGCTTTATCTGCGTGAATATCGCCGCCAGCTCTCTCGCTTCGATCGGCTGCAGACTTCGCCGGCTCCGGCGTCTCCGGTATCACTGCCCCCGAAGGAGAAGAAGGGGGGCGGGTGTGCCGTTCTGAGCCTCCTGGCTATGTTTGTTTTTGCCGTGTTCCTGGCTTATGCTTGTTTTATCCGTTAACTAACATATATAGAGTTATGTACGCGCGCACACGTGAGTAAATTGGCTGTATTATGGTGGTACGCCGAAAACGCACAGAAACGGCCTTATTTTGGCCGTTTTACTCTCGGGGTATATAAGATACCAGAACGACAATAAAACGCCGTAGGCGCAAAATTCGAGAAAAATAACTATGGAAATAGACGTTAATACCTTCTGCCACTGTCAGCCGCTTTATATCTATATGCCGCGGCCGCTGTTTGACGCCTTAGAGGCGGCCTTCCTGGCTGGCCAGGAGCGCGCCGTTGTCTCTGAAGCTGACTATTATAGTATGAAGCAAAAAGCCCCCGCCGACGTATGGCCAGAATGAGCCCGGCGCCGTCCGAAGTTATGAAGGCGACGAGCCGCCGGTTCTTTGTCGCGGTGGCTGCCCTGGTTGACGCCGGGCGGCTGTCGTCGCTGTCGGCCTTCTGCGATGAGCATGGTTTCTCGGCGCCTCGTTACCGGGCGCTACGCCTGGCCTATGGCGCTACGCCTAAAGAGGGCTACGTATGCCCCTACAGCGGCGTCGAAGTCGAGGCGCTGGCGGTGCTTGCTTCTAAATATCCGGTTTCGCCCTCCTGGCTCCTGGCCGGGCGTGGCCGGGTCTTAACCTTGCGCCCATGAAGTTCTCTATTAAAATAGGTCTGCACGTAAAGCCTAATAACAAAGGTAAAAAAGTTCCGGCCGAGGTCGGGATCCGGCTCCGTGTGTCCTGGGCTGGTCTCCGTTGCGATCTGCGCTCGGGTTATGTTATCGCCCCGGGCAAATGGGACGAGGATAACTCCTGCGTAAAGCTGGGGGCTAAAAATAGCTATCGCCAGACATCGGGCGAAATTAACCGGGCGCTTACCCGCCAGGCCTCGACTATCGAAGAAGTCTTAACGCGCTACGAGCTGGAGCACGCCGGGGCGGCTCCGACGGTGGCCGAGTTTAAGGCTCTTTTCGACGAGGCCGAAGGAAGGGCGAAGGCGAAGCCGGCCGAAGAAGCGCCGAAGGCTCCGGGCTTCTTTGAAGTCTTCGACAAATTTACGGCCGAAATGGGTATAACTAACAACTGGACTAAAGTAACCGAGCAGAAATATAGATCAATCAAAAACCATCTTTTAACCTGGCGCGCCGATGTCTCGCTTGCTGACTTCTCTAAGGCTGATTTTGCGTCCTTCGTTGAGTACCTCCAGAATACGGCGAAGCTACTAAATACTACGATCGCCCATCGCGTCGCTATGTTTCGCGGGTTCCTTCGCTGGGCGTCTGTTAACGGCTATTACTCCGGGCAGGCCGCCGAAAACTTTAAGCCCCGATTTAAGGGTCTCGACTGCAAAGAAGTTATATTTTTAACCTGGGAGGAGCTCCAGCACTTCCTTAACTATAATTTTAAGTCGTCTTCGCTGGCTATGGTGCGCGATGTCTTTTGCTTCTCCTGCTTTACGTCGCTGCGCTACTCTGACGTCTATAAGCTCCGGCGGTCGGATCTGCACCTGGACGCGAAGCCGCCTTATATGACGGTCGTAACGAAAAAAACTACGGATCGCTTACATATCGAGCTTAATAAATACGCGCTCGCTATCCTGGAAAAATACGCTAACGTCGGCTTCCCGGACGATAAGGCGCTGCCGGTAATTAGTAATCAAAAAATGAATAGTTACCTACACGACGCGGCCGAAGAGTGCGGCCTGGATGATCCGGTGCGACTGGTGGCCTATAATGGCA
Organism: uncultured Muribaculaceae bacterium; assembly: GCA_910583775.1. Classification (GTDB taxonomy): domain Bacteria; phylum Bacteroidota; class Bacteroidia; order Bacteroidales; family Muribaculaceae; genus Lepagella. The sequence continues at coordinate 2,015 of CAJTYD010000102.1, read as the reverse complement.
ATATGCGCCAGGAGCGGGTGGTTCCGAAGTACCAGGCCATTACTACTCACGCCGGGCGCCGTACCTTCGTCGTTAATGCCCTCCGGCTTGGGATCCCTCCGTCGGTCGTTATGGAGTGGACTGGGCACAGCGATTATAAGGCTATGAAGCCTTATATAAAAATAGTGGACGAGTCGAAGGCTGTAAACATGCGGCGCTTTAACAATGTCTTCGGGGACGTACCCGAAGAATTACCCGAAAATGACGATAATAAGCAATAATCGCCGTTACACGGCGTTAAATTGGAAAATGATAAATCTTGCGGAAATGGCACGTTATACAACATCCCGAAATAATCTAAAATCCGGTTCCGGGTTCCTGTCTTTCCGCTATATACGCTGAATATCAGCAACTTAAAGAATGAGTACCCGAAGTTTTTTCGGGTATTTTTCTTTATTGCGGCTTACTTCCTACGCCAATATCGACGGAAATGTTATACATCATCCATTCTACTCCCCCCTTTATATATAAAGCAAAAAATCGGCTCAAGCCGAAATTTTTCCTCTATGTTCATTTTAGTTCATCCTATTACACATAAGAAAAATCCTGCAATTCAGTGAGTTGCAGGATTTTTCATTGTCTTTCATCAGACTTTTGTGGAGTTGGGGGGATTTGAACCCCCGTCCAAACGCGGAACTAATGAGCTTTCTACGTGCGTATTCTTTGGTTGGTTTTCGTGTCGCGGCAGGCCAAAGACAACCAACCGCGACCTTATCCTCTTGAATTTCGACTCAGGTATCGAGGCTTGCCCGAATCTATTTCCGATTGTCTTACACCACCGGGGCGGCATGTCTCGGAAAGGGGATTGCCGGGTGATGTCCCGTCTCCGCGACTGTCGCGAAGATTAAGCTGATCTACTGTACTTCAATCAAGCAGCGAGAGCGAGGTTATTTTCGCCAATTAAATTTTCTGATGCCGGGATTTAAGAGGTCGAACATCTTGCCTCTGCACGCTTACACACCACTTCTACACGCTGTCAAAACCAATCAACCCCATGTTGTGCTATGTTTAGCATGCAAAGATAACGATTATCGGGGATATTTGCTTTGTATTTTGCATTATTTAACACAAATCGGAATCGTACTTCTTTGAAAACACGATCCCGACCTGTATGGTATGTCTTGTATTTTATGCCTGAACCTGAGGCACGTCGAGCGGCTTTGCTTCCCATCCGAGAGCACTGGCGCCGAGCACGGCTGCGTCGGCTTCCTTAAGCTCTGACAGCATCACCTTTGTCTTGCCCTTGAAGCATTGCAGGGTGTTCTTCTCAAGAGCGGCGCGAAGCGGCTTGAGCAGTAATTCTCCGGACTTGGAAAGACCGCCGAAGAGAATGAATGCACTTGGCGATGAGAACACTATCATATCGGCCATGGCTTCGCCGAGAATGGTTCCGGTATAGTCAAATATGTCTTTGGCCATACGGTCGCCGTTGATTGCTGCGTCGTATACATCTTTTGATGTAATCTGCTCAACGGGAATGTTGCGAAGCAACGAGGACTCGTTCGGACGGATTTCGAGGAATTCGCGGGCTGTACGGGCAACACCTGTCGCTGAACAATATGCTTCAAGGCAACCGGTGCGTCCGCATCCGCAGAGACGACCGTTATTGCGTTTCACAATAACATGACCGAGCTCGCCGGCGAGACCGTCATGACCGTAAACCATCTGTCCGTTGATTACGATACCCGAGCCTACCCCGGTACCAAGAGTGATCATTATGAAGTCTTTGATGCCTCGTGCCGCACCATAAGTCATCTCACCGATGGCGGCGGCATTTGCATCGTTGGTGATGGCTACGGGTATGCCGAACTTCTCGCTTACCATCTTGGCCAAGGGTATCGGTGTAGGCCAAGGCAGATTGACTCCGTCTTCTATCATGCCGGTGAAGTAGTTGGAATTGGGCGCGCCGATACCGATGCCGTGAACTTTATCTACGGCGTCATTGGCTTCAATAAGTCGTGTTGCGCCGGCATAGA
>CAJTYD010000101.1 GCA_910583775.1 uncultured Muribaculaceae bacterium | reverse complement strand
ACTGAAAATTAAGTGTTTAACAGCATAAATTTAATTTTTGTCATCTACTAAATTTTGCGTCATAAAACAGAAGACAATGAAGAAACAGAAGAATTTAAGAATCGCGGTGACGGAATATATAACCGCCACTTCCTCCCACGATTGTATCGCCTGCTGGCAATGCGTCGAGGCATGCCCTTGCCGGGTATTGGGAAAAGTAAACTTTTTGTGGCACCGGCATATAAAGATAGTCGGGCCGGAGAGATGTATAGGGTGCGGCAAGTGTGTTCCTGTTTGTTCAAAGCATATTTTCAGTAAAAGTGTATGATAATTTCGGAAAAATTTAAACTATGCAACCGAATCCTCGGCTGCACGCTTGTCTTGACCCTCGCGTCAGGCATTCAGCTCGAAGTGACCTCTGGCAGATATGCATGTTCAGTGTGGGTACACATAATACTTGGTATACTCCTGACCGGGATATCGTTTTATCATATTTATCTCCATTACAAAACAGGCAAATGGTTTTCTCGTTTTGCAAAAAACAGAAATACCGTCACCAGGATTCTCTGGTGGACATTTCTGTTTACGGTTATAAGCGGAGTTGCCGCTACTGTTCATTGGATTGCAGGAGGCCATTCGCCGATAGGGGGCGTCCACGGTAAAATTGGATTTCTTATGGTTTTGGTTGCCGGCTTTCATGTCGCGAAACATCTCCGTAAGAAAACCGGCAGACTTTGAGCGTTTATAAAAATCTATAAAGTTACTGAAATCCCATTTGCCTATCATCGACAGTATGCTCCGTTGGGGCGGGGATAATTTCTATTTGTTTGAAAGAAAATAAGTAAGTATAAAAGATAATTCTTCATTTACTATCGTTTAAATTTCAATACTTACTTATGTCAAATCAAAATAAAGCATTATATTTGCATAGACGTTAAACATTCCCTCTTCATGGGATAAATAATATAGATTATGGATGATGATTCTTTCGGATTTGGATTCGGTTACGGTGAAGATCAATATAACGACATGATGACGGATTATGATTATTATATGAACACCGGTGAGCTTTCGGAATGGTTCGATGATGAACCAGAAGAGGAATATTACGACGATGAATTCGAAGAATAAGTCTATTTAAACATGGTTTTGAGCATTTTCCAGCGCTTAGCCACGTGGAATATGGCGAGCAGAGTGAAGAGGATGCCAAGCGCATAGTGGAGGATGGAGATAAAGTGGGACCGACTGCCCGCCATAAGGGCGATACCGGTTGCAAGAATCAGAATGCCGGTAGCGAGCAGTATGGTAGAGACTGTTATCTTTTGGGCGGCAATTTTTCTGTAATTCCGGAACCATGACTTATGCTCCGTGCAATGTAAAGCTACCAACACGGTAAGCGACAGTCCTGCAATCTCATGGATTGTCCAGGTAGCCGCATCGTTATATATGTAAAGATGATTCACCTCTTTATGGAGTATGAAACCTGTGATGATCGCTGCGATCAGGCACAATATCGCCAATATGTCGGTTAGCTTTTTCATTGAACTTTTACTTTTATAGGATACCCTCTTTTCTGATATTCTACATTTTGAAACAGTCTTCCTTAACTTTATAAACAAATATATATCTTTTTAGGTCGCATAGCAGGTTTTTTTGCATCAACAATTTGAGGCAGCAAATTAAAGAAACCTCGGAACCGAATGGTGCCGGGGCTTTCATGAATATTGGATGAGGACTATTTCAGGGATTTGATGATGAGGGCGTTGGCACGGTCTACGACGGAGGTGTCGAGGCTGGCGAGGTAAATGCGGGTGGTTTTCTCGCTTTCATGGCCCATGCCTTCGGAAATCACCGAAACGGGTATTCCTTTGGATTTTGCTGCCGAAGCCCAGCTGTGGCGCGCCACATAAAGGGTAAGCGGCATTGTAATGCCTATCATCTCGGCTATTTTCTTAAGATGGTGGTTGATGTTATAGGACGCGTTGTGGTAGACGCGCCGTTCGTCATCGGCAGACTGGCGGATAATGGGAAAGAGGTAATCACTCATGTTTTCAGGATATTTGTCGAGAATCAGCTGCATTTCCTTTGTCCATTCAATAATAAGCGGCTGACCGGTTTTGCGGCGGCGGTACATTATGTATCCGTTTTGCCTGTCTGTCTTTTTCAGAAACGCCATATCGATGAAACTCATGCCGCGGAGGTAGAAACTCATCAGGAACATGTCGCGTGCAAAGTCGAGGGCCGGATTTTTCCTGAGGTCAAGCATCCTGATCTTTCTGACCTCTTTCAAAGGTAATGCCCGTTTTACTGTTTTATCAACGCCGGTGTAGACACGACGGAAGGGATGTCGGTTTTCAGTGATTCCGTTTTCAACAGCTCTGTTATATACGGCCCGAAGTATACGGCTGTAGAATGAAATCGTATTGGAGGCCACGCTTCGTTTCTTGAGCCATGCCTGGTAACTCTCCATGATCTCGGGGGTGATGAACTCAAGCAGGATGTCTTTGTCGTTGCGGAATTTTTTAAAACTGTTGAGAGAAGATCTGTAAGTCTCGGAAGTCCTTTCCTTGCCGTTGAGTTTAAGTCTTGTAATAATCTCCTCCATATAGTTGAAAAGTGAGTATTCCCGCTCATAACGGCAATATTCTTCTATTATGTCATCGGCTGTATATGCCAGTCCTTTGCCATCCAGCTCGTGTTCGATTCGGATCAGGCAGTCCATCCCCCAGCGCAGACGTTCCTTTATAGATAGAATATAATTTTTACGGTCACTTTTCAACGGGGAGACAACCGTTGACCGGTTCTCGTCCCATTCTTTGGGAAAGATTTTGTAATTAGTGGGAAGCTGTCTCACTTTTCTTTCATGAATGATCTGATAATAGATCGATCCTTCGTTTCCATCGACAGAGGAGGGACGGAATTTTACTTTTATTGATGCCATAAACTGTTGTTTTAGAATTTATATGCAAAGTAATTCAAGACAACATTATCATGGCTAAAAAATAAAAAAGTGCGCCGAATTAATTATCAATCAGACGCACTCTATACTATTCCATTTATGACGGGATGTATAAATTATGAAAGGTAGAGGAGTTTTTTCTTATAGGTTCAGTGACTCAACCCATTTGCTGATCGTGGCTGACGAGGGGGAGTTCAGAAGTTTACCCTCTTTCCAGTTTATGTCGGGATACTGTTTATTAAGCTGGAGAGCGCTGTTTCTCACGCCGCTTCCTCCGGATGTGGCAAAGGGGATGACGGTCTTGCCATTAAGATTGTGGCTTTCGATGAAAGTGTTTACAACGGTCGGCGCAAGATCCCACCAGATCGGATAGCCGATGAAGATCATGTCATAATCGGCAAGGTTTTTATCGACTTCCCTAATCGCGGGGCGGAAAGCGAGATCGTGCATCTCCACAGAACTGCGCGATTTGTTGTCGGTCCAGTCAAGGTCGGCGGAGGTATACGGCTGAACAGGCTCGATCTCAAGAATATCGGCATTCGCCGCTTTGGCGATTTCTTTAGCGACTCTTTCGGTCGTTCCAGTGGCCGAGAAATAAGTCACGATTACTTTTTTATCCATAACCTTTTGTTTCTGATTGTTCTGGCCGCAGGCGGCAAAACAGAATGTGATGGCTGCCGCGACAATTATCATTAATTTTTTCATTTTAAACTTAATTATTATTGCATTTGCAAAAATACAAAAGAAACCATAAGGATAGTTTACAATATTAAGGTAATCGTTACCAATTTCACAGATGTTGACAATACATTGTCAGGTAAGAGGCAAAGGGCGGAGAACCGTGCTGTCTCTCCGCCCTGAGTCCTTTGCCTGGATTCGTTCCTATATTTTATTTCTTAAGGAGGATATATTAAAGAAGATTCTCTCTTTCGGTTACTTCAGCATCGGTCATTGTGTAGCCGCCGAGGCTTCCCTCTTTTGCCTGAATACAGATGTAGGTCATCGGAAGGGCGGACGTGCATTTGAGGTTGCGGTCGCAGTTTGTGGCGACACGAATTACGGAACCCTCCGCAATGTCGAATACCTCGTCGTTAACCTGAAACTTGCCTTCTCCGGAGAGGATGATATAGTTCTCTTCGTTAGCCTTATGGCTGTGGAAGAACGGAACGGCAGCTCCTGTCGGCAGCGTACCGAAGGATATTTCACATGATGTGGCGCCGGTTGAATCCTTTACAAACTGTTTGCCTTCAAAGCCATGAAGATTGCCGACAGAGACGTGAGAAAATTTTTCTCCTGAATTTAGAACTTTTACTTCATTCATGTTTTTTATGTTTTAAATAATTAGTAACTTTGCAACGGAAAAACGCTTTCTTTTTCACAGTGCAAAGTTATAATATAATTTTGTCTTTTACAAGACGTTACATAATTGTAAGTCGCTTACTTCAAAGTAACTAATCTTGAAAATGAACCGATTGGAACTAAAAAATAATTTGGAAAAATATACAGGTATCGAATCCTGTCCGATCAGGAATATCGTCGCTCGCTTTTCAAGCAAGTGGTCGATGCTTATTCTATGCGTGCTTTCAGAGAATGAAGCAACACGATTCAATGAAATAGGCAAGGCCATTCCTGACATTTCATCAAAAGTGCTTGCCGACACCCTTAAGAGCCTGGAGCAGGACGGCTTGATATCACGCAAGCTATATGCAGAGATTCCGCCGAGGGTTGAATATTCCCTGACCGGGTTGGGCCGCAGCCTGATGCCGCATATAGAGAATCTTGTTGTCTGGGCTATCGAGAATTTCAAGGCCTTTAAGAAGCGAAGATGAGAGACGCCAATGCCCCTTTTCATACTTTATCGCTATTCGATTGTTATTATAGGATAGGAATAGGTAACAATTAAAAACAAAAACGATATGAAGTTAGCGGAAGCATTAAGCCAAAGGGCAGCTTTGATAAAGAAATATCAGGATTTGAGATCGCTGTTGGGAGACTGCGTGAAAGTACAGGAGGGAGACCAGCCTGTAGAGACTCCTCAGCAGGTGATAAAGGATATTGACAGCACTCTTGCGGAGCTGCAAAGAATAATTTATCTTATCAATGTCACCAATACGAGGACGATAGTAGACGGTCACAGTCTCACATGGCTTTTGGCTGAGCGGGACATTCTTTCCATGAAAGTCCGTTCACTCAACGACGCACTGTCAAAGCTGATGGAGCGCGAGGATCGTTATAACAGGAATGAAATCAAGTATGTCCGTGTCGTCGATGCGAAGGAATTCCGCAAGCTCTATGATTCAAGCGCAGCCAGGCTGCGTGAGCTCGACCTGAAGATACAGGGTATCGGCTGGACCACCGACCTGATAGAGGAATAACAGGCCTCATCTTAAAGAAATTTTATCCCGGGAGGCGGGAAAGGACAACATATAGCGGCGAGACAAAATTTTTCGAAAACTATGATGGCTTTACCTGTTTACCACAGGTTTTTGCAAGGGGCAAGGCAGGCAAAGAGCACAAGAGTATCGGGCATCTCTAAGGAGAAACGGCAAAATACATCACCACGTTTCGGCTATATTTTCTTTTCCCGCTCCCCGGGATTTCTTTTTAATTTAGCCACGCTGACTTTTTATTCTGTCAGCCGGAATAATCCGGAGGATAAAATATCGGAAAATTTGAGGAAATTTTGTAACTTCGCGATTGATCAATCAGTTGGCTATGGCGAAGATATTAAAGATAAAGAAAACTTCCGATTACAGCGGCTATCTGGGTCAGACCGATCCTCATCCGTTGATAACCGTCATCGACTATTCTGAAGTATCTCCGATCCGGCACAGCCTCAACCACTATTCGGTTTACGGCATCTTCGTGCAGGATAACAATGACCTTGATCTTACCTACGGCTGCGGCAGGTATGATTATAAGGACGGGTCGCTGATATGCGTCGCTCCCGGACAGATCGGA
>CAJTYD010000100.1 GCA_910583775.1 uncultured Muribaculaceae bacterium | reverse complement strand
CCCACGACCTTTTCGTTACGAATGAAATGCTCTACCAACTGAGCTATTGCGGCTTTCGCCTCCCGGACTGCCGGATAGAATCCCATACAGCCCTTTCAGCGTTGCAAAGTTAATAAAAAAATGCAAAGTCGCCAAAAAGATTCCCTCTTTTGGTTCTTTTTGGCGACTTTTAAACAATTTTATCAAATTTCTCCTTTCGAAATTTTCAGGCGTCAGCCCGATTCAAAATTCAAAATTCAAAATTATTTCTGCGTCTTCTTCAGGAGGCTGCGAACCGCACCGTCAAGCTGGGCGTCATAGCCGCGGAGTTCGTCGGCCGGATCGTTATAGATCAGGATATCCGGATTGAGCTGCTTGTTCTCAAGAGGCTTGCCGTCGCTGCCTACGCTCGTTACCTGCGGAATGCCGAAGTAGATCGTCGGATCGATCTGGGTCTCCCACCATACGGCGGTCATCGTGCCCGGGACGGGAGCGCCCACAACATCTCCGATCTTCAGAGTCTGATAGACATACGGCGAACCGTGAGCGTCAGAATAGTTGCTCTCGTTGACAAGCATTACCGAAGGCTTGGTCCACTGCGAGAAGGGCTCGGAGCCGATATACTTGCCGCGGGGCATGAACTTCACATATTCCTTGCCGTTGAGAAGCAGGGCGAGGTCGTTGTGCAGCCAGCCGCCGCCGTTGTGGCGGGTGTCGACAACCACGGCGTCGCAGTTGCGGTATTTGCCGAGTAGTTTGTCGTAGACGGTCTGGAAGCTCTCGGTGTTCATGCCGGTCACGTGTACGTAGCCGATCTTGCCGCCCGAGATTGAATCCACATATTTCTCGTTGCGCTCAACCCAGCGCTGATAGATCTGGTTGGAACGTTCATAGGAACGGAGAGGCTTGACGCTGACGAAGTCAGTCTTGCCGTTGGCGCGCTTGATCTCAAGGCGTACCTTGCCCTCGGCCTTACCCTCCATCAGAGGATAATAGTCCTTGCCGGCGAGGATCTTCTCTCCGTCAACGGCCATGATGATATCTCCTTTTTTCACGTCGACGCCCTTCTTGGCAAGAGGAGAACGCGGAAGAACCTCCGCCACCTTCAGGCCGTCGCCTTTGTAGCCCTCGTCATAGAATGCGCCGAGGTTGGCTGTCGAGATAGCTGAGCCGCCGCCACGGTAACCCGAGCCGGTGTGCGAGGCGTTAAGCTCGCCGAGAAGCTCGCTGAGCAGGATGGAAAAATCGGTATTGTTGTCGATATAGGGCAGGAACTCGCGGTAATGCTTGCCGTAGCCTTCCCAGTCGATGCCGTGGATGTTCTTGTCATAGAACTTGTCGTTAACCTGGCGCACGCAGTGGTCGAACATATATTCGCGCTCCAGAGAGGGTTTGCGGTCGTAGGCCGCCTTGAACTTGATGGGCTCCGTCTTGCCGCTGGCGAGATTGAGCTTCATCATGCCTCTGCCGGAGATAACGAACAGGTTCTCACCTTTCTTGTCGGGAACAAGACCGCCTGAAACTCCTTTCGCGAGCACCTTGGTGTTGCCCTCGCGAAGGTCTTTCTCAAGCAGGTTGGCGCCCCCTTCCGTAGCATTGGCCACATAGTAAAGCTTCGTGCCCTTAGAATTAAGGAAATAATCGCCGATGAAGGCAGAGTTGCTGGTGAGACGGCGCATGCGGTAATGACGGTTGGCGAGATCGAACTTAAGGTCTTCCTTCTTCTCTTTCTTGGCCTCATCCTTCTTGGCATCCTTGCCGTCTTTCTTATCTTTCTTGTCTTTTTTATCTTTCTTGGCGTCGGCCTCTTTCTTTTCCTTTTCTTTCTTCGCTTTCTCGGCCTCGGCCTTGAGGGCAGCCTCCTCCTCGGTCATGTTGACGTCGTCCCAGGCTTCCTGGTCGAGCACCATCAGGACGATATCGCTCTGGTTGCCCCATGAGCCGTGGGCCTTCATTCCGAAGCGGCCTGTCTCGTAGGCTATCGCCTTACCGCCGAGCACGAACTTGGCGTTTCCGTCCGAATATCCGCTCTCGGTGAGGTCGATGATCTCGGAGCCGTCGGCCTTGGCCAGACAGATATCTTTGTTGTTCCAGCCGCCGATGCCGATGTAGTCGGCGATGAGCCACTTGCTGTCGGGGCTCCAGGCGAATGAAACGTCACCGTCGGAATATGAGTAGTTGAATTTGCCCGGAACGGCTGTATTCACCTTCTTGCTCTTCACGTCGATCACGCGGATCTCGTCGCGCCCCTCCAGGAAGGCTACTTTCTTGCCGTCGGGCGAGAAGAGAGGCTGCTGGGCCGATGTGGCGCATTTGTAGAGAGGCTCCTCCACGATCTCTGAAGCGTATGTGAAACGCTTCTCCTCCGGATCCTTGATCTTGGCGGTGAAAAGCTGCCAGTAGCCGTTGCGGTCGGAATCATACACAAGGCTCTTGCCGTCGGGAGCGAAATCCACGTTGCGCTCCTGTGCCGGAGTGTTGGTGATACGCTTTGTGGTCTCGTATTTGGTGTCGGTCACATAGATGTCGCCGCGGATCACGAACGCCACCTCGCTGCCGTCGGGAGACACGGCCATCGTCGTGGCACCCGATCTCGGGAAATATTTCACCTTGTCGGAGTCATACTGGTCGCCGGTGATAGTCACGGCGAGTTTCTGAGGCTTGCCGCCCGGAACCATGGTGTAGATGTCACCGTCCCAGGAGAAAGCCAGCGTGCCGTTGTCGGAAGCCGACAGCGAGCGCACAGGATGCTTCTTGAAATTGGTGAGCTGACGCTTCCCTTTGCCGTCGGTCGTATTCTCGAAGACATTCAGAGTGCCGTCCTCCTCCGAAATATAGTAGTATCCCTTGCCGTCTTTTTTCCAAACAGGGTTAAGATCGTGGCCGTTGAAATCGGTAAGCTTGGTGAATTTGCCGCCGGAATAGAGCATGATGTCGGAAGTGGCCGACGAACGCTCATGCTTGCGCCACATATTCTCCACGCCCTTGCGGTCGCCGTAGAGGACCTCACCCTTCGAATTCACCGACGCAGACATCATCGGCAACGAAAGATACATCTCCGGTCGCGGCGAAGGCTTGGTTACATCCACCACATAAGTCTGATGCAGGAAACCTCTCGAAGTCTCCACCGAGGGCATCAGCGAGGAAGCATAAAGGACGCGGTTGTTGTCGAGAAAAGCCAATGGATTCTCGGCCGCGCTGTTGGTCGTGACGCGCACCGGCGTGCCGCCTTCGGCCGGCATCACATAAATGTCGGCACTCCCCTCGCGGTCGCTTGAGAATACGATGCTTTTGCCGTCGGGACTCCAGAGAGGCACATTGTCGTAGGCCGGGCTGGTGGTGAGCTGCTTAGCCTGCCCTCCCGAAACCGGCACGGTAAAGATATCACCCTTATAGGTGAAAGCCACCGTCTTGCCGTCGGGCGAGATAGCGGTGTTGCGCAGCCATCTCGGATTTTCAGCTACAGCCGCCGCGCTGACGCCAAGCAGCAGAGCCGGAATAATTAATTGCTTCATGATGGTTTAATTTATAATTAGTTGTTACTGTCAAAGCTAATTTTCCCGGTTAATCCTGATTAATCGGGGCTATCGGAGTTTCTCGGAGCTATCGGAGCTATCGGAGTTTCTCGGAGCTATCGGAGTTTCTCGGAATTCTCGGAGTTCTCTGAGTTCTCTGAGCGAAGTTCACGAAGGCGATGCCGCGAAAAGCGCCGGAGGCGCGATGTCTTTACAACCCCCGGTGTAAGCCGGGGGAACCGGGATCATCATCTCTCATCTCGCGTGTGCAAGCCGAAGGCGAGCCCCCTCGCGAAGCCTGATTCAAAATTCAAAATTCAACATTCCGAATTATTTATTAGACTCCGTTTGCCCGCATTTGTGACATCGTTTCCAGGAGATTTTTGAATGGCTCCAGGAAAAACGGGCGGTCTTCGAGATGCGGATGCGGAAGCGTCAGCCTCTCGCTGTCGAGACGCACGAGCGAGCTTGTGTCGGCAGCCGGGTCGTAGACCTCGGCCGCCATGATATCGATGTCCAGGAGACGGTCGGCGTAGGAGCCGTCGGCGTTGCGGTGTGGCTTCGGCGAAAGCTTCCGCTCGATCTCCTGCAGGATATCCAGAACCTCCTCCGGCTTCTTGTCGGAGACAAAGACCATTCCGATATTCAGAAACTTATGCGGCGACTCGAAGCCCCAGGGCTCCGTCTCAACCGCCTTCGAGAGCTCAAACCAGCCGAACCGCTTCTCAATCTCGCTCACGGCCCGCGAAAGATTCATCCGCCTGTCGCCGAGATTGCTCCCTATATTGATATAATAATACATGCTTAAGCAATTTTTAAGCAAATATAACATTCTTCCCTAACAAATCAAAATAAAAGCTTTAGCTCTTCGCATCGGAGCTCGCTTTTAGCTCTTCGCATCGAAGCTCGCTTTTAGCTCTTCGCATCGAAACTCGCTTTTAGCTCTTCGCATCGAAGCTCGCTTTTAGCTCTTCGCATCGAAGCTCGCTTTTAGCTCTTCGCATCGGAGCTCGCTTTTAGCTCTTCGCATCGAAGCTCGAGGCTTGAACAGCAAATGCTCTCCGCAAGCCTGGAGCAAGGAAAAGCGCGAAATCGGGAAGCCTAGGCATGGTCTCGAGCTTCGGGCCGGCGGCAGCCGCGAAAGCATTTGCTGTTTCAGCCTCGGAAGCATTTGCTGTTCAAGCCTCGAGCTTTGATGCGAAGAGCAAGCGCGCGGGTAGCGCGCCGCCGAGCCGAAGGCGAAGGCCTCAATTAAAAATATTAATTTTTTCTTTGCTTTTCGAATTAAAAGCCTTAATTTTAAGCGAATTTAGATTTAAAACTCTCCTCATCATGGAAAATCCTTCTTTCTTCGAGCCCCTCAATCCCCGCAAGCGAAACAAGCACCGCAGCAAATGGCATGACTATAGGGAGCCTTGCATCTACATGATCACTATAACAAAAAAGGATTTCATCCCCCTCCTATCTTCCGTCGAAGAGAGAGGAAAGGATAATTGCTTCTGCAATTATTCCCCTGTCGGCTATATCATCTATAACCAGATCAATGCCTTTAATGCAGCCCATAAAGAGGCCATAATCTCCCATCGCGCAATCATGCCCGATCATATTCATCTCATCATCGAGGTCAAGGAATATCTGGAAGATGATATTGGACTCGGCAGGCTTATCGGCAATCTCAAAGACGGCGTTTATAAGGAATTCATGCAAAAATTTCCCGAATCTAAATTAGCCGCAAAGCTCGGGATTTTTGAATATGGCTTCAACGATATGATCCTCCGCAAGAAAGGGCAGCTCGATAGAATGATCAATTACATCAAGGATAATCCTCGCAAATATATCATTAAGAAGAAACATCCCGACCTTTTCTCCAAAACAAACCGAATCCTTATCAACAACGAGGAATATATGGTTATCGGCAATATCTTCCTTTTGAGAAACCCCGATATCGAGGCGGTCAGATACAGCCGCAAATATGAGCTGAAGGAAAACGAAGGCGTCTGGGAGACAAGGAAAGCCAGCTATCGCAGAACAATGGACAACGGAGGCGTCCTTGTCTCTCCATTTATAAATCCCAAGGAAAAAGATTTCTTAAACCAGGCGATAGATTCGGGAACAGGCATTATTCTTATCCAGAATCGCTTTTATGGCGACAGAGACAAGCCTGGAGGGCGCCTCTTCGATCTTTGCGCCCGAGGGCAGCTTCTTATCATCTCTATCAATAAAGACGAAAACAGCCGCGGCGATAAGGCTGACCGTCAGACCTGCCTTTTCATGAATGATCTTGCTGCCAAGATCGCCTACGATAGAAATTCCTTTTCTCTTCGATAAGAGCCCAGCTCGATTGCTCTTCGCATCGAAGCTCGCTTTTAGCTCTTCGCATCGAAGCTCGCTTTTAGCTCTTCGCATCGAAGCTCGCTTTTAGCTCTTCGCATCGAAGCTC
>CAJTYD010000099.1 GCA_910583775.1 uncultured Muribaculaceae bacterium | reverse complement strand
GACTGAAAATTAAGTGTTTAACAGCATAAATTTAATTTTTGTCATCTACTAAAATGTTTTCCCGGTATTTTCGTCAATTACCTCCTCAGGCAATTTTAAATCCCCTGAGATTTCCCGGTTGCCGGGAGCCTGCAGTGTTCCGGCTTTTGTGATACATGTTCTGGCAGTCTCGCTTTTTACGGTATAATTGAGCAGAACTCCCTCATACAGATACTCGAAATCCTGTGCAAAAACTTTTGCCGACCATAACCCTGCCACGGTTAAAAGTATCAGCAGAATCTTACGTTTCATATTGTTTCTCTTAAGCCGCGGTCATCCCCTCGTTGGCGGTTTAGGTTAGAATGCAAAAAAGCGCGGGAATCTGTATCGTTCGCCGTTCTTCTCTCCGGGGCTTCTCGCATTGCCCATCAATAGCAGGACGGCAACGCAGAAGCGATGAAATTTTGCGAGAATTCCGGAGAGTCAGGAATCAACGAGGATAAACGCTCTCTATTTGTATTTATTCATCCCGCCCTGCATCTCCCTTGATCGGGGCTTCACATAGCGTTCTGTGTTGCAAAGTTATATATTTTCCTGAATTAAATAAAGTAAAATATATTTCCCGAAGGCTTTTTGCCCTCAATGTACTGCTGTTATCCGACGATGCCATACACCGTCTCGCCGACCCTCGTCGGCGAGACAAATGGGCGAAAGCGAGTGCCGAATGAGCAAAGGCGACATTTGGCAAAATGGACTAAGAGTGTGTTTGAATTTAAACCGTTTTTAACTTTTAGAGAATGTAATGGAAAAACTTGAAATCATCACAGATGATCTTTTGGGTGATTTAAGCCAAGTTTCGGCAGTCGAAACCGTAAGGTTTCTCCTTTCTCAACTTGCTTGAATCCCTCAAAAATCTCTATCTGTGCTAATTTCATTTAAATCCAAACACACTCTAAAGAATCCGATACATTCGTCTGGTGGCCGAATAGAAATCGTGGTTTGTCTGGAAATTGAATTGGTTATTCAAATAAAAACCGACAGTCCTTGGATTATTGAGCGCGTCCACAGTAATGAACTGACATCCTGCCTGTCGATACTGAGAAAACGTACCGGCAACGAACTCAACGATAAACATCCCGATACCTTTGTCCTGATAATCTGACGATGTGCCTAAATGGCCTATATTGATGGCTGGAAATGAAGTTTGCCTTTTGAAAAAATCAACTACACGCGACTCTTCGTCAAGTCTAAGGTCATCAAAGAAGTCCGTTTTCTCATCCTCCGAATCTATCATAATGGCATCATTCATAAGAGTGAATGCCGCCACTATACCATCGGACTCAGTAAACGCGCAATATGCTGAAAGATATTTATGCTCTACACACTCCTTGACCTCGTATCTGAAAAAGTCATCGAGTTCCTTGACCCCACACGAAAACGCAGACATATTTTCATAGTCTGCGTCAGTCATAAGCCTTATTTGGAGGTCAATATCCGAGTATTGGGTTTTTGCCACCACAGTTGGCAGTTATGCGTTTGATAATTGCTTCCGTCAGAGCCTTGCGCTCTTCAATGCGATGTCGTTCTTCTGCGCTAAAATCCCCTCGGAGATGTTGCTCCAGGTTATGACGGAAACGAGCGACATCCTCTCGATCCATCGGGGGATTTGGTATTGAACGTATCATAGCTTCAATTGTTTACTTACAAAATTACGACAAAATTTTTATTGCCGCAAATCTTCAATCACTTAAAAGTGGGGCGGTTTGATTTATTAACGTATGTGCTGATTATAATGTTGTAACTACTTATAAATAAAGTGAGGCTCCCGCAGGTTGCGGAAGTCTCACTTTTCTGCGTCTTATGGCTGGCTGGGATCAAAGACCGAGGTCCTTGAAGGTGCGCGGAGCGGGAACGGGGGGAAGGGGCTTGCGGCTCTTAAGCTGCTCGAGGGCTACCTCGATGGCTTTCTCAAGCTGCTGGTCGATGCCGGCTTCCTCCTTGATCGGGTCGTTGTCGATAAGGATGTCTGGATCCACGCCGTGGTTCTCCACGATCCACTTTCCTGTCTTGGCGTCGTAGTTGGTGAAGAAGGGTACGCGCACGTCGGTGCCGTCCATATAGGGCAGCGGGCCGCTGATTCCCACGATGCCGCCCCAGGTGCGCGTTCCGATCACGGTGCCGAGGTTGTTGGCCTTGAAGCTCCAGGGGAAGAGGTCGCCGTCGGATGCCGAATACTTGTTGATCAGAAGCACTTTCGGACCTACATGTGTCGCGTCGGGAATGGTTCCTGTCTTCGAGGAGGTGCGGCTCATGGTCATGCGGTAAGGCTTGCGGAGCAGACGCTCGATGATCATCGGCGAGATGTTGCCGCCGCCGTTGGCGCGGTCGTCGATGATGAGGGCCTCCTTGTCGAGCTGCGGATAATAATAGCGGGCGAACTCACGCAATCCCTCCGGACCCATGTCGGGGATGTAGATGTAACCCACGCGGCCGTTGGTGGCCTCTTCGACGCGCTTGATGTTCTTCTGAACCCAGTTGTAGTGCATAAGCGGATCCTCGTCGGCGATCGGCTTGACAACCACCTTACGAGCTCCGGCGGCGGAGGCCGTCGAGCTTACGCTCAGCTCGGTCGGTACATCGGCCTTGCCGATAAGAAGTGTATAGATATTGTCGGTGTCGGTGACGGGGATTCCGTCGATGGCCGTGATGTAGTCACCCTCTTTCACGCCGGTGCCCGGTTCGGCGAGCGGCGAACGGAGTGTCTCGCTGTAGACGGCTCCGGGATAAATCTTGTCGATCTTGTAGAACCCGCTCTTGTCGCGGCTCAGCTCGGCGCCGAGCAGACCCATCGAGACGCGCGAAGCGCCCTTCACTTCGCCCGGGTTGACATAGGCGTGGCCCACGGCGAGCTCGCCTATCATCTCGCCGATCACATAGTTGAGGTCATGGCGAGTCTTGACGTATGGAAGCATAACGGCATATTTATCCTTGATGGCCTTCCAGTCGACGCCATGCATATTCTCCAGATAGAAACCGTCGCGGTATGCGCGCCAGACCTCGTCGAAGATCTGCGCCCACTCCTGGGGATAATCCACGGGAGCCATCATGTTGGCGAGATCCACCGGTTTGTCGAGCGAGGCGCGGGTTGTCGGGAAATCGGTGACGTAGACTTTGCCGCGGCTGAAGAATGCAGCCTTCTTCTTGTCGGCAGCCACAAGCATGCTGGCGCCTTCGGCTACGGTCTCCTCCTTCTGTTTGGCGAAGTCGAAGCATTTCACGCCGCCGCCGCCCCGATACCAGAGTTTCTTGCCGTCGGAAAATACGGGGTTGTAATAGCCGGCGTTAAGCGGGAGCTTGACGAGTCTTCCCGGCAATCCGTCGGTGTCGATTGTTATTCCGGCCGGTTCGGAAGCCTTTGCTTTTCCTTTGGAATCTTTTGCGTTCTCCTTTGCCTCATCGGCCGGTTTTGCATCGAGATCATCGGTAGGCAGCAGAGGAGAGGGAGTGTTTTTGTCAAGAAGCGCCATGTAGAGACCGCCGGTGCGGTTGAACACATGGTTCCATTCGAGTGAGCCGTAGGTCGGATTGAGGTCTCTGCCGGAAGTGAAGAAGAGGTATTTGCCGTCCTCGCTGAAGAGGGGCGACGAGGAGTCATACCATTTCTCGGTAACGGGATATTCCTTGAGAGAGGCGAGGTTTAGCAGATAGATCACGCCCATGTCGTTTGCGCCGGAGCGGCTGTAGGAGATCCATTTGCTATCGGGAGAGACGGCCACGTCATAGATCTCGCCCTCGGGATTCGAGAGGAGGGTGCGTTTCGCGCCTGTAGCGGCATCTACCTCGACGATGCGGTTCTTGCGGTCGGTATAGATGATATGACGGCTGTCGGGCGTCCACTGCAGACGACGGATATAGGTGTCGTTGGTTTTGGTGAGCTGGCGCGGCTTGCCACCCGCTGCCGGCTGGATCCATACCTCGGTCTCCCCTGTGGAGTCGCTGATATAGGCGATGTTCTTGCCGTCGGGACTCCATTGCGCGGAACGGTCGTTCGAACCGGGAGTGCGCGTAAGGTCGCGGGTGACGCCTTTGCCTGCAGGAACATCGAACACTTCGCCGCGGGCCGTGACAAGCAGGCGGTGGCCCTCCGGAGAGATGTCGAGGTCGGTGATGTAGCCCGAGACGTTCTTAAGTTCGGGACGCGACTGGCGGTTGTCGGCGTTGAGCGTGACGCTCACCTTCTCCGGCGCCCCTTTCTTCGGATCGAACTTGTAGAGATAGCCTCCGTTCTCGTAGACGATTATGTTGCCGTCGGAGCTCGGGAACTTGATGTCGTATTCAGTATAATCGGTAACCTTGCGGGTCTGCTTCGTCTTTGTGTCGTAGGCGAAGAGGTTCATGGTGCGGTCGCGGTCGGAGATGAAATAGATCTCGTCGCCGATCCACATCGGGATGATGTCCTGCGCAACGTTCGAGGTGATGTTCTCCACCGATTTCTTTTCCGGGTCATAGATCCAGATATCGTCGGCCATGCCTCCGCGATAGTATTTCCATGTGCGGAACTCGCGCATCACGCGGTTGTAGGCCATTTTCTTGCCGTCGGGCGAGAAGCTTGCGAAGCCTCCCTCGGGCAGAGGAATCCTCTTTGACATTCCGCCCTGGGGAGAGATTGTCCAGAGCTTGCCCTCGAATCCGGAGCCTGTTCGGTTGCGGTAAACAATCTCCTTGCCGTCGGGGCTCCAGGTGATCACCATGTTGTTCGGGCCCATGCGGTCGCCGAGGTCATCGCGGCTGTTTGTCGCGGTGAAAGTGAGGCGTTTAGGCTCGCCTCCCTTAGAGGGGATGAGGTAGACTTCGGTATTGCCGTCATACTGCCCGGTAAAGGCGATGTTTTTGCCGTCGGGCGAGAAACGCGGGAAGATCTCGTATCCCTCGTGGGAGGTAAGGCGACGGGCCTCCCCTCCGTTTACCGGAACGGTATAGAGGTCGCCGGCGTAAGAGAATACGATCTCCGAGCCGTTGGTGGCCGGAAAACGCATCAGACGGGCCTCGCCGTTCTCAGCACCGGCCGCATTCTGCGCGACCGTAAGGCCTGAAGCGAGAATGAGCGTGGAAATGATAAATTTTCTCATTGGTTCTGAAATATTGTTGTGTCAAGTTACTGGCATAATGATAATTCAAAGACAAATATAGCCAAAATTATAATTTTGTCATAATAGTTTTTAAATTATACTTCATTCTGCAACTAAAATATCGGTATAGTTGTAATAATGGTAAACAAAACGGAAAAACTATGAAAACACTTAAATCCATAACTCTTGGCGCCCTGCTGCTTTTCGCTCCTCTGGCATCGGCACAGACCGACTTCAATTTCTGGCTTTCTACTGACGGCGCGGGAATCCAGATCAATTCATCGCCGCGTGGTTATTTCTTTGCCCCTCCGCCACCACCGCGTTATCATGCGGGGCCGCGTCATTATCGCCATTATAACAAGAAGGCCTACAAGAAGTATAAGAAAATGCGCAAGGCGCAGCGCAAGTATTATAAGTCGGTGCGGGATTTCTATGATTTCCGCTCCTATGGCCCTCGTCCGCGCCATCATCATCATCATGACTGGGATGATGATTGATCGTCCGGTTTCGCTGGCCGTATGATGTTATTTTGTCAGATATTATTTGATATTATTTAGAGAAAAGAGAGGGATGGACCTTAAGGCGGCTCATCCCCTCTCTTTATATTCGGAAGATATTTCGATTATCGTTTGCGCAGGATCTCGATCCAGTAGTCATCGGGGTCATTGATGAAGTAGATTCCCATAGCCGGGTTTTCGTAGCATATTATGCCGAGTTCCTTGTGGTAGTCATGCACCTCATCAAAGTTGTCCTCATCGAGACGGACAGCAAGATGATTCTCGTTTTCTCCGAGATCGTATGGCTGCTTATGATCGCGAAGCCATGTGAGCTCAAGGCGAAAATCGCCTTCCGGAGCTTCAAGATAGTTTATCATGAATTCTCCGTCCGGTCCGGGAATTTCACCTGTCTTGCGGAGATTCAACGCTTTTTTGTAGAATTCGAGCGAACGTTCGAGATCCGTAACGTTGATATTGTAATGATCAAAATGGCATCTTATTTCCATAAGTAAGTGTTGGAATTTAATTTATACTTTTTAGTAGATGACAAAAATTAAATTTATGCTGTTAAACACTTAATTTTCAGT
>CAJTYD010000098.1 GCA_910583775.1 uncultured Muribaculaceae bacterium | reverse complement strand
ATCGCCGCCCCTACGACCTTGAAATTTTAAGGAACAAGCTCTATACCTGTCTGGCATTATTGTTCGATAATGATTCTGTCGGCTTCTCCGAACCGGGAGCAGTCGCTGGTTATTATTCTCTCTCCGGGAGTCAGCCCCTCGATTACTTCATAGTAATCAGGATTCTGACGGTCGATCTTGATCTTACGCTTTGTGGCTCCCTTCCCGTCGGCATCCACGACATAAGCCCAGTTGCCGCCCGACGCCTGGTAGAATTGCCCTTTAGGCACGAGCACTGCCTGAGCCGGGTCTCCGAGACGAAGGTCGATATAGAAGCTTTGCCCCACGCGGATATTGGAGGGGAGGGGAGAGTCAAGCGAAAGGTCGATTCTGAAATGGCCCGAATTCACCTCAGGGTATATCTTCTTGACTGAGACTGCCATCTTCGCTCCGTTGCGGTCGATCTCCCCCGTAAGCCCGGGGGTGATTCGGTCGATATAATGCTCGTCGATGTTGGCGGTTATCTTGTAATTGTCGAGGATATTGATCTGTCCCACAAGCTGCCCGGCAGCGACGTTCTGTCCTAACTCAGCGTTGAGAGTGCCGAGCTGACCACTGTGAGACGCCTTGATATTCAGGTTGTCGGCGCGGTTTCTCACCAATGCGAAACTGCGCTGCATATTCTCCAGACTTTCGCGCATCATCCTAACCTGCACCGAACGGTAAGACTCGTCCTGATGAATCCGTTCCTTAAGGAGCTCCATCTTCTCTTTTGCAAGATCGTAATCCTCTTTGGCCTTCGTATATTCCTCTTTAGATACGAGCTTTTCCGCATAGAGTTCCTTCTGTTGGTTGAGAATACGACCGAGTCTGTTCACCTCTGTCCGGGAGCTGAGAAGATCCTGGCGCATCTGAAGCCTCTCCTTGTCCATGGCTAACTCAGTCTCCCGGAGCATATTCTGCCGTTCCGCGAGCTGCGACTCGGAAGTGAGAATCTGTTCCTGAAGGTTAGGATTGTCGAGAGTAAGGATTATATCCCCTTCATTAACCATAGCGCCCTCCTCGACCCATTTTTTCACCACAACCCCCGTCTCTATCGATGAGACCTGAACGATTGTGCCGGTCTCTACCTTTCCGGCGAAACGGATGAAGTCGTTGAATTCCCCTTTCGTTACCTCCCCGAATGTTATTGTCTTTGAATCCGTCTGATAAGAAGTGGAAGAGGAGCTGACGAAAGCAGCCACAATGCCCGCGATTATTATAACGGCCGGAACGGCTATCATCAGAATCTTCCTGAGCTTCCTGTATTTCGGTTTTATTTCTCTGTCCATTTTTGTCCTCTCTTAAATATCTTGTTCCTTGATTAGTTTCTCCCCGTTGTAATATCCTAAGGTTATTCTGTTCACAATCATCTGTATCCGTTTCCCCGTCAGGGTCGCCTTTGCCACCGAAAGACGTGCGCTGCCGGTATAATAGTCGATCGCGGAGGCTGCTCCTAACTCGAACTTTCGGCTGACCGCACGGAAAGCCTGCTGCTCGGCGACGAGTCGCGCTTCGGCGGCTTTGCATTCTTTCAAGGCCGATTCATAGTCGAGCAATGCCTCGGCCGATTCCTTTTCGATACGGAATTTAGTCTGCTCAAGCTGCTCCTGTCGTTCCTTGACATCCAGTCTGGCTTTTTTCAGGCGGTTCACGTCTGACAGCCCTGTGAAAAGGGGTAAGGAAAATGTCAGCCCGAGATATTGTCCCATGTTGTCGCGCCACTGGCGGCCGAAGCCCGGATGGACCGTGTTGTCGCCTATCATCCGGTAATAAGAGGTAGAGATTCCGGCATTGAATGAAATTTTAGGAGAGAAGGCGCCTTTGGCGGCTCTTAAATTGTAGCGACTTTCCCTGAGAGCCAGTGCGGCTTCTTCGATTTCGGGATGAATGAAGCCTCTTTCTTTTGCCATTCCCGACAGTTCTTTTGCTGATCCGACGTGCTCCAGTTCGTGTTCTGTCAGTTCGAGAGGCTCTTCCGACGGCTGCATCCCCATGTCGGAGCGAAGTCTCAGATATGCCTTGTCGAGAAGATTGCGCTGGTTCGTGAGTTCGTATTCGTCTGATGCGAGCAATGCCCGGATCTCGGCGACGTCTGCTTCACTCTTGGTTCCGACTCGTTCCTCCTTTTCTACCGACACAAGCTTCAGGGAGTCGCGCTGGAAATTCTCTTCCATTTGTTCCACAAGCGATCGGCAATAAAACACATTATAGAACGAGGCAATCACCTGAAGCGAGATCTTGTCCTGTTCAATATCCGCCGTTTTTCCCAATCTCTGTCTTGCCACCTCGGAAGCGTGGATATTGTTGATGGTGACCAGACCGTCGAAAAGCGGCAGCGACATACCGATCCCGAATCCGGAGGAAATGGTTTTCTTGTTGTCGTATGTGTTGGTTCCGGGGTCGATGTTGCGTCCGAAACTCATGTTCCCGCTCATGTTGTATTCGATATATGGCATCACTTCTGACAGAGTTATCCGTTTGTCGGCGGAGGCCTTCTCTGTCTCTATCCGGTTTATCCGGTTGGCATGGGCGTGATCGCGGGCATATATCAGGCAGTCATTCAGCGTCATCTGCGCGGATGCCGTCATTGCCGACAAGGACAATATTCCTGTCAGGATCAGACCGGCCTTATGCCTTTTAATGAATTTCATTCTATCTTGATTTTTCATGCTGCAAAATTATCAGCATGAAATCGCGGATGAAAGTTTTTTATCGCAAATCGTATTTTTCGATAATCTTTTGTCTAATTTTTAGACAATATTACTAATCCGCGACCGCCCCGCGGTCGCAATCCACACCGCAAAGCTACCACGGGTCAGAAAAAGGCATTCGCCTTTTCCGACCCGTGGCTATAATCCGTGACCCTTACCAGGGTCAGCTCGGGCAGTATATGATTGACCGCGGTGCGGTCGCGGAATACGGCCCCTAACATTACATATATCCTCTCGGTATGAGTTTGAGACCGACTGCAACAACGGGGCTTCTGCGGAAGATTTAAAATATTGATAATTAAAATTATAGTATTGTCATTATAACGCGTAAAACTTG
Source organism: uncultured Muribaculaceae bacterium (assembly GCA_910583775.1). GTDB lineage: Bacteria > Bacteroidota > Bacteroidia > Bacteroidales > Muribaculaceae > Lepagella. The sequence continues at coordinate 3,502 of CAJTYD010000098.1, read as the reverse complement.
AATGATCTGACTATTAATGGGGTATGAGGTGGAGTGAATTAATGATAGAAGTTTGCTCATATTTGCGAAATTTAAAGCAATGAACTAAATTTGTTGCTGTCAACTCTGTTGATTTTTACTTTTACGCTATGAAGATTCTGATAGTAGATGACAATAAGTCTGTGTTGCGGACGCTCAAGCTGGTTCTTGAGCCCGATTTCGGACAAATCGTAACTACAGACAACCCGCAGATCATTCCCGCGCTGCTGATGCGCGGGGATGTGGATGCCGTGATCCTTGACATGAATTTCAATGCCGGAGATCTTGACGGTAAAGACGGCCTGTTCTGGCTCGAGCGCATAAAGGAGATGGATAACGCCCCGGCGGTGGTGATGCTTACCGCTTTCGGCGACATTCAGCTTGCGGTAGAGTCTATGAAACAGGGTGCGGACGACTTTGTCACCAAGCCATGGGACAACGAGAACCTGAATGAGATACTCGAAAGGGCCATAGCGAAAAACCGGAGAAATGTCTCCGACAGGGAGAAACTTAAAAGAGCAGACGTGCTTCAGAAAAAGGAGGCGGAGGAGAAATCTCTGTCACTCGAAGAGATGAAGCTTACTCATATTAAGAGAATCATAAAGGAATGCGGAGGGAATCTGTCGCAGGCGTCACAGATCCTCGGCATAAATCGCCAGACGTTATATAATCAGTTAAGGAAAGAAAATGAGGGGTAATTTCAGGTTGAATCTCGCGCTCGCCTTTTCGGGAATAATTATATTCTCTATCGCCGCGGGTATGCTTTGGGCAAAAGAAGCACCCGGATATCTGGTAGCTCTTTCAGCCATAGGAATGCTTTTGTCTCTTTTATATGCCTGCCGGATGTTTTCGGAGCTTACAGGGCAGATTCGTATTTTCGTCAAATCTATTGAGATGAAAGACTTCACGATAAAATTTCCGAAATCGAAAGACAGAAGCATTGATGAACTGCATGAGTCGATGAACCGTATCATCGCCCTCAATCGAGACGGAACGCTTGCCCTCGAGACCCGTAAGCTTTATTACGACCGCATCCTGCGCATCATGACTCATAATCTGGAGGTCCCTGGTTCAAGCCCAGGCTGGTCCACATTAGAAATCAAGCACTTATAGAACTTCTGTAGGTGCTTTTTCTTTTACTGGTGACCCTCAGGTGACCTTTTTAAAGCGAAACTCTGTAATGGCGACCTTCCGAAATTTCATGGGATTGCAGAAAATTTTTAGGGATTTTTATGCTATTGCGGACTTTATGTAGAGGAAAGTGATGCACTTTTTGGACCCAAATAAGTCTTTCACCATCGTTTTTCAATCTATTTTCATGCTCAAAATGAAGAAAGTTACTCAAATATAGATGATTATCAGGGGAAAATTGTAACTTTGCGATTGGATTGAGGTAACTCTTTCCAATATATAGAAATATCGAGGCGTTATGCTCTCATCTTGTATGTACGAAGCCTGAGAAACTTCAAAAAAGTGAACAAGAGAGGACGTAATGGTCTCCACGCATATGCGTGGGGCTGTTATTCCCACATCTATTCACAAAGGTTTTCTCAGGGCCTGTACATTAGGAAGTGTGGCATACAGTTCCACGCTTTCGCTATTAACAGTAAAGGTCTTTCGGGGACTGGAAAGATGTTAGGAAATAACAATGAAAAAACGACCTTTTGTTTTTAAGGTACTTCAATCAAGAGCCAAGTGTGTGAGTTTTCTGTTCGCATCAGTGTGCTTAATTAGTTTCATTTCTTGCAGTGAAGAAAATGACAATTGGGATGATGGAGACGAAAATTGTACCATCACCTATGTCACAAACGACAACCAAGTCTTGATCTCGCATGCGGGCACTGACTATGGAGCTAATTTAATTCAAACACATTATAGTAACGGCCATGGAAAGTTGATTTTTGATGCTCCGGTCACTTCGATAGGAGAAACCGCCTTTATAAATGCTGTAAATCTGGTCAGTATATATCTTCCCGAAGAGGTAACCTTAATTGGGGAAAAAGCATTTACAAATTGTATCAATTTGGAATATGTTTCCATGGAAAACAAGGTTACTGCTATTGAAACAGGTGCGTTCCATAGCTGCCATAAATTGGAAGACATTTATATTTCCACCGAATTAACCCTCATCGGAGAACGTGCATTTGCGAGTTGCCGTAACATTTACAATATGGCGTTAGGCAAAAAGGTAACTATCATTGGAGACTTGGCTTTTGAAGGTTGTAAGAATTTGATTTCATTTTCTTGTGAGTCGGAAACACCTCCTCAGTGCGGGGTGAATATTTTTTACGGCTGTGATCCCCGCCTAAAGATTTATGTGCCCAAAGATGCAGTTACCGCATATAAAAATGCTGAAGGATGGAAGCAATATGTTGACAAAATTGTTGGTTATCAATTTGACATTGAGTAGCTCTCGTCATTTATAAAAAATTCATCAACAAACACAGCTTATAATTAGTAGAGAAGCTATGAAGAAGGTTTATTTTGTATTAGTAATGATGATATCTGCAACTCAAATATGTTTTGCAGATTCTCCTCTGACCTCGACAGAGTTTTACAAGGTATATTTGGATGTACCTATCGTAAAAGCGGCAGCGGGCAATCCCAAGAAATTGTCAGAAGAGGCAAAAACTTACTTGTTTGATGAAGGAAACCCTCTCGATGTGAAGATTGCTTTAATAAATGCCGTAGGATGGGATGTAGACGGACTGACGACATACTTAGACTCCTCAGTAATTTCCCAAAAGCCAAACACGGCATTCTTGAGAATAAGGTGGTAACAGTTGATGACCTATATTCAAATGCCTCGTGTGAGCAGATGGCTGTATTGGTGTATCTCCATGCAATGGCTGACTACAATGACGTTAAAAACAATTATGCCTTTATGGAACTTGCCATGCAGACACCTCTCATAAATAAGCAGTCCTTTATGTTACCCATGGGGTTGATAATAGCTCAGACAGCATTAGTGTCAAATGATTGGGGTAATATCTATCCTGCAATGAACTACTATGTCAACAGTCCAGAGATTAAAGATATGCGGCCTAAGGCGATTGAGCTGGTCATGGAATATATCAACGAATATAAGGAATACGCAAACGAATAAATGCTAAACCTAAGGATATTGCTTAAATAGCCCGGAAATGAAATTTTGTGGGTGTAAAAGTAAAGATAAAAGAAATGTATCAATAAAAATCAAGCAATGAGCATATTAAATTTTTTCAAAAAATCACCTATGCAGGAAGAAATTGCCGAGTTCTCTCATTATTTCATGTATTATGTTCTCGAATGGTTGGTAGGAGATTATAATGCAGGTAAAATCAGTGAATCCGAGTTCATGAATCCTTATAAATATGAAAAGGTTAGTGATATAGACGAAACTCTTTGGGCTGGTGTTCATGTTTCAGAAATGCCTTCATCATATAGTGGAATTTTAAGTACATGACAAAAATTTGAAAACATCGAATTTTGGGGTATAAGTCGG
>CAJTYD010000097.1 GCA_910583775.1 uncultured Muribaculaceae bacterium | reverse complement strand
CATTAGACCGAGAAGTTTCAATAATCGAGCGTATTTCAGATACTAAATCTTTCATGGGGTTATGATGACTGGTTGTCAGTTACTTTGCAAGCAAAAAAGCCCATTATCTATTGAGGTCACGGAAGTCTTGCCCGACCCATTGGGCCCGGCAATCACAATTAGAACTGGCTTATGTTCACTTGCTGCCATTGCGAAGCCTGTTTAATGTTTCCTCAACTCTTGCGCGCGCCTCATGCGAGGCAGCCTCAATGCCGGCGGCCACACGCTCTGCAGCCCGGCGGGTGCTTTCGCGGGCATCCTCGGCAACCTCACGCATAATCTGAGCCATGCGCTCGTCGCCCGGCTCTTCCATCGACGTAAGTCGATAACTATTCATCTGTTCTTCCGACATAGTATAATCTTTTCTTATTCAACGCCAAAGTTACGAAAAAAGTCTGAAACGGCAGCCCTTTTGTGATTTACACTCAGTCTTCCTGTTCATAATAATATGAGTAGTCGATACCTTTCATAAAGGTGTCGCGGTCGTTTATCTTGTCAGTAAGCGCTGACCGAAGCAAATCTTTTATGTAAGCCGGGTCGGCAACGCTACGCGTCATGGCTTCGAGGTATTTTCGTTTGTCGACATGACTCCAATCAATGCACTGTCGCAGATTTTTCTTCAACATAAGGTCGAGCCAGATGCGGGTAGCGCGGCCGTTGCCGTCTCTGAACGGATGGGCAACATTCATTTCAACATACTTGTCAATGATATTCTCGAACGAATCTTCCGGCATACGTTCAACATCAGCCAAGGTCTGACTCAGATATTGAGCCATAGCAAACTGGAACCCCGCCTTGGCTATATTGACAGTCCTGAGCTGTCCGGCGAAATCATAAAGACCGCCGAAAAGATAAGCATGAATCTGCTGCAATTCTTTCACCGTACCGACTTCGATACTGTCGATAAGGCTGCTCTCAAACAAAGCGTATGCCTTTGACCGGCTCTTGCCATCAATGCTCTCGTCGCTATTGGTAAACCATTCAATGAATCTGGATGCCTTATTGTTAGGAAAATTCTTTGCCAAAGCTATGACACCGGCATTATCAAGTACGTCAGTAAGATAACGTTTCCCGTCAGAGGCAAGCAGCTTCAGTTGGTTAGTAGCACTAACCAACTCGCTCCCATTCTTGCGGAGCTTGGTTTTCAGGTATTTCCAGTAATTACGGTTCTTGGCATAATCATCCTGTGCGTTGAGCACCCCGACAATATCAAGCACCGAGAACCACCACTTTGCTCCCGCTTCGTCCCAGACAGCCCGCACTTCGCGGTCGTCAAAGAATCGTATCGATATTTTCTGCACTTCGCTCATAGCTTAATCGGAAGGATGGTTGTTGCTCTGCAGGGACTTTTTCAATATAGCGTTTCATAAAGGAGTCCTAATATTATTAGTCATAAAAATCATCCAAATCATCCAAATCATTAAATTCCTTTTTGCCCCATGGGGCAATTCCCAAAAAAGTTCCATATGAGGGGGGATAATCAATATGTATACCTTTTTTTAGACATTCTTGGTATCTTTTATTCCATGTCTTTCTCTGTATTTTGAAAAGATATGGTTGTAAAGCAGTCGCGATAGTCTTTAAGATTATATAAAAAGGACTAAATATAATCCAAAAAGGGATTGTTATAATTATGAAAAAAAATAACTCCGACAGTTTTTTTGTCCAATTACAATTTGAGGCCATGATCTATATGGATTATATAAATATACTTTTATAAGTAATCTACTTATGATGCAGAATCTTGGAGGTGACGGAAGTCTTGCCAGACCCATTGGGTCCGGCTCACAATCAGAACTGGACGTTGTTTACTTGCCGCCATTGCGAAGCTTGTTTATGGTTTTTTCAACTCTTGCGCGAGCCGCATATGTAGCTGCTTCAATCTCGGCAGCTACACGCTCTGCTGCTCGGCGGGTGCTTTCGCGTGCATCCTCGGAAACCTCACGCATAATCTGAGCCATGCGCTCATCGCTCGGTTCCTCCATCGACGTCAGTCGATAACTGATCATCTTAGCTTCCGACATAGTATAATTTTTCTTATTCAACGCCAAAGTTACTAAAAAAGTCTGAACGCGCCTTGCTCATTATTCCAAGACTGTGAAGATAACGAGTTCGTTATTTGGCGAAACGTTTAAGGAAATCGGCAGCCTTGACTGTTATGGTTTTTCCTTTTTCATCGGCAACAACAATGCTTTAGCCAAGCTTGGCTTTGCGCTCAAAGAGGGCTCTTTGTGCTTTGCTTATGCTTTCCGTGATTTTATCGGAAAGGTTAATTTTATCTTGTACTGACATGATTCCTTAATTCTTTTAAATTTCTCTTTATCAATAATTATGCCATTCTTCACAATGGGTTGTACTTCAGCGTTATTGTCGTAAAGTGACCATGAATCTATTATTGGCACAAATATCTCAAACAGATTTCGCAGTCTGGCCCTGTGGCGACGATGAATCACACCTATGCTCGTTGGCACCGTGGTTTTTCCCGCGCCATTGCATCCTGCTATAATATAATGAGTCGGCGTATTATTCATACTATCTATTCTTCAAGCCTTTAACCTAATTACAAAGATAAGAAATTTTTTTGAGATGACAATAAAAATAAAAAGAGCCTCAACCGGACGGCAAGGCTCTTATATTTAAATATAATTCCCTTAAAGAGAAGGGGATTAGAAGTTGAATTGCTCTAGGGTGAGGGTGGCTACTTTCTCGATCTCGGGGACAAGGCGCCGGAAGTGGGCCGAGGCCATGTGCGCTTTCAGGGAGGCTTCGTCTTTCCATGTCTCGTAAATCATGAGACGGTCAGAGTTGGTGAGCGAGCCGAGGAGATTGTATTCCACACATCCTTCATCATGAAGGGAGAGTTCGACGAGTTCAGTTGCCAGTGCGATGGCTTTCTTGCGGTTTTCTTCGGTCTCAGCGACGAGACCACAATTAAGGCGTATCATTATCTTGTATTTTTTGTTAATTGTCTTGGCTCATAAGCGGAGGAAGCATCAAAATCCGACAATACGCTATTTTGAACCTCCGCAGAGCAATTAGTTTGAATAGGAGAGGGGATGAAAATAAAGAAGGAGACACGCACCTCCGGAAAGAGACGCGTGTCTTCCTATTGATCTATAATTGTCTAACTTTCTGAAAGTTTTATTTCACTTCCTCGAAGTCAACGTCCTCAGGGCCGTTGTTTGGCTGCTGTCCTGCACCTGCGCCAGGCTGAGGACCTGCCTGCTGGCCTGCTGCCTGCTGCTGGGCGTTGTAGATATCCTGCGATGCTGCCTGGAAAGCGTCGGTCACTGCTTTCACTGCTGAATCGATATCCTCGACGAGCTGGTTCTTGTGAACTTCTTTCAGACGTTCGAGAGCGCTCTCGATAGCGGCTTTCTTGTCGGCAGGAATCTTGTCGCCAAGCTCGCTGAGCTGTTTCTCGGTCTGGAAGATCACTGAGTCGGCGTGGTTGAGTTTGTCGGCTCTTTCACGGGCTTTCTTGTCGGCATCCTCGTTGGCCTTTGCCTCATCGCGCATTCTCTGAATCTCAGCATCGGTCAGACCGCTTGATGCCTCGATACGGATCGACTGCTCTTTGCCTGTGGCCTTGTCTTTGGCTGTAACGTTAAGAATACCGTTGGCGTCAACCTCGAAAGTAACCTCGATCTGCGGAACGCCACGCGGCGCGGGAGCGATGCCGCCGAGATTGAACTCGCCGAGGAGCTTGTCGTCGGCTGCCATAGGACGCTCGCCCTGGAGAACGCGGATCGTAACCTCAGGCTGATTGTCGGCTGCTGTCGAGAAGACCTCGCTCTTTCTTGTCGGGATGGTGGTGTTGGCGTCGATAAGTTTTGTCATCACGCCGCCCATTGTCTCGATACCGATCGATAGAGGCACGACATCAAGAAGAAGTACATCCTTGACATCTCCGCTGAGCACGCCGCCCTGAATGGCTGCGCCGATTGCAACAACCTCATCGGGGTTGACACCCTTGTTGGGCTCTTTACCGAAGATTTCCTTAACCTTAGCCTGGATGGCCGGAATACGGGTCGAACCGCCGACCAGGATAACCTCGTCGATTTCGGAAGCTGAAAGACCTGCATCCTGAAGAGCCTTAACGCACGGAGCCTTTACTGCGTCGATAAGAGCGGAAGCGAGCTGCTCGAATTTGGCGCGGGTAAGAGTCTTTACAAGGTGTTTCGGTCCTGTTGCGGTTGCGGTTATATAAGGAAGGTTGATCTCGGTGCTTGTAGAGCTCGAGAGCTCGATCTTGGCTTTCTCGGCAGCCTCTTTGAGACGCTGCATGGCCATAGGATCCTGACGGAGGTCAACACCCTCGTCTTTCTTGAACTCGTCGGCAAGCCAGTCGATGATCACGTGGTCGAAGTCATCACCTCCAAGGTGTGTGTCGCCGTTTGTCGACTTAACCTCGAAGACGCCGTCTCCGAGCTCAAGGATGGAGATATCGAATGTACCGCCGCCGAGATCGAACACGGCTATCTTCTGCTCCTTTGTCGATTTGTCGAGGCCGTATGCAAGAGCGGCTGCGGTAGGCTCGTTGATGATACGCATAACCTTAAGGCCGGCGATCTCGCCAGCATCCTTTGTGGCCTGACGCTGAGAATCGTCGAAGTAAGCGGGAACGGTGATGATAGCCTCGGTCACGGGCTGGCCCAAATAATCCTCGGCGGTTTTTTTCATTTTCTGAAGAATCATGGCTGAAATCTCCTGCGGGGTGTAGTCACGGCCGTCGATGTCAACCTTCGGCATGTCGTTCTGGCAAACGACTTTGTAAGGCACGCGCTTGATTTCATCCGTTACCTGGTCGCATTTCTCACCCATGAAACGCTTGATCGAATATATTGTGCGGGTAGGGTTGGTGATAGCCTGACGTTTTGCGGGATCTCCCACTTTTCTTTCTCCTCCGTCAATAAAAGCGACTACAGAAGGAGTTGTGTTTCTTCCTTCATTATTAGGGATCACTACAGGGTCCTTTCCTTCAAGTACAGCTACGCAGCTGTTGGTGGTTCCTAAGTCAATTCCAATAATTTTTCCCATAATATAAATATGTTTTTAATGTTTAAAATTCAAGTAATTTCTATCGTCTGTCGGGAGCGTCTCGACGGCTCTGAAAAGTCGTTTTATCCGCTCACTCAGTATTTAAACAATTCTTATGCTAAAAAATATCTCATCAAAGAAAAATTTTTGTTCATTTTTTATAAATAATTGGAAATTCATGATTTAAAAGCGAAAGGAGAGGGGAAATGATAAATTGAAAATTTTGACAAAATTGTCAAAATGACATTTTCATTAACAAACATGGCATCTTCTGCAAGAACAGGGTAAACGAGTGTTTCATGATCTGAAAATTGCACAAAAGATGAATAATGTGAAAAAAGTTGACTGATAATTTAGATATTACGCATAAAAATGTTAACTTTGTGGCCTGATTTGACTACAAAGGAAGAAAATCCTCTGCGAAGTAGACTGTAGGTATCAAACAGTTCCCGCTTATAGAGTTTTTTACAGCTCGGAAAAGAGGATTCCGGCCAATGGAAAATCCGGGAAGAACTTCCTGAAATACAAAATAACTTATATGAAGCTTTTACAAGAGAAACTTTCGGTGTATGACGCTCCGCAGAGAGCTAAGGCGGCAGGAGTATATCCTTATTTCAGGCCTATCTCCAGCGAGCAGAACACAGAGGTTATAATGAATGGCAAGAAGGTGCTGATGTTTGGTTCCAACAGTTACATGGGCCTTACAAACCATCCTAAAGTTATAGAAGCTGCGATTGAGGCCACAAAAAAGTATGGCACCGGAATGGCAGGATCTCCTTTCCTTAACGGCACGCTTGACATTCATAAGGAGTTAGAGGCTAAAATTGCCGATTATGTAGGTAAAGAGGATGCCATGATCTATTCCACAGGTTTCGGAGTCAATCTCGGTGTCGTGTCGACTCTTACCGGCAGGGAGGATTACATAATCATCGACGAGCAGGACCATGCCTCCATAATCGAAGGCCGTCGCCTCTCATTCTCCAATTATCTCAAATATAAGCATAACGATATGGCTTCTCTCGAGGCTCAGCTCAAGAAATGCGAGCCCGATAAAGTGAAGCTTATCGTCACCGACGGAGTCTTCTCTATGGAGGGTGATGTCGCCAACCTCCCTGAAATAGTCAGACTCGCCAAGCAATATAACGCAAGCGTGATGGTTGACGAGGCTCACGGTATCGGTGTCTTCGGAGAGGGCGGTCGCGGAACCTGCAATCATTTCGGCGTTACCGACGATGTTGATCTTATCATGGGGACATTCAGCAAATCGTTCGCTTCCTTAGGAGGTTTCATCGCCACCGACAAGGTCATCACCAATTATCTCCGTCATCATTCGCGCTCCTATATATTCACTGCATCTATCACTCCGGCATCGACAGCGGCTGCCAGCACCGCGCTCGACATCATGCTCGCCGAGCCCGAGCGCCAGGAGCATCTCTGGAAAATCACCAACTATGCCCTCGAGAATTTCAGGGCAATGGGGTGCGAGATCGGAAACACGTCGACTCCAATAATTCCTTTGTTTATCCGTGACGATTACAAGACCTTCCATGTAACACGTGATCTTCTTGACGAGGGCGTTTTTGTCAATCCAGTCGTTTCGCCCGCAGTCGCTCCCCACGACACCCTGATCCGTTATTCCCTGATGGCCACTCACACAAAAGAGCAGGTTACACGTTCGCTTGAGGCAATAGAGAAGGTATTTAAGAAATACGATCTGCTAAAAAAGTGAATTACTGTTAAATCGAGTGATTTTAAACGAATTAAACTATAAAATCCCTTTATTAGGCGTAATATCAAGGCCGGCGGCTTCGACA
>CAJTYD010000096.1 GCA_910583775.1 uncultured Muribaculaceae bacterium | reverse complement strand
GCTCAATTAGCGGCTTAGCCGAGACTGGTCATCCTCAAATTTTACCGAATCATTGATTTATAATAATTATTATAATTAACTCAAGTTTTGCGAGTTAATCATAATAAAATTAAGTACTTATTATCAGTGTTTTATATCTCCCGCAGGGGCATGATGTGCAGAGAATTTAAGTTTGCATTGGAGATTTTTCCTTTAAGGTAGGGATGTCAATCCATCGACTTACTTTGCGTGAGATTTAAAATATTGTGAATTAATTATAATATTATAATTAACTCGCGAAACTTGAGTAATGTTTTTAATTCAATTCCTGAAAACTATCCATATAAAATTCTTACATTTGTGTCATTAAGTAATATATTAATAATAAATATTTTAATAAATAGATAATTATTTTAAATAACAGAAATCGGCCCAAAAAATACAATATTAAGGCTAAATATCTGACTTTTGTAAGATGCCATAAAATGACCGTATGGGATATCAATTAAAAAGAATTCATAAATTTGCCATCACAAATTATAACCTAAAATTAATGAAAAAGACAATCTTTTATGTGGCAACATTAATCGTTGCAATTTCTGCTGGAGTGTCATTCCACAATTATGGCAATTCGGAGAAAGCTTTAAGCGAATTGCAGTTAAAGAATATCGAAGCTCTTTCTCAGACTGAGAACCCTAATATAAGTTATGGGTATAAAGTTACAGATTGTATTACCCAAACAGAACATTTTGGAAGGCAGGTAACAGGGGCCAGATGCGATATAAGCTATAACAGAAATGATATTTGCTATCATTCTCATTGCTGGGGAAAATGCGACTGATTGTTTCTTTGTTGCTGGCTGCGGTGATGGCGGCCTGCACTTCCTCCGATAAAAATTCGCAGGAAGCGAAGATATATGATATTGATCTTGACAGCGTCGACATGGACTCAGTTCCATTGTCGGCGTTTGTCGATTCCATAAAATATATTCCACTTGAAAATTCCGATGTCTCAAGAATCGGAAATATCAAGGATATAGTCTTCAATGATTCCCTGATTGTCATACTCGATGACATCAGTCAGCAAATACTTGCTTTCGACAGAAACGGGAATTTCCGCCGGATTATCGGCAGCAAGGGCAACGGCCCCGGAGAATATATAAGGGCGACCCATCTCAATAGTGCCGGCGACAAATTTCTGGTGTATGATTATTTGGGAGGAGCCGTTCTGGTATACGACTCTAACGGGGATTTCCTGAAAAGTGAAACTGTGGAGGGCGCCGATGACGTTGCCGTTCTCTCCGGCAAAGATTCCCGTAAATATCTTTTCACCAGATATGACGCTCCCCGCAGCGAAGCCGGTATATTTCTGAAATCAGCATCTGAATCAAAGGCTGAGCGGCTCCTTGAAAACAGAGATGGTATCGAGCGAACCCATGCCTGGGACATTTTCAAAAATGGCGGAGATATAAGCGTTATGACAAGCGATTATGAGAACAGGGTCTTGAAGTGGAACGGCGATTCTCTTGTCTGTGAACTCGATCTCAGAATCACTCCCGCTCCAACAGAATCCGAAATCAGGAACTGGCAACGCCCCGACATCGTGAAACATTACAACCGTATGGCCTTCTTCAATGCCGACAGATGGTTTCTTGCCAACTATTGGAAAGAGGACAATCAGAGATTCATTTTGATTGACAAGAGCTCAGGCAAATCAACGGTAACAAAAAATCTATATAATGACATCGACTCGGTTTCGCCTGTAAATATGCTCCCTGTAACTTTAGACGGAAACTTCGTCTTCGCCTCTTCAGGCGATACTGAGGAAGACAATCCGCGACTTCAGATTCTTTACCTGAAAAAATAAACAGTGTTTATGAGAAGGGATACGTGGTTATCGGTTTTGACGGGGTTGCTGCTTGTCGGAGTTGGTGCCTGCGGCGGCGCGAGAGACATCGACGACAGGGTCGAGGAGGCCCTGGAGGCGGCCGGTGACAACAGGACGCAGCTCGAGGCGGTGTTGAATCATTTTCAGGCTGCCGGCGATCCGGAACAGCTACAGGCGGCGAAGTGGATCATAGCGAATATGCCGGGCAAAGCCGGTGCTGATTCGGCAAGCGGCTCAAGGAGAGTCGCTCTCTTCCGTGAGTTCGAATCGCTGAAACACAAGGATGCCGACGCAGCCGATTCCCTTGCCCTACTCCTGCATTACCGGCCGGCCGACGCCGTCATGACCCCCGATCTCACGGCGATGGATTCCGTTTCCCTTGTCAGCGACATAGAGACGGCGTTTTTCTCTCGCCGCAGATGGCCCTGGGCGGCCGCTACCGATCCCGAGACTTTCATCCGTTATGTGGTGCCATACCGCGCTGGCGATGAACCGCTCTGCCGCTCCTGGCGCAAGAACATCCAGAACAGATTCCTGGCGGATCTCGACTCGATGGCCCGGATCCCCGGCATGGACGATCCTGTGAAGGCGGCCAACGCAATCCTCGCCCTCCCCCGGATGAAACATTTTGAATGGAGCGGCGACCTCCCCGCAGGTCCAAGAACAGGCCCGGCGATGGCCGATATCTTCGTGGGAGACTGTCAGGACTACGTGGATCATCTTATATTCATTCTCCGAGCAGCCGGAATACCATGCACCACCGATAAGGTTCCTCTCCGCGGCAACGGCAACGCACCGCATTTCTGGGCGGCGATCCCTGTAAACGATTCAGTGACTTATATCGAAACCAACGAAAAATTCATCCCGGCCGCTAAACTCGACGTCGAATTCCTGAAGGTCAACCGCGAGGCGTTCGACTGTCAGACCGTGACGGATGTGACTAAATATTACGACAACAACAATACCGTAGATCTCCGTATCCCTCTTGACGAACTCCCGGATATTCCGGAGGGTGAAATCCTGCTCTGCGCCTCGTCGAATACCGACTGGATCCCGGTGGTGAAGGGGAGGATAGATAAAGGAGAAGTCAGATTCGGCACCGTCGGCACAGGCCGGATCGTCACGGTCGCCGTCCGAAATGGGGGCGGCGTTCCGCAACAGGTTGCCGAGCCGTTCCTGATATCTCCCGACGGCAGTATCTCCCGAATTGTCGCTTCGGAGGATAAGATGCGGAAGGCGGTGCTCTTCCGCAAGTATACTCCAAAAATCGCCGAATTTGCCGACAGGATGGTCGGCGCCGTGATCGAGACCTCCGACAATCGCGATTTCCGAGGAAAGACAGACACGCTTTATGAGATAACGGAGGAACCGATGCGCCTTTTCACAACCGTTCGCGCCGCCGACCGCCCGGCACGCCGTTTCATAAGATATCGCGGAAAGGATGGAACATACTGCAACATCGCGGAACTGAGCTTTCGCGGGGAGGACAACACGTCAGCGATTACCGGCATACCCGTCGGAACTCCCGGAGCCTGGGGCAATGACACGCTCCGCGCATACCGGAACGTATTCGACGGAGATCCCTACACCTCGTTCGATTTCCGCAGCCCGTCGGGAGGCTGGGCCGGACTCGACTTAGGCAAACCAAGGAAGATCTCCCATATCACCTACACTCCGCGAAACCGCGACAACTTCATCAGACAAGGCGATGAATACGAACTGCTTTACTGGCATTTCAACAAGGCCGCGCGTAAAGGCGCATGGAAGTCGGCAGGCCGAAAACGCGCCGATTCCGATTCCATCATATTCACCGCTCCGGCCGGGGCGCTGCTGTATCTGAAAAACCATTCCAGAGGAAAAGACGAGCGGATTTTCCTGATCGATCCCGAAACTGGTAAACAGATTTTCTATTGACGGCCATGATAACAACGAGGAAACTCATTCGGAAAGCGGTGGAGCTGATCTGCACGGCGGTGATAATCCTGTTCTGTATCGGCGCGGCATACCTCCTGGCCCAGACATTTATATTCGCCCCTTTCACCATTCCTTCCGAGTCGATGACTCCCGGGCTGCTCCCCGGCGACAGGATCGTGGTCGACAAGCTGTCGACTGGCGCAAGACTCTTCAATATCTTCCGGGCCGCGAAGGGGGAGGAACCGGAGATACGCCGTATGCCTGCATTTACCGGATTCAGGCGTGGCGACGTGATCGTCTTCAATTTCCCTCACAAAACTGACTGGAACAGGCTGGAATTCAATTATCCGGTCTATTACGCGAAACGTTGCGTGGCCGTGCCGGGCGACACGGTGACCATCCGGAATTTCATTCCCTACATAAACGGGAGGAAACTTCCGTTTGAGAAAGAGGCCGCAGTGCTCGCCGCCCTGCATCCCGATGACTCGCTGTCGAGAGCAGCGAGAACCGGCTACCTCGCCTGCGAGTATGACACGGTCAACCGCTGGACGATACGCGAGTTCGGCCCGCTGATCATACCCGGCAAAGGAATAAGAATAAAACTTGACTCTCTCGACTATATGGCCTACCGACCGGTGATAGAAAGAGAAACAGGCAGCCGCCTTTTTATGCGTAACGGACGCCTCCTACTCGGCGCCCGAGCCATAGAGGAATATCAATTCAAAGAGGACTATTATTTCACTCTCGGCGACAACTTCACCGCCTCGATGGATTCACGATACTGGGGTTTCGTGCCGGAAAAATATATCGTGGGGAAAGCGAGATTCATCTGGTGGTCGCGCGAGCGCAAAGGAGAAAAGCGGATAAGATGGAACAGAATACTGAAAACGATAGACTGAGACTCGCCCTGATTGTCACATTCGCCATCCTTCTTTTCGGCTTATACGAGGGAGTATACGGCCTGATGCAGCTTTGGGGTTTCGCCGCGCCGGGGCATTCCCGTTATCCGGCCACCGGCACATTCTACAACCCCGGGCCATTCTGCGGATTCCTTGCCGTGATCCTCCCGATAGCGGTCGGGAATCTGACGAACAGCTCCGGAGGAAAGCTTACGCGCTGCCTGTCGCTGATATATCTGCTGGCATGCGCCGCCGTGATGCCGGCTCTCGGAGGGCGCACCGGCTGGATCGCCGCCGCTGCCGGAATGGCATATACCTATCTGAGCTTTAAGCGTTTCAATTTCAGCCGTGAAAGATTCGTAATTTTCATCCTGCTCATTATCCCGGTTATAGCGTCGGGCGCATTTCTGCTATATCGGTTGAAACCGGAATCAGCCGCAGGAAGGTTACTGCTCTGGAGAATAGGCGTCGGCGCCGTGTCGCTGAAAGGATGCGGCTGGCGGAATGTCGGCGGGGCCTTGGGAGACTCGCAGGAAAGATTCTTCATGAGCCATCCCGATTCGGAATTCGCCGAAGTGGCCGGCTCTCCGGAATATGCCTTCAATGAATTCATTCAGACGGGCGTGGCTTTCGGTGTCTTCGGGCTCTTTCTGTTCATCTCCATCATCAGCTTCTTTCTCGTCATCGCGATTAGGCGGAAAGCCAACGGCGCGGCCGGCGCTATCATCTCGTTCATCATCGTCTGCTGCGGGTCATATCCCCTGCAGTTTCCTGAATTCATCATCCTGATGCTTCTTGTCTTCGCCTCCGTTCTCCCCATTCCGGAAAAGAGAGGGAGATTATTCCGGTTATCAGTATTTCTATCGGCAATAGTCTGCGGAACATGTATCATAAGGCTTGATTATTCGATAAGCCGAGAAAACGAAAGGTGGCAGACGCTGAAATTTCTCTGTTACGGCAGGATGACGGAGGAGAACATACGGCAGCTCGATTCGATCGCCACACTGGAGAATTCATCCGCCCGGATGCTCTTCGATTACGGAAAGGCATTGAGAGAACGCGGAATGTACCGTAAATCGAACACGATTCTGAAAAGAGGATTGAAGAAAAGCAGCGATCCGATGTTTCTGAATCTTATCGGGCGCAATTACCAGGACTTGAAGGGATACAGGCTTGCGGAGAGATACTACCTTCGGTCGGCCCACCGGCTCCCTTCGAGGCTTTATCCCAAATATCTGCTCGCAAAGCTCTATGCCGCACAGCGACCTGTCGACTCGATCAAACTCCGACGCGCCTGCCGCGACGTGCTCGACTTCTCTCCCAAAGTCACCTCGCCCGCCACCGCCCGGATGAAAACCGAGATCCGCGCCCTTTTCAACTAAACATCACACTTATAAGAACAAAAAACTGTCGCAAAAAATGCGGCAATACTATGTAATTACTCCTTAGAAAGAATCCGATTCCAACAGACACAAGGCTTTGTCTATAGTTTCTTTTAGCATGGGAATATCACAGACTATTGTCCCATACACAGCATCGGCATCAAGTTCAAAATAACCATGTGCTATTCTGTTTCTCATCCCGATAATGGATTTCCAAGGGATGTCGGGGAAAGAATTTTACAAGAATCCCGGTATCAATCGATTGATTCTGTTCACTCCTTCTCCTATTGCAGTAATAAGTGTGCAATTAGCTGCAAGCAACTGCATTCCGGTCGGAGAGGAATAATAATAAGAAACTGATTGCACACAAGAATTCCATTCAATCAGTTTTGAGATTGTATCCCGGATTGCTTCGAATGTAAGCAAGGATCGTTCTATATTTTTATCAGAGAAGGACGATTGCATCGCGCGAGATTTGATTAAGAAATCTGGAGGAAAGATGAGAATGACGTCGGATAAGGTCAACTGAAATATGAAGGAAAGATTCAAGGTACAGCCTAAGGCCACTCATTAAGAACAATCTTGGAGGCATATCCACCAATAGATCAATATCACTGTCGCGGTCATTATCACCACGAGCGACACTGCCAAAAACAGCAAGCCCGGTCACACCATAGTCCCGTTGCAATTCAGGCAGTATATCGCGAAGCATCTGTATGTAATCCCTCTCAGCCATCTGTAATTATATTAGCGATCGCTTTTTAGAAACAGTTTAAATTTCTTAGAGCAAAAATACTCAATTTTTACAATATAACAAATTATGAAACATATTATTTATGGAACGGAACTAAAAAAGGAATCGGCACCCATGCGGGAGAGGACCGATTCCTTTTGCATTATTATATGACGGTAGTTATGGTTGATTCTGTGTGGCAGGCGCGGGGATTACTCTGTGGCTTTCTCGGGAGCCTTGTCGATCAGATCCATGAACTGGTCGAGGTTCGGGGTGATGATGATCTGC
>CAJTYD010000095.1 GCA_910583775.1 uncultured Muribaculaceae bacterium | reverse complement strand
ATAAAAAATACTAAACCTTCCCATCATGAACAGACTTTCGTCCGGACTAATAATGGCTATCGCTCTCCTCTCGTTCAGCCTGACTGCAAGCGCAGAATTCATAACCCTCAGGATTCCTTTTGAACAAAAGGCTTCGGCCGATAAGAAATGCTCAGGGAAAGATATAATGTCGGCAGAGGTGATGAACAAGGATGGCGACGTCTATCAGATAATAGACTATGCCGAGACCAATTCCGTGACATTGAACAAAGGCTACTACGGAATTTTCATCGCTCCCGATAAAGAAAAGAATTCCGGCTATCTGCGTCTCTATATCAAGCCTGAAAAGACCATGAATTTAGCCCGGGTAGGCATCAGAGGCAACAACCCTCTGAACAATGTGTCGGAAAAGGAGCTTATCAAAGTAAAGATAAACGACCGCTATCGGTCTATTCCTAATCTTCAGCTTGCAGGGAGCAGTAATAGTCTTGAAAAATACAGTTATAAGGTTACTCCAAAATTCGGACCAACGACCTTAATATGCCTTGAAATTGAAGTGCCATACGTAGAAGGGATCGACAACAGGTTCCAGATCACCGATATCTATCTGGTATATGATCCTGACGATATTTTTATAATCACGGAATTCAATTTCCCCGAAAAAACAGAGGAAGCTTTGCTCGGAAGCGACTATAAGCTGCAGAAAATAAACAGCGTGCCAGAGACGGCGGCATATTTCGCCATCTGGAAATCCTCCGATCCCGATATCGCCGACACCGACGGCAAAACCCTAAAACTCAAAAAAGAGGGTACCGTCTCCTTCACCGCCCAGGTAAAGGAACACCATTGTTTCATGGATTCAGAACCCATTTCATACACTCTTAATGTAAAATCGTCAGGTGAGTCATCTGTCGGTTCATTATCCGAAGCCAACAACATCGACTGGAAATATTACGATTTGAACGGCAACCGGCTCAAGGAGAAACCGACTGCGCCGGGAATATACATCCGCAAATCCAAAGGAAAGAGCCAGAAGTTTCTTGTCCGCTGACGTTACATACATTAGCGCTTGTTTCTTAACATTTTTTGTAAAACAGATTCATAGAACCTCAGACATCACTAAGTTGTTTCATATTTGACACAGATTGCGTATCGACCTGCGTCAAACCGTCAATATAACTGAACGAAAATGAAAAGAATAGTGATCATGGGGGCTTCCTCGGGAATAGGACTTGCCACTGCGGAGGCTTTTGCCTCAAGAGGAGTGAAAGTAGGCCTGGCGGCCCGACACACCGAAAGCCTCAAGGAATTGCAGGATAAATATCCTCGCTTTGTAGAGTATGCCTCGATAGACGTGACGAAACCCGAAGCCGTCGGACAGCTCCTGCAGCTTATAGACGCACTCGGAGGGATGGATATTTATTTCCATGTGGCAGGAATAGGAACCGAGAATCTTGACCTTGATCCGGAAGTAGAGGTGAATATTCTCAACACCAATTCATTGGGTTTTGCCCGAATGATATGCGCGGCTTACCGCTATTTCCGCAAAAACTATCTTCCAGGACATATAGCCGCAGTCACTTCCGTAGCCGGCACCAACGGAATCGGAAGACTTTCCGCATATTCCGCCTCTAAAGCCATGGCGCAGAAATATCTCATCGCCCTCGAGCAGCTTTCTAACGACGAGGGGGCCTTAATATCATTCACCGATATTCGTCCGGGATGGATAAAAACACCGCTTTTGACACCGGGGCACCATTATCCCATGGAAATGGATCTGGAATATGTGGTGCCGCAGATAATCAAGGCGATCGTGCGCCGCAAAAGAGTCTCGGTGATCGACTGGAGGTGGAATATTCTTGTAGGCCTCTGGCGACTCCTCCCGAACTGTCTATGGACCCGCATGAACCTCACTATATCAACTCCGGATAATCCTCTTCCCTAAAAATCAGAACTAAACAGAAGCGGTTATTTCCCACTTTTTAAGGAAATAGCCGCTTCTGTTCTTATCATCCGGAGAGAGTGCGGGCCTATCATGCGTTTATGTCCGGCTAACATCCTTGACGCCCTTTACGGTCTTTATCTTTTTGATAAGCGACGTGAGCTGTCGGTTGTCGGTCACCCCGATAACGAGATAACCCTGGAAAATGCCGTCGTGAGAGTCAATAGAGATGTTTCTCAAAGCAGTGTTCGGTTCTTTGGAAATGATCGACGTTATATTGGCGATAATTCCTATGTCATCGTTTCCTACAACGCGAAGCGAGGCGGGGAGCATCTGGCCGGTCTTGCCGCTCCAGTCGGCGCGGATGATTCTGTAGGGGAAGCGTTCCTTTATGTTTTTTGCATTCGGGCAGGTGGTCTTATGAATCTTCACCGCACCGTCCGAAGCGATAAAGCCGAAAACATCATCCCCGTATATAGGATTGCAGCATTTGGCGAACTTATAGCTGAGACCGTCAATACTTTTCTCCCCGATAACGAGCACGTCGTTCTTTGAATCCTCCTCAGGCTGGGAATGAATCTGAAATTCCTCTGCGGAAACGCGCTCAGTCTCAAACTCCTTGGTTGTAAAGTCAATATAGGAATTAAGGAATCGGCCGGCATCTATCTTATCCTCTCCCATATCGGCAAAGAACTCAGTGGCGAACTTATATCCCTGCTTCTTTATCAGTTTCATGAGTTCAGCCTCCTCGATATCTATCTTGCGATTCTTGGCCCGTCTCATGAACGTCTCCTTTCCGATATCGGCGAGACGCTGACGCTCCTCGTTCAGGCTCTGCTTGATTTTATTGCGGGCCTTGGAAGTAGTCACTATACTGAGCCATTCATGTTTGGGAGTCTGTCCGACCGATGTTAGAATTTCGACGGTGTCGCCGTTCTGAATCTTATAATTGATCTTTTTATGAGCGCCGTTCACTACCGCGCCCGTGCAATGGGCTCCTACATTGGTGTGGATATGAAAAGCGAAATCAAGAACAGTAGCCCCGGCGGAAAGACGGAACAAATCTCCCTTGGGCGTGAAGGCGAATACCTCCTGGCCGAAAGCGTCGGCCTTGATATTCTTCATAAGCTGCATCGGCCCTGCCTCCGCGGTCTCAAGGATATCCCGGATGTTGTTCATCCACTTGTCGGAGCTGTCGCCCTTTCCTCCTTTATATCTCCAGTGGGCGGCCAGGCCTTTCTCTGCGACAAGATCCATGCGCTCGGTGCGGAACTGAACCTCCACCCATTTCTGTCCCGGCCCCATAACGGTTGCGTGAAGACTCTCGTAGCCGTTGCTCTTCGGCAACGTGATCCAGTCTTTCATGCGCGCAGGGTTTGCCGTATACATATCGGCGAGGATCGAATAGGCGAGCCAGCAGTCCTGCTTTTCACGCTCCCTCGGGGTATCGATAATGACGCGTATGGCAAAAAGGTCGTAGATTCCGGGGAGATCCACCTTCTGCTTCTTCATCTTGTTCCAGATCGAGGAAATCGACTTCGTTCGCCCCTTTATCTCGAATTTAAGCCCAGCCTCCTCGAGACGTTTCTTCACAGGGGCGATAAACTCGCTGATATACTGATCGCGTGATCTCTTGGTCTCGTTGAGCTTATGCGCGATCTGAGTGTAGATCTCACGATTTGTGTATTTCAATGAAAGATCCTCGAGTTCTCCCTTGATTTTATAGAGGCCCAGACGATGGGCAAGCTGGGCATACAGGCAGTTCGCCTCGAAGGCCACGTTACGCACCCAGTCCTCGTCGGGATGATGATTGATCGAACGCATAAGCACGAGATTCTGGACAATCATGATGATGATCACCCTGATGTCGTGGGCCAGAGCAAGCATAAGCCCCCGGAAATTATCCTGATTGTGGGCAGAGTTCCGGTTGCTGAACTTCCCGACGTTGGCGATGCCCTCGAGCAAGCCCGCGATATCCTCGTCCCATTCCCTGCGGATCTCCTCAATCGTCAGCTGGCCTTCATGAAACAGAGGATGCAATAGAATAGAAATCAGAATATTGCGGTCAGGATCGACCATATCCGCGAACACAAGCGCCGAATTCAACGCCTGGATAGCATGAGGTATGTTGTTTCTCGAATAAGGACGCCGGCTTCTTCGCATACCGTCGCGCAAGGTCCGGCGAAGAGCCTTGTAATCTTCCTCGGTCAAGAGCCCCGACATCATGGCGTCGACATCTTTTGCAAGAACCAGTGTCTGACGCAAATCTTCTCTATTTAATTTTTCTACCTGCAGTTTCTCCATATCGGTTACAAAAGTAATCAAATTTATCATTCAATCAAAAACAAAAAATACGGTTGATGCGATAAACATCACCGTATCCTTTGTCAGTCACTATCAATTCAGGAGAGACATCACATCCTTCTCCTTCCGCCGCCCGGAGGAGGTCCCATCGGGCCGCCGGGGAAGTGACCGGGCATTCCGTTGAAATCCCCTTTCTTCCCCTTTTTCTTCATTGTATTGAAGGTATAGGAGATGCCGAACATGAAGTAACGGCCGAGGTTGTTGGTGCGCGTGTCGGTGATCATATTGCCGGAAGAGGTGCGTGAAACGCTTTTCATCTGACCGAGAAGGTCGTATGCCCTGGCGCTCAATGTCAGGCTCTTGTCGCGCAGAAGGCTGTATGAGATCTGGGCATTCCATATCCACTGAGAGACGTTGAACCCCGATGAGTATCCTGAATTCTTGTCAAACGATATGTCTGTATTCAATTCCAGCCCGAAAGGCAGATAGAGAGAGGCATCCGCATTGAAACCATATGTATGGACATATCTGTTTTCCTGGCCTTTAAGAGTAGAGGTGGTCATTGAGAAAGAATAGGAGGGATTGACCGACATCTGAAATACGTCGCAGGTAAAAGTCATACCGACGTTGGGAGCGATGCTGAAATTCCCTGTGCGGTTATACTTATCGTTGATATATCCAGGTGATGTGGAATAATTCAGTCTTGACCGCACGTTAAACCTCCATTTGCGGTTGCGGAGAGGCTGATTGAGCATGAACATTCCCCAGCCGGAGAAATTTCCATTCGCATTCTCGTATGTGGTAGTGGAATTTCCGGTTCCCTCAACATAAGAGGTCCTGTTGACAATCACGTTTGTGGCATACTGGAACCGGGCCATAGTGAAGATCGACTGCTGCGTCTCGGTGTTGTAATTGTTGAAATGAATATTGAGCGACTGAGTGAACGTCGGGTCAAGATCCGGATTTCCGACAACTATACGGGTAGGATCTGAAACATCAGGCACCGGCTGCAACTGTGAGAGCGAGGGAGAAGTGGTTCTCGCGCGATAATCTACGCGAAGTGATTTTGTCTTCGAAAAACGATAACGGAAACGCAGGAAAGGAGCGACGTTCCAGACCCAGCGGGTATCTATATTTCTTTCCGAATTGATCAGATCCTTGCTTGAACTGCTCGACGGTGAAAGAATCAGACCGGTTTCAAGATTATAATTCTTGTTGACTTTCTTATAACCGACCTGCAGTTCCTGGGTCATGAATTTGTTGCGGAAACTGTTGGAAAGATCTTCGTTAAATTCCGAACCGCCGGGAATATTCGTAAAATCCCCCACCATATTCTCCGCCATATTCTCGGGCAGAGGTATATCGTATGTGCCTTTGTCGGAATTATTGAAGCTGTACCTCATATTGTAGGCAATCTGAAGGAAATTCCCCCGCTTCACGTCTCCCAGCGGTTCGGTCCAGGTGAAACGGCCGCTTACCGAATTGTTCCACTGATGATTGTCGATATATCTGTAATATTCATCGTTCTGGTCATTCTCAAGGAAATAGACAATGTCGTTCCAGGTAGTGGTGTGCTGTTTGGTGTCGGAGAAAGAATAATTAGCCTGCACACTGAATGAACGGCCCGGCTTGGACTTGAAATTGTGATTGAATATCAACCGGCCTCCGGTGTTATAGCTTGTTCCGTGATTAAAACGTTTGTTCTGCCTTTCATTAATATCGACAAGGGAAGAAAGATCCGCCCCTCTCCTGCCGAAAGAGCTTTCGGAGAGCTCTGAATATCTGGAATTAAATGAGAACTCCGGACGGAAATCGAGAGTATTATAGTCATCTATCTTCCATTCCATACGGAAATGAGCTCTGACGTTATGGCCTTGGTCACGTGTGGAACTCTCCTGTTTATTATAGGCAGTCATTTCTGTGAGCATTTCCTGTTGGTCGGTAGTGCTCTCGGCCGATCTATCGGAATGAGAATAGAAGACATTTCCGCCGACACGGAATTTCTCCGTTTTGCCGAGATTGAAGTTCAGGCCGAGACGCTGCGAGGTGTTGATACCCCCCGACGGGCCGAAATTCATGAACCGGCCGCGGCCACCGTCGCCGAAACCGAGGTTATTCGTATTGTTGGCACCTCCGATCAAAGAGATCTGATTGGTATCGGTAAAGGTAGAGAGGTTAAGCATACCTTCGTAACGGCCGTCGGTGCCGTAACCGCCTCCGAAACGGCCGAACCAACCGTTTTTCATGCTCTTTTTAACAGTAAGGTTGATCACTGTCTCCTCTTCGCCGTCATCGACGCCGGTGATACGGGCGAGATCACTCTTGCGGTCTACAACCTGCACCTTTTCCACAAGATCCGAGGGAAGGTTCTTGGTAGCAGTGGTGGGATCGTCGCCGAAAAATTCCTTGCCGTCGACAAGAATCTTGGTGATCGATTTTCCACCCGATGTTATCGAGCCGTCAGACGAAACCTCAACGCCTGGAAGTTTTTTCAGAAGATCCTCTACTGTTGAATTTGCCTGAGTCTTGTAGGAACCGGCGTTAAACTCCATGGTATCCTGTTTGGCGACAACCGCCGCCTTGACGCCGGTAACTACAGCCTCGCTCAGCATAGTGGCTGTCTCCGTCATCACGATGGAGTTAAACTCTACCCTTCTTGTAGTGTCGGCAACTACGAACGACTTTACAACCTCGTCCATTCCGACCATGGTGAAAATCAGCGCATAATTTCCGGGCTTTACTTTGGAAATACTGAACTTGCCTGTTGCGCCGGTGGTGGCGAATCCTTTTCTCACCGAATCAGGATATTGTATCAAACCTACGGAAACTCCGGCAAGAGGCTGTGATGATGAATCCGACACTTTGCCGCTAACTATCGCAGCCAGTGTCGTCCCCGCGAACGCGAGCATCATAGCGATGAATAATAACGATTTTTTCATTTATAATGGTTCTGTAGAAACTTTGATTTCAAGGGAGATTATACCGGATTTTTAATTATCCGGTATAATCGACGGTTATTTTCTCAAAATTTGATTTTTTCACTGATTTGTCTAATTCAATGGTTCGGTAAATTTTGAGGCTGACCAGTCTCGGCTAAGCCGCTAAT
>CAJTYD010000094.1 GCA_910583775.1 uncultured Muribaculaceae bacterium | reverse complement strand
AGTCTACCCAGATGCCGCCCATTGTGTAGTGGATGGCGGGGAAGATCATCATCGGGTTGTAGTAGTTAACGCCGTTCTCTTCGCGTGCGAACTCACCGGGGTTGACGTCGGTGATCTCCTCGTACATGTCGAAGAGGTTGCCGTAGCGCTGGCGAACAACGTCGATGCCCAGGCGGTTGATGGCTTCGGAGAAGTCGAGGAACACTGCGAGGCCGGTGTTGTTGACGCCGAAGCCCTTGTCGCAGCGCTCTTTGGCGGCGCGCGATGCAACGTCACGCGGAACGAGGTTTCCGAATGCCGGATAACGGCGCTCCAGATAGTAGTCGCGGTCCTCTTCGGGGATGTCGCTGCCCTTTATCTCGCCTTTCTGCAGACGTACGGCGTCTTCGAGTTTCTTAGGCACCCAGATGCGGCCGTCGTTACGGAGCGACTCCGACATAAGGGTCAGTTTCGACTGTTTGTCGCCGTGAACCGGAATACAGGTCGGGTGGATCTGTACGAAAGCGGGGTTTGCGAAATATGCTCCCTTGCGGTAGCATGCCATTGCTGCCGATACGTTGCAGCCCATGGCGTTGGTGGAGAGGAAGTAGGTGTTGCCGTAGCCGCCGGTGGCGATAACCACTGCGTGGGCTGCGAAGCGCTCGAACTTGCCTGTGACGAGGTTCTTGGCGATGATGCCGCGTGCGCGCTCAACGCCGTCCTTGTCCTTGATCATCACGAGCTCGTGCATCTCGTAGCGGTTGTAGCTCTTAACCTTGCCCAGCTGGATCTGGCGGTTCAGAGAAGAGTATGCGCCGAGAAGGAGCTGCTGGCCGGTCTGGCCTTTGGCGTAGAATGTACGGCTTACCTGGGCGCCTCCGAACGAACGGTTGGCAAGAAGACCGCCGTATTCGCGGGCGAAGGGAACACCCTGTGCCACACACTGGTCGATGATATTGTTCGATACTTCGGCAAGACGGTAGACGTTGGCCTCGCGGGCACGGTAGTCGCCGCCCTTCACCGTGTCGTAGAAGAGTCGGTAAACGGAGTCGCCGTCGTTCTGATAGTTCTTGGCGGCGTTGATACCGCCCTGCGCTGCGATCGAGTGGGCGCGGCGCGGGCTATCCTGGATACAGAAGTTGAGTACGTTGAAACCGAGCTCCGCGAGAGTGGAGGCTGCCGAAGCGCCGGCGAG
The DNA here is from genome assembly GCA_910583775.1 of uncultured Muribaculaceae bacterium. GTDB lineage: Bacteria > Bacteroidota > Bacteroidia > Bacteroidales > Muribaculaceae > Lepagella. The sequence continues at coordinate 6,192 of CAJTYD010000094.1, read as the reverse complement.
GCCGGTTCCTACCACGATCACGTCAAGCTTGCGCTTGTTGGCCGGATTGACGAGCTTCTGATGAGCTTTATAGTTGGTCCATTTCTCAGCGACAGGACCCTCCGGGATCTTGGAATCGGCCGGATTCATTACTCTGATATTATCTTTCGTTGTTTCCATATCGCTTATCAATAGGGTTGTCCGGGTTGTCCGGGTAATTGTAATTCGGGTTTGTTATCGTTCTTTTCGATGAAGTCGAATACTTTGGCTGCGCTTTCGAAAGCCTCATACTGCTGTTTCATCAGTTCGAGCTGCTTGGCCATTTCCGGCTGGCTCTTCATGTATTCCTTGCCTTCCGGGGTGTTGGTCTGGTCGATCTGTGCCTTCAGACCCTGTACTGACTGGCGGATGGCGCCTGTAACCTGGTCGTAAGGCATTGCCTTGATCTGATCGGCGATGGCAGTGCCGTTCTCTCCCATCTTGGCGCCTACCATGTCGGCTACCATGTCTTTATACTGGTTGCGGAGCTCCTGGTTCTCAAGATAGTAGTTCTTGTGGGCCATGACGGTGAAGACGATTGCCTGAGCCACGAAGAGGGCGATCACGATCGATACCCACCAGCAGGCGATCTTTTTCAGACGTGGGATCCAGATGGCGTTGTCCCAGCCTACAGACTGGAACATCGACCAGAAACCGTGGTTCATGTGGAACCAGAGGGCGATGAAGCCGATGATGTAGACGATCGGTGTCCATACCTCGGAGAAGGCTACCTGCAGGAAGAGCGTGCCGGCGGCAGGAGGTATCGATCCCTCGGAGCCTGTGATCTCGGCGAGCTGCATCTTTGCCCAGAACTGGATGAGGTGGACAACGAGGAAGGCGAGAATCACGACGCCGAGAACGAACATGTTCTGTGACGACCATTCTACCGTTTTGGGACGACGGCTTATTGCGTAACGCTCGCTTCCGCGGGCCTTACGGTTCTGCAGCGTCAGTATCACGGCATAGATAATATGTAAGATGACTAACACAGCCAGTCCGGCGGAGGCTACCAACGCATACCAGTTTGCGCCTAAGATCTCGCAAATGGTGTTGTAGGCGGTCGGCCAGAGGATGGCTACGGAGTTCATCAAACAGTGAAAAGTTACGAATAGGACGAGGCATGCACCCGTGAGGGCCATGATGAACTTACGTCCTACAGACGAGCTTGATAACCACATAGCAGTTGTAGATTAATTATTAGTAATTTTTAAATTGTTTTGATTTCTGCTTAGCTCATCATTTCTTAGGAGCCGACGCGCCTGTTATCCTCTTTCCTTTCGCTCGCGGTCAGACGCAATCTCCCCAATAACGATGATTTTCTGCAAATTTATCATTATTTCTGCAATCGCAAAAATAATTAAGGAAATTTTTCTCTTTTTATGCGCGCCCGGCGATTTTGTGCCCCTCTTTATTGGCAGTTTCAAATATAATCATTACCTTTGCACCGCAAATGCGTTGGTCTGGTAGCTCAACTGGATAGAGCAACAGCCTTCTAAGCTGTGGGTTCCGGGTTCGAGTCCCGGCCGGATCACCAAGGGTCACGTCTCTGTGGCCCTTTTTTCATTTACTGTTGCTTTTGGCCGCTTTCGCTTTTTAGTGTCGCGGCCGGATAATAATCAGGTAATTAATCTTTTGGATATGGACAGAAAATTAAGCCGTGAAAGCCTCTGCGTGCAGGGTGGCTGGCAGCCGAAGAACGGGGAGCCCCGGGTGCTCCCTATCATACAGAGCACAACTTTTAAATATGATTCGAGCGAGCAGATGGCGCGCCTCTTCGATCTCGAGGAGAGCGGCTATTTCTATACCCGCCTTCAGAATCCCACCAACGATGCCGTAGCCGCCAAGATCGCGGCTCTCGAAGGGGGAGTGGCCGGGATGCTTACCTCTTCGGGGCAGGCCGCCAATTTCTATGCGGTAATGAATATTGCCGAGGCCGGCGACCATATCGTATGCTCTTCCACCATTTACGGTGGCACCTTCAACCTCTTCGGAGTCACTCTCAAAAAGCATGGAGTGGAGGTTACTTTCGTCGATCCCGACGCCGACGAGGAGACCCTTTCCGCGGCATTCCGTCCCAACACGAAGGCGATGTTCGGCGAGACTATGTCTAACCCGGGAATGAATGTGCTCGATATCGAGAAATTCGCTAAGGTGGCCCATGCCCACGGCGTTCCTCTGATCGTCGACAATACTTTCGCAACCCCGATCAACTGCCGCCCCTTCGAGTGGGGTGCCGATATCGTTACGCATTCCACCACCAAATACATGGACGGCCATGCCACTGCCGTCGGCGGAGCCATCGTTGACAGCGGCAACTTTGACTGGGATGCTCATGCCGAAAAATTCCCCGGTCTCACCACGCCCGACGATTCATATCATGGCCTTACCTATAGCAAGGCTTTCGGCAAAGGCGCCTATATCACAAAGGCCACTGCCCAGCTGATGCGCGACCTCGGTTCGATCCAGAGCCCGATGAACGCATTCCTGCTCAACATCGGCCTTGAAACCCTTCATCTCCGTATGCCGCGCCATTGCTCAAACGCGCAGAAGGTGGCCGAATGGCTCGAGGCGCAGCCGCAGGTGGCATGGGTGAATTACCCCGGCCTCAAAAGCAGTAAATATTATGAGCTTGCAAAGAAATATGCCCCGAACGGCACCTGCGGTGTGATCGCCTTCGGCCTCAAGGGCTCGCGAAAGGATGCAGAGGAATTCATGGACCGCCTGAAGATGATCGCCATTGTCACCCATGTAGCCGATGCCCGCACCTGCGTGCTTCATCCCGCCAGCCACACCCACCGCCAGCTCTCCGACGAGCAGCTCATCCAGGCCGGCGTCGCCCCCGACCTCATCCGCCTCTCGGTCGGCATCGAGAACCCCGACGATATCATCGCCGACCTTTCCCAGGCTTTCCCCCGCTAAAAGGCTTCGCCGGCGAAGCCCCCCGTAGCCGCCCTCTGCCAAGTTCCCTTGGTAAGTCCCTTCGTAGGCTGGTTCTGTGGCCAAGCTTTAGCTTGATTAAGCGCCCCGCTTCAGGAGCTGGGGCGGCGCGTGAGGCGCGCGCCCCGCGGGGCGAGTTGCGCGATTTCCGCGGCGATGGCGTTGAGCTCCTGGGCGTGCAGATATTTCATCGCTTTCGGCGGCTCGGCGAATTCCTCGGTGCTGACGATCAGCAGTCGCCCTTCCGCACATTGGTCGAACAGCTCTTTATAGGGCTTTTTCCGGTCGGAAAAGCGGTAATCGGTGATCAGGATTATGCCGTTGCCGTTTTTGACGGCCGCGTCTCTATATTCCTTCTCGTATGGATTGATGAAAGGGGAGACCAACACCCCTCCCGAGCGGATCGTCTCCTCCCATTCCCTGATCTTCAGCTCATAATCCGGAGTCTTCAAAGGCTCGCGGCTTAGCTTCACGAATGATTTCACCGGGTTGTCGAGCAGAAAGATATTGCCGTAAAGGCCGCATTTTCTGCCTTTGACATTTATTAGCAGTTTATGGAAAAAGAATTCCGGGTAAAGCTTCTTTACCAGATATCTGCGGGGATTATCCGATATATACTCATAAAAGGCATCTTTGGCTCCGGCCTTGAAGGCGATTTTATCATTGAAACCCTTTTCAAACAGCGGGAGTTTGCCTAAGGCCAATTGAGATTGGGGAAATTCTTCGTGAAATTTATTTGTGCAGCCCGATTTGAAGGCTGCCATCATCGAACCGAGGGTAAGCTCCGTTCTTTCGGTCACGAAAAGCTCGAAATGGAGATGATCGGGCATCACGATGCGGTTAAGGATGCGCAGACCGCGATAATCGCGGCAAAGGAGGTTAAGGCAATCGTGAATTATCTTGCCGGCCGGATAAATTTCCACTATGGGCGAGATTTTAGACGCCTTCGGATCGCGGGAGATGCCGGAAAGGAAAGGCGCCTGCTTCGATTTCAGCATAGTTATCATATAGATGCAGCGGCTGCGGTAATCGTGGTTCCTGCATCTTCTGTTCTGACTATGATTGAACTCAGGCATCGAGATATAATTATAAAGAAAACGCTCCCTAAAGCATAAGCCCCCGAAGAAATCTCCTGGGGAAAGCCCTTGGCGAAAATTACCGAGGAAAGCTCTCAGCGAGATCTCCTTAAAAAGAAGAGCTTATTCTTCATCCTTAATCGCAAATTTAGGAAAATGCTGCCATAACCGCAAATCAATCAGGCATAAAAATCCAAATGCGGCCTAAAATAGGAAAGAATCCGGCTAAAAGGCAATTATTAGAGGCTTAAAAAGCCCTAAGTAGCCGCTGAGGCAAAAAGAAAAAGGAGATTAAGGATCAAAGGCCGGCTGAAGAAAAGAGAGATTAAGATGAATTCAGGATCAAAGGCCGGCTGAAGCCGGGCCCACAGAACCAATTCTCAAGAAATTGCCTCCCCTTTTTCGCTGGCTTCCTGCTTTTGCGGCTTTTCGCTGTCTTCCTGCTTTTGCAGCATTTTCGTTGGCTTAGCGCCTTTATTCGGAAGCCCTTCGTAGGCTGGTTCTGTGGCCAAGCTTCAGCTTGAATCAGCCTTGTGGCCAGGCTTCAGCTTGAATCAGCCTTGTGGCCAGGCTTCAGCTTGAATCAGCCTCGTGATTAAGCTTTAGCTTGAGTTAAGCCGCTTTTTTTGTTTTTATGAAAAATTAACCTGGAATAATTTTGCAATAATTGTAATTATTACTAATTTTGTAATGATTTCAAAAATGATATGGAAAAGACTAAGGAATATTCGATCGAGAAGCTTACCGAAATGTTGCAGGCGAAGGGCATCCGCCCGTCGGCGCAGCGGATCGCGGTGCTCTCCGCCGTAGCCAACGGCAGGATGCACCCGGCGGCTGAGGATATATATTCAAGCCTTTCGAAGCTATTTCGTTCTTTATCGAGAACAACTGTCTATAACTCCCTCAAGACCCTTACGGAAGCGGGGCTTCTGCGGGAGCTTGAGATCGAATCCGGCTGTTCGAGATATGACATGGCTCTGCAGCCTGACCATAGCCATTTCATCTGCCGGCGTTGCTCGCGGATTTACGATATGCCGATGCCCGAGGGGATGTCGAAGATTATGGCTCCGCAGTTCGGTATAGACTCGGTGGAGGTGACGCTGCGAGGACTTTGCCCGGAATGCATGAAGGAAAAAGAAAGTAAAATAACTGATAATAACTAAAAATAACTCAAAATGAAAGAATTAAAAGGAACAAAGACAGAACGCAACCTTATGGAGGCGTTTGCAGGCGAATCACAGGCCCGCAATAAATATAGCTATTATGCCTCGAAGGCCAAGAAAGACGGCTACGAGCAGATCGCCGCTATCTTTGAGGAGACGGCCAACAACGAGAAGGAGCACGCCAAACTCTGGTTCAAGCTTCTTCACGGCGGCGAGGTGCCCGAGACCATGACGAATCTCCGCGATGCCGCCGAGGGTGAGAACTTCGAGTGGACGAATATGTACGAGCGCATGGCCGCAGAGGCCGACGAGGAGGGCTTCCCCGAGATCGCGCGCAAATTCCGCGGTGTGGCCGCCATCGAGCGCCATCACGAGGAGCGTTATCTCCGTCTGCTCAAGAACATCGAGGAGGGCATCGTCTTCTCGCGCGAAGGCGACACCGTATGGATCTGCCGTAACTGCGGTCACATCGTGATCGGCAAGAAAGCTCCGAAGGTTTGTCCGGTATGCGCCCATCCCGAAAGCTTCTTCGAGATCCGCGCAACCAACTATTGATCCCCTTCTGAAATGAATAAGACGGCCATGCAGATGCTCCGGCATTCCGCATGGCCGCTTTTTTATTCTTATTAATCAGGCCCCGATAATAAGGCGTTTGTCAATACTTCTCCTCGTTGAAGAATGTATTAAACGCTTGTTATCAGAATATTACAAACTAAATTCACCAATTGCACGGGGTTAATCCTCTTGCTGAGCCTCGACTGCCTGAATCAATCGCTTTATCTCTTCCTTGCTTTTGAAAGTAGCCGGAGCTGTGATTGGAACGTTATATTCCTCGATACAAGCATCAAATGGAATGATAGTGTCTTTGGGGTGAGCCGTTCTCCAGTATAGCTCTACACGGCGCCTGATTTCCGGTTCGAATTCTTTTGAGATAATTCCATTAATCCCTATGGCTGCCACATGGTCATACAACGGCGCGTCATAAATAAGACCGTCAG
>CAJTYD010000093.1 GCA_910583775.1 uncultured Muribaculaceae bacterium | reverse complement strand
TCTTACACCCCTAAATTCGATGTCTTCAAATTTTTGTCATGTACTTAAAAAAAAATTATAAGATTATTATAAAATTGATAAACATTGAGAATAAATAAATCGACTGACTGTAAAAATCGGTCCTCATTCATTTCTGCTGTCGATCTCTGATTTAATGCGTGCCGCTTCTTCGTAATCCTCGTTTTCGGCTGCGTCCTGCATCATCTTGCAGAGGGTTTCGGTGGGGATTCGGGAGAGATCGGACGAGCGCGAGACGCCGGCTATCCCTTGGGCCGGAGGAGTGGGGGCCGGAGCGTCCTTTATCCGGTTTTTAGCGGCTTCCTGGCGCTTTTCGGCGGCCGCGGGATCGAATCCTGCTTCCTCGAGCACTTCGGCCGATGTGTAGATCGGAGCGTCGGCGCGTATGGCCAGGGCGATGGCATCCGAAGAACGGGCGTCGATGATACGGGTGTTCTCGCCGTCGGAGAAGAGCATGTCGGCGGCGAAGACGCCGCTTGGCAGCTTGCGGATCTCTATTTCCTTAAGTCTTATTCCAAAACTGTCGAGGCAGTTGATCATCATATCGTGGGTGAGGGGACGGGGCGTGACCACCTCCTGCAGTTTGCATTCGATGGCCTGTGCCTCCGGATAGCCTATTATTATAGGAATGCGGCGCTGGCCTCCCATTTCCTTCAGAATCACGGCGTAAACGCCAGATTCTATCTGGTTGTAGGTGATTCCCAATAATTCCAATCTATATCTTTCCATTGTCAAACATGGTATTTTGTTTCTAAATGGTATTTTGTTTCTAATATGCATGGGGTCAGATAGAGGCTTCCCCGTGTCTTTTCCTGTCCGGAAGAGATATCATCCCGGATCCCAGACATAATCTCCTGTCGGGAGAATATATGATGGCGAATTGTCCGGGTGCTATTCCCTGGACATCGCTTTCCGATTCGATCAGACATGACCTGTCTTCAAGAAGTCTGATAGTTCCCTGATGGAATTCGGGGGTATGTCTGGTCTTGAATGCAACGGCAGCCACCGGCGATTCCTCCGAAAGAGGAGATCCTGAGATCCAGTGCATCTCTTCGACCGAGATAATTCTGCCGTATTGCTTTGTGGTGCCGTATCCGTTGGAGACATATACCACGTTGTCGCGTATGTTTTTCTTAACCACAAACCAGGGACCTCCACTCAGTCCGAGCCCCTTTCTCTGCCCGATGGTATAGAACCAGTATCCTTTATGTTCGCCAATTTTCTTTCCCGTCTCGATCTCGATAACGGGCCCCTTCTTTGTTCCAAGATGACGCTCGATGAAGTCGTTGTAGTTGATTTTCCCGAGGAAGCATATTCCCTGGGAGTCTTTCCTTGCGGCGTTCGGAAGCTGAGCCAGCGAGGCTCTTTTTCTCACCTCTGCCTTAGGAAGGTCTCCGAGAGGGAAAATAAGGTGGGAGAGCTGGTCGTATGAAATCTGGGCGAGAAAATCGGTCTGGTCCTTAACCGGGTCGGCGGCTGTGGCGAGATATAGCTTTCCCTCCTTCTCGACAATGGAGGCATAGTGGCCTGTTGCGGTCTTGTCGAAATCCTTTCCCCATCTCTGCTCGAAGAAACCGAACTTAATCATCTTGTTGCACATCATGTCGGGGTGAGGCGTCAGGCCGCTTTTCACGGTCCGGAGCGCGTATTCCATTACGTTATCCCAATACTCCTGATGGAGGGAGACGACCTTGAGGGGAAGATTGTATTTATGCGCTATCAGAGTGCACATCTCGATGTCTTCCTCTGCCGAACAGTCTCCCTCATCGTTGTCCATACCAATCCGGATATAGAAAAGATGAAGGTCGTGTCCCTGTTTATGTAGGATGTCCACTACGACGGCGCTGTCGACGCCGCCCGAAATCAAAACCGCTATCTTAGCCATGTCTCCTTTCTGTTATACTTCTTCGAGTTCCGTCTCGCTATAGTTGTCGGAATGGATGAAATGAAGCGACAGGAAATAGTCGACCGATATTTTTCCGGGACCGACGAGAATAATAAAGAAATAGATTCCGAGGAACATCACCGGGAGATATCCTACCTGAGTCCAGTTGAGCTGATACGAGGCTTCGCTCACGCCGTGGACGAGGAGGTAGTATTCGGCGATCACCATCGCGACGAAAGGGGGGACGGTCATCACCCTGGTCAGGAATCCGGCCATGATGAAGAGGGAACAGCCTATTTCGATGACAATCATCGTTATCAGAGAAACTTCAGGGGATAACCCTAAAACAGAAGGAAACATGTCGATCGAATCCTCGAAATTGAAAAGCTGCCTGATTCCGAACTGCATCATCATTATGCCGACAAACAGGCGCAAAAACAGGCGCCCCATATTTGTGTATGAGTATCCTGTTGTGTAGATATAGAATTTTTTGAGTGGATTCATCGCTGATGATTATTTGTTGGCGGCGTCCACGGCAATGGCCATGGCTTCCTTAACGTTTATATTTTTCGCCATTATCTTGCCGTCCTTGCCCATGACATAGAAGGAGGGGGAAAGACGGAGGTCATATATGTCGGAGACATCGTCGGAGGCTCCTATGACCCAGTTGGAAGGATATCCGGTGAGTTTGGTCTGCCAGCCCTCCACAGGATCCGGAACGATGAAAAGGACGTTTATCAGGCCTTTGTCGACAAGGGAGGAGAATGTGACGTCGGTCTCCATCTTGAGTTTGGAATGACGGCAGTCGTCGCAGTCGGGGTCTCCGAACTCTATAACGGTGAGCACTCCGATAGGTTCAAATTTGCCGGGGTTGCCCGTCGGTGTGGAGAACGTGAATGAGGGAGCGATATTGCCTACTGTGGAATTCCGTATCTGTTTGAGCTGCTCCTGATATCTTTTTTTGCGGATTGCCGACATTTTTTTGTTCTTGATAAAGTTCTCAAGAAACTTCACGTAGATCTCATCTATCCAGATTTCGGCTCTCGGGCCGTATAGGGCCTCTTCGGCGGCTTTCATGAACTGGATCTGAAGCGTCGGTTTCTTTGCTATCTGCTCCAGAAGGTTATCGACCGATTTCAGAACGAGCTCCTTCTGGGCCCACTGAAAGGGAACGGTGTAGATCTTGAAGGCATCGTTGAGGGCGTTCTGGTCGACCGCTCCGTTTGACCTGAAGTCCATGTTGTCCCAGAAGTGCTGAACGAGGTAGTCTGACTTCTCGGGCAGGCTCTTTAGCTCTTCGGGAGCCACGGGATATTCGAAAAGAGGCTCGATGGTGATCACATCGGCCATTGATTCAGCGGGGGCAAAGGCCGCTGCCATAGCAATGAGAGAGGTGGTAATTATTGATTTTACGCTATATTTCATAATGATGTTATTTTATCTTTAATCATGGCTGCTATTCTTCGACAAAGCGCCGGATGCCGTTTGTCCAGGCCTTGTATCCCGGACCGTTGAGATGGAGGCCGTCGTTGGTGTAGCTTTTTTTCAGCTTGCCGTTGGAGTCGGCCAGAAAAGGCCATAGATCAATGTAGCGCGCTCCGTTTTCTGAGGCGATTCTTTCGATTTCAGCGTTCAGCGACTTTACGGTCTTTTCTCTGCCGAAAAGCCCTTTGTAGCGTTTAAAATCGTTGTTGATCGGCATGACCGACTGGATATACAGTTTTGTCTGAGGCGATTTCTTGCGGATTTCTTTAACGAGACTTTCATATCTGCGGGCAAGTTCTCCGACACTCAGGTTGTGGGAGATGTCGTTGATCCCGATGAGCAGGAATATCTTCCGCGGCTTGCCGTCGGTGACCAGGCTTACTCTTTTGAGAACTCCGGGAATGACATCGGATCTTATGCCGCGGTTTTTTATGTCGTTTCTTCCGAAGAGTTCGCTGAATTCTCCGCCATCGGTTATGGAATTGCCTAAAAAGACAATATCGGTTTCATTTATGGGCAGGACGCTGTAAAGGCTCACTTTCCTGTCCCAGTATTCGTCGGCCGTCGCAACAGAAGGCGCAAGCACTGATGAGAGAAGCGTCAGGAGGAATATTGCCTGATATATGATTCTGTTATTCATCGTTGTCTGCGTGATATTTAATAAGTCCCTCCATTGGTCTGGCCTCGATCTTCGCGATGGAATAGCCCTGCGAAGAGACAGCTTCGTTAAGGATATCCGAGAAATGGTATGCTATCGAGCCGGTGAAACTGACCGGCAGCGAATGGGCTCCGGGATAAAGAGCCACGTTCCTGCGGATGAATTTGGTGAGTTCCTTCAGGACAAGAGAAAATATGTAGGGATTCCAGATATTTTCCTTAATAAATGGAACGAAAGAGGCCAGGAATTTATTGGGAGCGGGCTGACGATACAGTTTGTCGAGAATATCGGGCAGCGTCAGGTTGTAGGCATTGAGCAGGCGCTCCCTGATCAGAGCCGGGATCCTTCCTTTGAACGCATCGCCGAGCAGCCGTTTGCCGAGAGCGGCTCCGCTTCCTTCGTCTCCAAGAATAAATCCGAGCGAGGGTACGTTTCCGGCTATTTCTTTTCCGTCGTAAAGGCAGGAATTGGAGCCGGTCCCAAGAATGCATGCGATTCCGGGATTTTTCCCGAAAAGGGCTCTTGCGGCCCCAAGCAGGTCGGAAGTGACTTCGACCTGCGCGTCGGGCCAGCATTCAAGAATCAGCTTCTTCATCTTCCCGCAGATTTCCGGAGTGGCGCAGCCGGCTCCATAATAGAATATACGGTCAGGGAGCGGGGAATCCAGAATCTGTTTCTTCACCGTAGAAAGGATAGCGCCGGCCGTTTCGGCCGAAGCCATCAGGGCGTTGATCCCGTCGGAATCAAGCCTGGCGACAGAATCTCCGGATTCTGTTATCAATGCCCATTCCACCTTAGTGGCTCCGGCATCCGCTATAAGAATATGTCTCATCGAATCATAAATGAAGTTGTTCTTCCGATTGGAAAATATGCAAATTTAATTTAAAAGGGAGTAAAAAACAAAAAAAGCTGTCGGAATTACCGACAGCTTTTAATGATATAACAACTTTTAATAAATCAGCTGAAATTAGAAACCCCAGTCGGGATATCCGAGCACGTGGCGGAGGTCGTTGTCACCGTCGGTGCGGACATCGGTCAGCATATCGTTGTTGGTGACATTGACGAAGCGGAGCATCGGGTCGAATGAAACATCGAGAGTGATGAGCTGGTTGTTGGCTGCGTTGACACGCTGCAGGAAGTTGAGGTTGGCGAGCGACAGATAGGTGAGGTCGTTCCATTCAACATTGACGAATGCGAGGGTCTGGGCGTCGCTGCTTACGGTGAAGCTTGTGAGGTCGTTGTAGGGAGCCCAGATTTCATTGATCGTCTTGCAGCCTTTCACTGCGAGCTCGGCCATGTGGTTGTCGCTGCAGAGAAGAGTCTCGATTGAGGGAAGGTTCTGGATGTAGAGCTTGAGCAGCTTGTTTGAATTGAGGTTAAGGTTCTGAAGCTTAATCAGTCCGGCGAGCTCAACGGAAGTAAGGTCGTTGAAGGCGGCATAGAGTGATTTAAGATTCTGGCAACCTGAAACGTTCAGATTAGTAAGCTGGTTGCTCATGCAGTTGAGATATTCGAGGTTTACGGCATTTGAAATATCGAGCGATTCGATCATGTTGCCTGAGATGTTGAATTTCTTAATCAGAGGAACATTGGAGACTTCGATATCCGAAAGGCGGTTTTTGTTAAGACGAAGCTCCTGAACCTGCGGGCAACCTGAAATGTCGAAATTCTGGATGCGGTTCTTGCCGGCGTTGATGGTAACGAGGGCAGGATTGTTGGTGACTGTAAGAGCCGTAATCTTATTGCCTGTGATGTCGATTGATTTCAGAGCTGCGAACCCCGATAGATTGAGCTGGCCGCCGAGATCTTTGTTTTTCCAGTCGATCTCGGTAATACGTCCGTTTTCAACTTTGATGCCGGGGGCTGAGGCCACGTTGTTGCCGGCTACGCCGAGGGCCTGTGCATTGCTACCACCTTTTGCAGCTGGCTGCGCGAGGAAAGACTGAAGTGCTTTGGCTTCATTCTTATTAAGGTTTTGTGCCCATGAGCATGACAGGGTCATAAGGGCTGCGAGAAATAAAACTGTTCTTTTCATAACGCTAAATGTTTAAGTAACCTGTATTTTATGTTTTTCATTTTTTAATCAAGCTTAATGCAGAAAGGACTGTTGTGTTCTTCATGTTTTGCTGATTTTATACTTATAACATTATTTGATAAATATAGTTTAACATAAATGCGGATAATTTTAGCAGTGACCGGATTTTGGGACTCTTTTTGCATTAAAGGCTCCTGAAGTGTTATTATATTTAAGATAATGAATAGAAAAGACTTTTGTTATGAATAACGATTCCGCCATAAATAGTAAAAAGGATAGAATCATCGACATCCTTAAAAGGGTGTTGCGGGTTGTTCTTCCGCTTATATGTTCGGTTCTTCTGATGGTATGGCTCTTCAGGAAAGTTGATTTCCGTCACATCATGGGAGTGCTTCGTCACGGGGTGGATTACGGCTGGCTGCTCCTTGTAATGGTCATCGTCACCCTTTCGCATATTATAAGAGGAATCCGGTGGGGCATACAGTTGCGCGGAGCCGGAGTGGGGAAAGTGCCTGGCATGGTTCTCTGTTGCTCGATCTTCGGAGCATACGCCATGAATCTCCTTGTTCCTTATATGGGAGAGGCCTGGAGGGTAATCTATATCGCGAAACGTCAGAAAGTGCCGTTTTCGACGGTTTTGGGGACCGATATTGGTGACCGCGGTTCCGATGCTGTCGTTGTCATTTGTCTGCTTCTGCTCGCTCTTTGCGTCGGACACCGTCAGATTCTCGCCTTCATGGATCATTATAAGGTTGGAGAAAGAATTTACAATATAGTCTCGGATCCTTTCCTATGGGTCGGAATAGTCGGGGTTATTGGAACTTTCATTACGGTTTTATATTTTTTCAGAAATAGAAACTGGGCTGAAAAATTTATTCTTTCGTTGAAACGCACCTGGAACGGATTCCGGATTCTATTTACAATGAAGGGGCGTTGGCCTTATCTCTGGCTGACGCTTGGAATCTGGACCTGCTATTTTCTTGAAACCTACATATCCTTTTTTGCATTTCCATTCACGAGAGAACTTATCGGAGAACATGGAATGGCATTCGGTCTGCTTCCCGGACTGATTTCATTTGTCTTCAGCTCGATGAGCATGGCCATTCCGAGCAACGGCGGTCTTGGCCCATGGAATCTTGCGGTGATGTTCGCTCTTTCGCTCTTCGGAATATCAGATACCGACGGCGCGGCTTTCTCGATGCTCGTATGGAGCACGACGACTTTGACACTTGTCATTCTCGGAATTTACACCATGGGTTATGTCGCGATCAGCAGGCGCCGTGGCAAGAAGCAATCGGTTTAAATTCAAACGCACTCTTAAACAGGTTCTTAGCTTTTCTTCTCTTTCTTTCCATCCATTGCGGCAATGAAATTATGAAAGACATTGCGGTCGGAGATAACGGTGTCCTCATGGCGGATTTCCTCTTTGAGCTTTTTGCTGTCTTCGGGTGTGGAATTGAAGTTGCCTGAGAAAAGATGGTTTATTCCGAGCAGAATCACAATCATTGCTGCCAGGATAAGAATCACTGCAAGAATTTTTAATATTGTAATTGTCAATGCTGTCATATTCTATTTCATATTGTCATCTCATTTGGAAGAGATTGCTTTTTCTGATCTGACACTTCTTTTTAATTAAGTAAGTGTTGGAGTTTAATTTATACTTAATACGAGTTTATTTTTGAGTTGATTCCGGTGCGGAGAGAAGGAGAATATAAATATATTCGACTGAACGACAAGCCGGAAGCAACCAAAAAGAAACCGTAGTAAGTATAAAAGATAATTCTTCATTTACTTTCGTTTAAATTTCAATACTTACTTATTAGGGTGTTCAGTTCCGTGTTCCAAAATTAGCTCGCTTTATTGAGGGTCTTGG
>CAJTYD010000092.1 GCA_910583775.1 uncultured Muribaculaceae bacterium | reverse complement strand
CAATTCTATCACTATATCTTTCCGCATTTCACTTTTTTGTAGTAACTTTGCATATCAAAAATCTCAAAAAAATCAAGAAGTTTTATTACCCGATATTTTTCATGTCTCAATAACGTTGATGTGATGTCACAATAACGTCGATATGATGTCGCAATAACGCTTCTTGAAAAAACTCTTCTGAATTTCTCTAACCCTTATGTCGACTTTCACCATACATACTCTCGGCTGCGGCTCAGCAAAGCCTACCTTACGCCACCAGCCCTCCTCCACCGTGATCAATTATCGTGAAAACCTCTTCATGATCGACTGCGGAGAAGGCACGCAACATGCTTTCCAGAAACAAAGACTTAAATTCAACCGACTAAGACATATTTTCCTAACGCATCTTCACGGAGACCATGTGCTCGGTCTCCCCGGTCTCATCTCCTCCCTCGGACTGATGGGCATGACCGGGAAGATCACTATCCACACCTTCCCGGAAGGGAAAAGAATCTTTACGAGAATTTTTGACTTCTTCGCCCCCTCCCTCCCTTTCGAAATTGAGTTTAACCTCATACACAAGGAAGAGGCCGTGATTCTTGACACCCCCTCCCTCTCCGTGCGTACCCTCCCTCTCGAACACCGTGTCCCTGCCGTTGGCTTTGTTTTTGAAGAAAAAGAGAAATTGCGCCATATACGCCGCGACATGATAGATTTTCACAAAGTGCCGGTCGCACAGATCAGGGATATCAAGGAAGGAGCCGATTTTATCAACCCTGAAGGAAAGATCATACCGAACGCCCATCTTACCTCCCCGGCCGACCCGTCTCTCTCCTACGCCCACATCAGTGACACAGCCTATATGCCGGATATAGCGAAGAAGATCGGGCCCGTAGATCTTCTCTTTCATGAGACTACCTACCTCGACATCAACAAAGCCGACGCCGCCGAGCGAGGTCATTCCACGGCCCGTCAGGCTGCGACAGTGGCCCGCGACGCAGGCGCCAAAGCGCTGCTCACAGGCCACTATTCCTCTCGTTATAAAGACGATTCCGAATTCCTCAAAGAAGCTCGCGAAGTTTTTCCGAACGTTATCCTCAACAACGAAGGGCTCGTCACTCCCCTCGACTGACCGTTACGACCTTTCCGGCACTATGCGCCGTGATCTCGGGAGCATACTGCGATTGAGTCGTCGCTATTCCGAGAGAATAGACTCCGCTCCGGTCAACATAGCAGTCATAACTGATAACGCTCGTCCCTTTCTTCAGGAACGGAATAAAGAGATTGGTCGACTCATTCCTTACCTCCCTGTACATCCATACGCCGTCCGAAGCCATATAACCCGATGTCTGGTCGGCAGGCTCGAGGCATGCGGAACGACCGTCGGTAACAGCGACATATTCAAGATCTCTGTCGCAGGTAAGGGTCAAAGTCACCCTCACCTTGTCGCCGGTCTTAAGCGCCGAAGCCGAAGCCTTCGAGCCATCCTTGCCTTCTGTGATGACATAGACATTCTTCTCTATCGAAAGCTGCGGAATCCCCGCTGCCTTGACATCCTTTATCGGTGCGACATACTGCGATATCACTCCGCCCCACGCCGGGCCGCTTCCGTCGCGTTCGATCCTAAGCATTCCCTTGCTCTTCGTACTTATGCTTACAGTCAGGCTACCGGTAAGTTGCGCAACCCTGTCAGGAATTATCTCCTCCCCGGCAATCGTGATCTTCGCCGGACTTGAAGGAACGGTCCATTTCGTTCCGCTCGTCAGAACCGCATGAATCACCTCCGCCGTCTCGCGGTCATCGCCCCAGTTTTCAGTCTGTTTTGTTATCACGAACCATTGACGCAGCTTATCTATTTCCTTGCTCTGAGGCAATATCTCGGAATAAGCCTCCAGCACCTGAGCCGTGGTGATCAGTTTGTTCCAGCCCCAGGCCGACGAAGAAAGGTTGTCGAACCACATCCCTTTTTCGGCCGATACAGAAGCATACTGTCTCAACGACTCAAGAATCGTGCGGGCCTCCATCGGATAGCCCTGACGTGCAAGAAGCGTCGCAGCTGTCGCCTTCTCGTATATTCCCATATCTCTCCAGCCTTTCACTATCTCTTTCAGCGCCTTCTTATTCATCGCCGCGAATTTAGAAGACATCTTCACGCCCTTGAAGAAACTTCTCACATAAAGATAATTGAGCATCGAGATATACGGGAACTTGCTTCCTCTATATTCCTCGAGATCCTTCACCCACGAGCGGTCGGCATAATCAATGCCCCTCTCCGCCATCCGCAATGCGTTCCCTGGAAGATAGCCCATCCCGTTGAGCATCGCGAAATGAAGAAGCACTCTTGATGTTATGAACTCCGACGATTTCATACCGTCGCACCAGCTCCAGCCCCCGTCCGGATTCTGCAGCTTGCCGATATTGTCGAGCGTTGAAGCGATGATCGTCTCGCTTCTTGCCGCGTCGGCATATTTCACAAGGCTCTGCATCCTCAGCGTCTCCGAGGCAGCCGACTGCACCCAGGGAGTGTTGGTCAGCGCCACGGTCTTCAGATTGCCGTCCTTCTCGAGATTCGAGACAAGCGTTGAATCCTTTGAATTCGCGGGATCCGCGAAAATACGTATCGCCTCCGGTATTTCAGGATAATCCTTCGCAAGACCGGCTCCGATGGCGTTGCCGTAAAGCGAATATATCTGAGAAAGCACGTTCGATGACTTTGCCTCCGATATATCCGGCAATGCCGTGACGCACTCCCATATCGGATTGTCGCTGTACTGAAGCGTAACGTTGCCCTCCTTTCCGAAAGAGGGAAGTTTCATCTCGAATTCACGGGCGCCCGGTTCGAGATAGAAAGGTTTCGATTCTACCACCGGGGTCGTGTTGGGCAATATCGGGATTACCGTCTGCTCGCCGTCTGAGAATTCATTGTTGAAGCCGTATGCCCTCAGTCCGATATAATTCGTCGGCGTGCCTATACCGTATTCCATCGAGATTGTGCGCGAGGCAGACGCTGCTACATTCTCACCGGGGAACTCCATTGTCTTAAGAATCTCCCCTGTGACAGGATCGAAAATCTCGATCTTTCCGCCCAAGGCGGTAGCCTTGTCGGAGTTATTGTAAATGGTGGCCATTATCAGTGTACGGTCGTCCATTAGGAGGAAGCGGGGGACGTTCATCGATACCATCACAGGCTTGGAGGCTGTCGCCTCAAACTGACTGACGGCTCCGAGCATCTCCGGCGTGTAACCCAAGATCTGAAACTTCCAGGTCCCGTTAAACTGCGGCACGGTGAAATCCACCAAAGCGTTTCCTTCCGGATCCGTAATCAAGTCAGGCATAAAGAATGCTATCGGGCATTCGATATCCCTTATCGCTGTTTCGCGACCTTCTCCACCGTCCGTACCGCCGGTTGCGGTCTCTACTATCCCGTCGGTCGATTTCTCATCAAGAGCCACACCGCTAACCTTTCCCTTAAGGGCATTGGATGCATAAGCCATCAGCGGAGACTCCCCTGTTACCTCATCTGCCACTTCCTCTTCGGCATAGACAGCGCTTTCCTCCATTACCATCGGGGCAGACATACTTCTCATTATCTTATATTTTCTTCCGAAGAATCTGCCGCCGTAAAGATTATAGCCGTAAAGGTTCCAGTCGGGATTTACAAACGAGCTCAGTCCGCGGTAATTGACCTTGCTCAGGCTCATCGACCAGATTGTCTGGCCGAAGCCTGCATATCTTAAGTTTACGCGCTCGCGATAATAGATATTTCCCTGAGGGTTGAACGACCAGTTGAACGGAGCCAATGCATCGAGAGCCTTGTTGCTCATCACGGCGGCTACCGGGATTCCGGCGAGACTGCGGTCGTTGATAGCGAAATTGAACACCCATTTCTCCTTAGCTCCCGGAGTGATCCTGTCTCTGAATGAACTTACCGTGATCTTAATCTTTTCAAGCTGTGAAGAGGGAATTACCGTCACTCTCTTCTGCTCGGAAGCAAGATCGTGCATACCTGCGAACGTAACGTAAACACGGTCATTGAGAGCAGGAACATTTACCTCGAATTCAGTCAATTTTTCCTCCATCTTTATCCACTGCCCGGAAATCTCCTTCCCGCAATCCGAGACGTTGACATAAATCCAGTCGCCTGGATAAGAGCATCCGAAACGGATCTTCACCGTTTTATCGTTCGGTTCGGCCACAATCTGCGTCTTAGGAATCCATACGGATGTCTCTACAGGAGGCTCCTTATCGGAATCGCTGTATAGAATTATGGTATTGCTATCGTTCGCGCTCTCCTTGTTTGCCTTGAAATCTCTGTTCAGCGAAAACTCGAGAGTATATCTCCCTGACGAAAGGCCTGACATATCGAACGTAAATGTCGGCGATTCGAATTCGCCGCTCGCAAGGGCCTTCACCTTCGACTTATCATCAGAATCCTTGTTAAAATCATAGATTCTGTAATATACTTTTTTCACCACCGGCTTGTCGAACATATCCATCACCCTCACGCCGAATGTCTGCTTCGCCTTGTCCCGGCATATCAATGCGGGAACAGATGAGGCTATAGAGTAAGCCTCCCCCAGAGAGAACCATTCGGATGGCGCCTGCTGAGTCTCCCCTCCCGGATTGGTGGCAGCTATCTCAAGCTGATATGTGCCGGACATGTAAGGAGTGTCTCTAAGTCCGGCAGTAGGAAGAGCGATCTCGAAGCTGCCGTCCTGCCCGGCTTTCAGCTCGCCCCCGTAAGTAGCATTGCGCACCGATGAATAGAAAAGCCATCTCCAGGGCATATACTTCACGTTGAACTTCACCGCCGCGCCGCCGACAGGCATTCCGGAGTAAGTCATCACCTTGCCTTTGATTCTGACAGTATCACCTACGCTGTATTTCGGTTCGATGCCCGAAACCGCTACATAAAATGTGGGCGCCTTGTAATCGGCAACAGTGAAATAAGAAGAACAGATTCTGCCCAGGCTGACGCGATAATTCCCGAGCAGACCGGTTTCCGGAATCGTAAATGTGCCTGAAACGCGGCCGAAGTCATCGCTCATAAGCCTCAGGCTGTCGACTCTCTGGTTATTGGCATCGATAAGCTCGGCGACTATGGAAGTTCTCTTAGCCGCAGAAAATCTCCTTTCCTTCTCTGAATACAGGATACCTAAGAAGCGCACCTTCTCTCCCGGCTTATAAATGGAAAGATCTGTGAAGAGATTTCCACCCTTCACTTCGGAAATGTCATCGCTGTATCCCCGGCTGTTCCATATATTGCCTTTCGCATAATCCTTGCCCGAACGGATTCCGAAACTATACGAACCTGCGGGAATTTCCACTGAGCCGTCTTCACCCGAAACCCTGGAAAATGCGTTTCCTCTGCCGTTAACCGGCTCGAACGTGATTTTTGCATTCTTTACAGGTTTCTGGCTTGCACCCTCCACAACAAAAAGCCTTGCCGTATCCTTCCCCTCGTCCTTAAGGGTGAAATACGACAAACCGCTCACCAGGAAAGTCTCTACCGATTCCCTCGGATAAATCCCTGTGATCAGGCCTCCAAGAGTATTGTCGCGGGAGGCCACGACGGCATACGTGCCCTGCTGAAGAGGTGCTATGGAGAACACGCTGTCGAATCTTTCCGGAGTCTCTCCCTTGAATCTCATCGGTATCGACTGCATGACGCGTCCCGACTTGCCAAGTCCGGCAAGTTTTACGCTCTCAGGATTTCCGGGTACTTTCACCACCAGAAGATTGAACGAGAAGATATTCGAAGCCTCCACTACGCCCTTTCCGTCTCGACCGGGCAGAAATTTTCCCGGGCAGGCGACATTCAGTGATTTTGCCTCAAGAGAACTTACCACAGATCTTAACGCCGTGGCATTCCGGCAATCCGGAAACTTCTTCAGATATCCGGATACTTTCGAATAATAGCTCTTGACTCTCCTGTTTCTTTCAGCAATACCTTCTTCGACTTCCTGTTCCTCCTCACTGTCTATATAATTCCTTTCGGAATAAAGGAATGAGGCGCAATCGGGAGTGTCGATATATTTTTCGATACATTTCGAAAGATAATCCTTTTTTCTGTCGGAATTGAGGTGTTCGTATTTTATGAAGGAGAGGATCGACGCAAGAGACTGATTCCCTTTACTCTCGTTCCATTCGATATCCGCGTCGAGAAGCGACATCATCCTGTCTCTTGTCGACAGAGAAGCCGCGGTCGAACTCGCCCCGGCTCCGAACGGAATGATTGTGCCTCCATCCTCATCTCCGAATGGAGCGAGAATATCCATGGCCTTGAGAACCATGAAATCATAGACCGTCATCCCGACTTTCCACGTTTCCGTATCTACCCTTATTATACTTTTTATGGAATCGACCGGAACCTCTCTGGCGGCCTTTATATTATCAAAAGCATTCTCAACAAGAGCCGATACTCTGTCTGCAAACATCTTTCCGCTCCATTCCATAACGTTTTCCGGAACCGGTTCCGTAGGAAGGGTCCTGTTTCTGAAAGTCCAGGGATCAGACTGATAAATATCCTTATAGAACTGAGCTTCGAGCAGTTTTGCCAATGAGCTGTAAGGAGCCTGCAGCTCATTGCCCAGACGCGAGAAAAGCGCAATTCCCTCCTTGTAATTGTCTGTCGAGATAAGATCGCGCGACACGGCGATCTGCATCGCCGCCCGAAGGGCCGTGACGCCGTCCGAGATCTTCAATGCCTTGTCGAGTTCGACAGAAGCGTTGTCGCTAACCGTCTGAGGAAAGGCGAAATCCGGATTATTAAAGGTGTTCATCTTTTTTGTAACGGTATTCTTTTTTGTAACAGTTTTCGATGCTCTGCTCTTTGTCTGTTCAGCCGCAGTTCCAGCCTCCGGAACAGCGGCACTAAGGGTTGCTCCCATAAAAATAAAAAACGCGGCTGTAAGGCACACCTTTTTTAAGAAACTTCTATTCATCATACTCTACTCAATTCTTTTTTCTTTTTGCCTTTCCCTTATGACGCATTTCGCGCATCTTCTTACGGAACTTCTCCTCGGCACTCTTCATCTTGTAGATCTGTTTGGCAGAGAGGAAAGTCGCGAATTTCTCGTCGTAAGCCTTCTCGATTTCAGCGTCCTTTTCTTTCGAATCCGTTATCAGCCGGCTCAGATTGGCATAATCCTCATCGGTGGCATTAGGATCTTTCTTTATTTTACGCTCGGTGCGTATCATTTGTTCAAAGACGGCCGACCTTTCATCAGTCATCTGTCCGAAAAGTTCGAAAAACCGTTTCTGCTGGTCCTCGCGCAGTTCAATCTCCTGCGCGATGAATTTCATTTTGAATTCATTGATTTCCCTGCGCATCTCCTCCGGACTTTTCTTTCGTCCCTTGTCCTGAGAAAAGCCCGCAGTCACGCATGTGACCGCAATCATAAATAACAGCAATATCCTTTTCATTTCAAAATTCATTCTTTTTTCTCCTCATATTCCTCGACATCTATGTTCTGATATTGAGGTTCGAGCGCATAACCGAAATCTTTCGAGAATTCCTCCATAGAGTCATAATCGGCGCTCACCTCCGACTCGATCTCGAAATCCGAAACTGAAGAATCCATATAATACAGATCCGAGGTCGAGACCTCTGTCATGGCCTGTGCGATCTGTGCCGGCGGATTGTCAAGGCTCAGCTCCGATCCTCCCGAAACATTATGGAAGACCTTCATCATACACCAGATTCCGGCGAACATCGCCGCCAGATAGACATAAGGCTTGATTCTCTGCCATACGCTCATATCTGCCGCTTTCTCTGCCTCCGGATAAGGGGGAAGTTTTGCCTCAACCTCTTTCCTGACGGCATCGAAATAGCCCTCGGGAACTTTCCAGCCCCCTTCAGCGCCATATTTCTTCTTTAATAATTCCTCTCTGTTCATCTTCTTTACCCTAAAAACCATCCTTTTTTCTCCCTGCGAAATCAATTAATCGCATTCCGGAGTATCATGTACTACTATGACTTGTTTCTTCTCCAATGGTTTAATCTATAAAATCCCACAAAACGGCGTAATATTTGAGCGCTGAGATGATTTT
>CAJTYD010000091.1 GCA_910583775.1 uncultured Muribaculaceae bacterium | reverse complement strand
GGTGATGTCTATTCCACATTATCGCCTTAGCGTGTCCGCTGAATAGTTACAAAAGAGAAGATGGTTATAAAATAAATGTTAAATAATGTCACAATATGGCTGTCTTGAAGTCTTTTGTTCGTGAGGGAGTGGAATTGTCTGAAGCAGACCTCTCCTCCCTTCGATAACCCAAAGAATAACCATATTGTAAACAGCAAACAACATTTTTTATGAAAGCATTCGGTTTCACCATTGTTTTAACCTCGTTCCTCATCGCATCCTCAATGCCGGGCAATGCGCTTTCGATTCCGCAAGCAGATGTCATGGCAGCCAACGATACCATCCGGGTAAAAAAAGACTCCGTCAATATGAACGATACTGTTCCATATTATAACGAAACTCTCGAAGACTTTGTGATAACCACCACACGCAAGCTTGTCCAAAGCGACGGGGCCACCCTCACATATAATGTTTCCGAAGATCCGGAAGCGGCGACCAACACCACTCTCGAGATTCTTCGGAAAGTCCCGGGGGTGACTGTCGACGCCAACGACGAGATAAAGGTGAACGGCCAGTCAAGCTTCAAGATCTATCTCAACGGTAAGGAGGATCCGATGATGTCGGGCGATATCAAGACAATCCTGAAATCCATGCCGGCCTCGTCGATCAAGAAAATTGAGGTGATATCCGAGCCCGGGGCAAAATATGAGGCCGAAGGCACAGGAGGCATCCTCAATATCGTGACTCAGACGCGACAGTCGCTTGCAGGATATATGGCCAATCTGAATCTCTACATCAATAACCGTGGAATAGGTGCCGGGGCCTACGCAAGGACAAAGATCGGTAACGTTACCGCCAGCGCGAGGTTTAATTACAACAATGGAAAGCTTTTCCATATCTACAACTCCTCATCCCGCGATGTCGAGAACCTCAATTCCGATCAGAACAGGCTTACTTCCACCACTTCAAGGAGCAGAAACGGCTACGACTATTTGGGCGGCAATATAAGTCTTTCCTGGGAACCGGACACTGTCAACCTCTTTACATTCAGTGCAGGCCTTCATGCCAATGATGTCATGAATCCTTCCTGGAGCACGATGAACATGCACAACTCTTCCGGAGAAAAGGTATGGGAACTACACAGGTATACCACGAGTAAATACAACTGGCTCGGCACATCGGCGCAGGCCTCTTACCAACATGTGTTCGACAAGCCCGGTCATAATTTAGTGTTCACCTACTCTTTCAACTACGGAATGGACAAGGGCAACACCAACATGGAGACCTACGACATTACCGGCGATCCGAACTGGACCGACTCCCCGTTCTCGCGAAACGTCAATAACGAATTCTCGAATTCCCACAGGTTTCAGGTCGACTATGCAAATCCCTTCTCATCCAAGCATCTTCTCGAAGCCGGTGTGAAAGGAAACTTCAATCTCGACAGAGGAGACAACGCGCCTTTCTACGGAGAGACAGCCGACAACCTGACAATTGACGCCAGTCAGCACGTAAAGCTCAACCAGTTCCGTGATATCCTCGCTGCCTACGGCTCCTATACCGGGAAGTTCAGCAAGTGGAATGTCAGGGCCGGGCTTCGTTATGAGTATACCAGGATGGGGATAAGGTATAAAATCGGAAATTACGACGATTTCACCACAAAGCTTAACGATTTTGTTCCCAATGCCTCCGTCACCTATCGGTTTGACGATGCCTCCAATCTGAGGATGGCTTATCAGATGAGAATCTCAAGACCGGGGCTGGGGGTTCTGAATCCTTATCGCAACACCATGAACGAGAATCAGGTGTCGTATGGAAATCCCGACTTGAAAAGCGAGAAAAGCCACTACGTGTCTCTTGCTTATTCGAATTATTCCGGAAAACTTTCGGGGTCTTTCAAGACGAGCTATTTCTTTTCACGAAACCAGATCACCGATATCATCTTCAGCCGCGACGGTATCCTGAACACCACCTATGCCAATGTCGGGAGCTATAACAACGTCTCCTTCGAGGGTAATATCACATGGAATATCGTCAAGGACCTCAATTTCCAGCTCTGGCTGCAGGAAACATATACGCATATCAGTGCAAAATCCGAGCTGGTCGATGCCGTGAAAGTTAACTGGAGAACCAACCTGAACGCAAGTGCCGACTATCGCTTCCCATGCAAGATCAGGCTTTCGGCATACGGAGGTTACGGCTCAGGATGGGTCGATCTTCAGTCGAACGGTTCATCATGGTATTATTACGGACTGGGCGTCAGCCGTTCTTTCCTTAAGGACGATGCGCTCACGATCAATTTATCAACCCAAAACTTTGCCAATCCCACAAGAAGAAGCAGCTGGACGCAGACAAGCGAAACAGCAAGGTATACCTCGACATCCTCCTTCAAGCAATGGAGCGTCGGTCTGGGAATCTCATGGAGATTCGGTTCGCTGAGAGCCGATGTCAAGCAGACAAACGCAAATATGGATGAGGATTCCACTTCTAACGGAGGCAGCAAGGGATCTTAGTCAACTGAATTAATATGAATAAAACTGAAATTAATGAATCAAACATAAAATCGCAGATGCGTAAAGGCATTCTTGAATATTGCATCCTGTTGGTTTTAAAAGACAACAGATGCTATGTCTCAGACCTTATCGAAAAGCTGCATGAGTCTAATCTGATTGTGGTTGAGGGCACGCTCTACACTCTTCTCAACCGTCTGAAAAAAGAGGGAAAGCTCACATATGAATGGGAGGAATCTCCCAAGGGACCTCCGAGGAAATATTATAAGATCACTCCCGAAGGAGAGGTGGTGCTTCGTTTCATGACAGAAGCCTGGGATGAGATGAGCAACTCGGTGAGCCATTTCAAGTCAAACCATTCCGGCGACTCACTCCAGGAATCCTCAAATCCATGAGGCTGTCTCTTTACATCTTAAAATAAGCATTTACAAGCAATCCAACCATAATATAGATTAGTCATGAAAAAAACATATAACATCAATATATCGGGAAATGTCTTTACAATAGATGACGATGCCTATACCCTGCTCAATGATTATCTGGAAACACTCGACCATGTGTTTCACGACAGCGGCAACGACGAGATCATCCCTGACATAGAAAACAGAATATCGGAAATTTTCTCTCTTCTTGTTGCCGAAGGGAAGAGCGTCATCACTCTTCAGGACGTGGAATCGGTGATTGCAAGAATCGGCAAACCCGAAGAACTTGTTGAGGTCAGTGTCAACGAGAGTGTGAAGGATACCGAAGACGGCAAGGAACAGATCGTCGATGATATTGACGTGGACGAGCAGATTGTTCCTCCGCCATATACAGGTCCGGTCACCGATGGGACGAAGACAAAGAAAAAACTCTTCCGCGACAGCAAGGAGGGAATGCTCGGAGGTGTCTGCGCCGGACTTTCACATTATCTTGACTTCGATGTGACCTGGATAAGGCTGATCGCAGTAGGAATCGTATTCCTTTCGTTCTTTTCGTTCATTTCGGTGGTCGCTCTGCCAATAGTATATATAGTATTATGGATAGTGCTTCCGAACGCCACTACTCCCCTGCAGCAAATGCAGATGAAGGGTGACGTTCCGACGCTGTCCAATATCGGAAAATCCGTTACCGGAAATTTCAGACAGAGTCAGGAAAACAATACCCCCTTCGCCGATGATCCTCAGAAACAGAACGGCGACAAAAGGATCGCCGATAATGTAGCCACTTTTTTCGGAGTGCTCGGAAAAATATGTCTCTGGATTCTTGTCATAATCGCTGTTCCTGTCGAGATCGCTCTCGCTATCGGATTTATCGGATGTATTTTCGCGTTGCTCCTTATGGGAACGTCTCACGGATCAGACATTTTCGGCATTCCGCCGATCAGTGCCATCGATTATCAGGAAGTGGTGCTCGGTCTGACGGCCGCGATAGGTTATATCATCCTTCTCGGCATTCCACTCTATCTGTTCATCATGCTTGTGCTGGCACCCAACCGCAAGCCGTGGAGCCGAGTCGTCAAGATATCGGTCCTGATAATCTGGATTATCGGATTTGTAATGGCCGCTGTGACAACGGGACTTCTCGTTTCATACAATGAGATGAAAGAAGAATTTAGAGAAAGGGAATATATAGAATCGAGAAGCATGACCGATGGCGAAAACGGAGAAGAGGAAATGAACGGAATAGTCTTTATCGACGAAGAAGGCCAGAGCGATTCTATAAATGTTGAGGAATCACAGGCAACCGCCGAGTCGATTGATTCAGTATCCGCAAAGGATTCGTCATCTGCCAAAGATCCCAATGTAAAAACAAACGTTAAAGTTAAAACGAAATAAATTAGAGAGATAAGTAATCGTAGTGAAAAGAGGGCCGTCGTGGATGACGTCCCTCTTTATTTTATCCCGGAGTGACATAGTTGCAAAATGCCGGTTTCTTCCTCAAGCTCTTGAATAATTAAATAATAATTATTAACTTTGTAAGTTAAGAAGCTGTGTTTTCAGCTTTTTATCCGGAATGACTGAAAAGAACGACAGTCTGTGACGATTCCACCTATACTGACTTTCGTAAATAATTAACACTATGATATTCAATAAATTTTTCTCCAAGAAAAAAAAGGAGACATTAGACAACGGTTTGCAGAAAACCAAAACCGGAGTCCTGAGCAAACTGACAAGGGCGATCGCCGGAAAGAGCAAAATCGATGACGATGTCCTCGACAATCTTGAGGAAGCTTTCATCACAAGCGATGTCGGAGTCGACACCACACTCAAGATAATCGAAAGAATCCAGGATCGTGTGGCGCGTGATAAATACTTGGGCACCGACGAACTGCGGAATCTCCTTTGCGAGGAAATTTCCGACATGCTTGTCAAATCTCCCGAAGGAGAGAAAGAGACCGAGGATTTTCATGTTGAGAAAAAGGGAGACGATCCATACGTTATCCTTGTTGTAGGAGTGAACGGCGTCGGAAAAACGACAACCATCGGCAAACTCGCCTATCAATACAAAGAAGCCGGGAACAAGGTTGTTCTTGGAGCCGCCGACACCTACCGTGCCGCCGCAATCCCTCAGCTTGACGCCTGGGGCGAACGCACCGGGGTTCCTGTTATAAAGCAAAAGATGGGAAGCGACCCTGCGGCAGTGGCATTCGACACCCTGACTTCCGCCAAAGCACACGGCGCCGATGTCGTGATCATCGATACCGCCGGCCGTCTTCACAACAAAGTCAATCTGATGAACGAGCTCACCAAGATCAAAAACGTGATGAAGAGAGTCGTGCCGGATGCTCCGCATGAGATTCTGCTTGTCCTTGACGGTTCGACCGGCCAGAACGCTTTCGAACAGGCAAAACAGTTCACTGCAGCAACCGATGTCAACGCTCTGGCTATCACAAAACTCGACGGAACCTCAAAAGGCGGCGCGGTGATCGGAATAAGCGACCAACTCAAGATTCCTGTAAAATACATCGGACTTGGCGAAGGGAAAGAGGACCTTCAGATATTCCACCCCGAGGAGTTTGTGAAATCTCTCTTCGGCGAGTCTATTTAAATGGAATGAATCAAAAGAAAATGGCTTGAATTTCCTCCTAAGGAAAACGATAGATGATAAAGAACAGAATCGATATAATTTCAATGGGCTGTTCGAAAAATCTGATAGATTCCGAACGGCTTATTTGCAGACTGGAAGCAAAAGGATATAAAGTTTTTCATAATCCCGAAACTCCTTCGGGCGAATTTGTGGTTGTCAACACCTGCGGATTCATTGCCGACGCCAAGGAGGAATCGATAGACATGCTCCTCAGTCTCGGCGCTCTCAAAAAGAGAAGAAAGATCGGCAGACTCGTAGCAATGGGTTGTCTTAGCCAGCGATATCTCGAGGAGCTAAAAGCAGAAATACCTGAGGTGGACGAATGGTATGGCAAGTTCGACTGGACCGGCTTCATCGAAAGTCTGGCCGACAGAACCGCGGAAAAGAAAGAATTGCGCCAATGGGAGCGCCGACTCACAACCCCGCCCCACTCCGCCTACCTGAAGATTTCCGAAGGCTGCAACAGATTCTGCGCATTCTGCGCTATTCCCCTTATCACCGGCCGACACACTTCGAGACCAATCGAGGAGATTCTTGAGGAAACAAAAAAATTAGTATCGGAGGGAGTCAAGGAATTCAACGTTATAGCTCAGGATCTCTCATCATACGGCATAGATCTTTACGGAAGTCACAAACTTCCTGAGCTCATCGACAGAATGGCTGATATCAAAGGTGTGGAATTCATAAGGCTCCATTATGCATATCCCTCCGATTTCCCTCTTGAGATCCTCGACGTCATGAACAGGCACGAGAATGTCTGCAAATATTTAGACATTGCATTGCAGCATATCTCTGATCCCGTACTGACGAACATGCGCCGGCATATCACCGGAGAAGAGACTGTCCGTCTTCTGGCTGCCATGCGTGCGAAAGTGCCGGATATCAAGATCCGCACAACACTGATGGTAGGATTCCCCGGGGAGACGGAAAAAGAGTTCGAGGAACTTCTCGAATTCGTAAAGACACAGAGATTCGACCGCATGGGTGCTTTTGCTTATTCTCAGGAAGACGATACCTGGGCTGCCAGAAATCTCGAAGACAATATTCCGGAAGATGAAAAAAAGCGACGGCTTGACATCCTTATGAAACTTCAGGCTGAAATATCCGAAGTGAAGAATGAGGAGATGGTCGGCAAGAAGGTCAGACTTATAGTCGATGAGATACTGGACGACGAGAGAGTATGTCGTTCACAATGGGATAGCCCGGAAGTAGACATGAATTATTATGTCAGGAATTCAGATGCCCTCCCCGGCGATATCATTGAAGCCGTTATTACCGAAGCAATGCCGTTTGATTTCATCGCCGAACAAATATAAGATTACAATGAGATACTTCTATGCATATAGTCTGCCGGGGAGTTCCACGACAATATGCGGCGGGGCTGATGAGATATATGAAGGAATAATGGAGAATTCCTTCCATATATCCCCGTTCGACAGCTGTATCTCAAAACCCTTCTCGATTCCAAATCATAAGACATTCGAATTCGAGCATCTCGACATGTTGGTCGAAAACGCCGAATATTCCCTCAGTCCCTATAAATTCCCGGAAAGTCCTACCAATAGAGAACAACATACAAAAGAGATTGCTGAAATAAAAAGCTTTATCAACGGCAATCCCCGTCATAAAGTCATAGCGGCTAAGGCAATAATCGGCAACGATAGAATCGCGATCCGGGAATCCTTTATGAATCTTCGTGAAAAAAGGCCGGACGCTTTTGTATTTCTTTTCCATTCTCCTCAGACAGGAACTTGGCTCGGAGCATCTCCTGAGCTGCTTTTAAGTCTCAATGGCAACGAATTCAGAACTGTGGCTCTTGCCGGAACACGTCCTGCAGGATCATCGGGAGAATGGACAAAGAAAAATAAGGAGGAGCAGAATATAGTTGAAAACTATATCCTGGATATTTTCAGACGAAACCGTCTTAAGACATCCGTTTCCGCTCCTCGAACCAGAAATGCCGGGAACATCGAGCATCTCGTCACGGAATTCATGGCTTGCTCAGACTCCGGCACCCCCCTCGAGGAGATTAGCGACCTGCTGAGAGATCTTTCGCCGACACCAGCCCTCTGCGGCTATCCTAAAGCACAGGCTATGGAGGTCATAAAAAGAGCGGAAGATTTTCAGAGGGCATATTATGGCGGATTTTGCGGTCCGGTTGAGAATAACGGCAATTTTGTCCTTTATGTGATATTGAGGTCGATATGGATAGTGCCGCAGGGATGGTGCATGTATGCCGGAGGAGGGATCACCTACCTTTCCGATTGCGTAGAGGAATGGGATGAAGCTGAAAAAAAGGCTGAATCCGTGATCGGACTTCTTAAGACAAAGCCACAATAAAACTCTTGGCAACAACAAATTACGCGCACATCGCCGATCTATTTAATTATTTTCAAAAATTAAATGAGTTAATTGTCACAAATTTAACTACATGACAAAAATTTGAAAACATCGAAATCTGGGTTTCGCCAAGGTCGG
>CAJTYD010000090.1 GCA_910583775.1 uncultured Muribaculaceae bacterium | reverse complement strand
AGTAACAAAAATAATCTCCAAATGGGTATTTTAGGAAATCAATGAGAATCTGACTCGCAGCAATAAAACGCTTATATATAGGATTATAAATGTTTTTATACAGCTGATTATTTCGCTTAAATTCCATATTTATTTTCTTCCCTCTTTTTCACTGATTAGGTCAATCCATTTTTTTGTCATGGCATCCTGCGTATATTTCATCAGGTAAGTTTTTCTTGCATTGGATCTTATTGAAGGCAGATCGCCAAGATTTATCGTTTCTTCACTGTTGGACGGCAGTATAAACGAGTTGTTTTTTGTAAACATATCCGATATCCCGGGGGCTTCGTTTGTAAAGACGGGTAATCCGAACATCAGCATCTCTATGCCTACATAGCTGCATTGTTCATAACGCGAGGGAATAATGCCGAAGTCGGCTATTGTATATATTTCAAAAATATCATTCCGGTTAAATGCGCCTAAAGGGATCACCTGACACATGGGATTATTATGAATCCACTTAAAGACATCATCCTCTCCGACATATACCAGACAGACGTTTCCCATTGACGGAATGATTTTTTCCAGCATACTCTCCAGTCTGTCTGCTCCTTTCGCAATGGAAAGACGGCCGACGCAAAGGATGATCGGTCTGTGATGAGGTATTCCGTATTTATCCTTGATATTGGATTTTATAACTGAATCCAGGAGAATGTATCTGTCTGTTAGCCCATTGTGAATAATGCGGAGTTTTTCTTTCGGAATCTCATATATGTCTTCCATTATATGAAAGGTGTTTTCACAAAGACAGACTGAGGTATCCGCGTGTTCTCCGGTTTTCATTATATCATAACTTGTATATAGAAGAAATTTTTCATCAACAGATCCGACGGATGCATTTCCTTGAAGCCATTCGATGTATCGATCGACATTCCCGTTCAGCTTATTGAGCCATGGAAGATCATGTATGACATGGATGAACCTGCTGTAGGGAAATGTTTTCCTGATAGCCTCGGCGTTAAAGATAGCGGGATAATAATTCGTAATGAATACCATATCATTCATCTTGGGTATCTCCTTTGAAAATAGTGAATCGAGATTGTGAAACTTATCCTTATCTATTTTAGGAAACGAGATGTGGGATATATTCCCGCATTCAGAACGTTTCACGCAGCTTACGGGTGTTTCCTCGGTTACGACGGTGACAGAAAATTGATCGTGGCTCGACAGACTCCTGATAAGACTGTCTTTAAAAGTTCTGTAACCGTTTATCCTGTTTTCAAAAGCCTCGATTATAAATATATTGGTTTTATCCTTGTGAGTCATCCGGCTGATCTTGCGGGGGGATTATTCTATGTGACAGTTCTATCTGTTGTCATCTGTTTTTTCAAAAAACATTATAGTTGATTTAAACCAGGGTAAACCGGAACTTTCCCTAAGTAGTATGGAGACGGGTACATTTATTCTGAAATTACGTGATTTCATCCGATCTATGATATATTGGTTCGTGTGGCAGTTGACGTGTCCGTCTCCTTTCTGATGCGGTATCGCCCAGCTCAGGAGGAGGTATTTGCCGGAATTACAGGCCAGGTTGTCAAGAAATATATTTTCCTTATCGGCAGGGATATGTTCCCCCACTTCAAGACACAATACCATATCCGCGTGGTCGTCGGCTCTTACAGGTTCGCTTAAATCCATATACTGACAATAGAAGCCATTGTTGAAAAAGCGGGAAGACATTTCTTCAACGTTCCTGTTTCCGTCATAACCCTGGGCATCATATCCTCTGTCTCTAAGAAATTTGACGTACCATCCCGGGCCGCAGCCCAAATCATAAATTGTCTTTACAAGGAGAATCGAGCATAATTTATCAATCCCACGTGCAAGGTCAATATCAAAAGTATGGCCATATAGGGTCTGCTGGCACCAGCTCCCGTTGCTGTCAATTTCAGGAGACGAAATCCGGTGAATATACTTTCTGATCCATTCTTTTATGACTTCCGATTTCCCCGGATGAAATTTTCTTGCGAAAAGGGCTCGCGATGTCACCACATCCCACCAGTTTTCTTCTATAAGCCAAAGCGGCCCGTTTCCGACTTTATCCCAGATAATGAGCCTCTTGTTATCGTCAACGGCCTTTTCTTTGAATGGAGAATTCATTATGAGTGTATGGAAATAAACTTCATCCGGTGCAAAAGTGTATCTTAACCTTCTGTAGAATCTTTTATTTTTAGAATGCTGACCACAGATATATCCCAGACATGTGTTTGAAATGGACATCCAGTTTGAACCGCCATAAAGAACCGGGAACTGATCGGGAATTCTCCTCTTTATCCCATGTCTTATCTGGAAAGAATTAAATCTGTCGATAATGCGTTTCCCTTTCTCGGACCGGTATGAGAGAAAATCGTTCAGACGGTAGATCTCGAACCGGCGATAAGTGCCTTCTTCCCATTTCCTGAATGGTATTCTATGATAATTCAGGAACTCTGAGCCGTAATTATCGGCGAAAAAGGCCTTTATCTCAGACAGAGATTTTATGGGATAATCCTCGCCACTTAAAAGGTGAAGATAATCGATATTCTCATTTTCCCATATTCTCTTCATTAAGAATAATTCCGCCCTGAGTACGCTTATTCCGCCCCAGTAAACACGGTATTTGCTGAAGATCCTCACCAAAGGATGTGCTGAAACAATTCTGTTCCGTTCATCTTCAGAAAGAGTGTATTTCCTGTCGATATGCACATATATTGTAAAATCCATGTCAAAAAAGGAAATTAATTCCACAAGGCTTTCGATATTGCCGTGACACAGTATGACAATGGCATGTCTTAGCTTTTTATCCATTTCCAGCTTTTTACGTATTTTTTTAATTCTCCCGGCGACATGGAGCAGACTTTGCAGAACTCTTTTTTTGTGGAAAACGCCAGATCTCTGTCAGACGTCCCGCTGTTTATTCCTCGTGGATGATAGAGGTGATAAAGATCACCGGGAATTCTGAACGGTCTGTCGCCTAAGATCTCAAGGCGTTTGAATCTTTCCTTGTCCTCCGGTCCCCACCCTTTGAAATATTCATTTTCCCATCCGGAAGACCGGTATTTCCCTACATCCACCATAAAAGCTCCTCCGACGGAATAATATCCGTTCATCAATAACCTGGGCTGCCTGTATTCCGATAGTACAAGAATATCCTGAGTTTTATGGAAAAGATTGGAAAAGAACTCGTTTATCTGCCAGAACGTCCCGCCGTAAGGATAAACCATTGTCTTGTCTGTCCCGACAAGCTGTCGGCATCCCTCAATCACGTTTTCAGGGGGGCATACGGCATCCGCGTCCCAGACTGCCGCCACACGTGTCCTGACTTTTCCAAACATTTGGTTGATATATCTTGTCCTATGAAACAAAGCATGGTCATCATGTATGAAGAAATATTCTATCTGAGGGGATATATTTTTTATGACATCAATATTTGTTTTCTGAAAGGAGTCAGCTTCGGCTATCAGGAAATGCGCGTCCCGAAATCGAGAATAGAATTTAAGAACAGATATGAGATTTCTTAATCTGTAGTCCGAATCTATCCTTACCGGGAATATGAATGTCAGCTCTGATGTGATTTTTTTCATGAGACAGCAAGTAGAGGTAGGTTATATCGTGGAAATGGAATATTTACAATTCAATAATCCGAGACCGACACATATCAGCCTCTGGTCATCGATTGCGGATTTTTCCGGTTCTTGAAATATGCCCTCAATGCCTGTATGATTGAGACACATTTCGAATAATGAAGGCAGATTGAATATGACCGAAAACAGTCCTGTATCGGCTAAATAGTCCCGTTTCTGTTCCGGAGTCATCTCTCCTGGCTCCTCGTATGAAAACCGGTTTTCCATCATATAGGCATATAAGGTCTTTTCTGCAGTGGAGGCTTTTGAAAGATCCGGCTTAAACTCGTTTAGAACTCGCAGGAGCCTTTCGGTTTTAAAGGGATAGATGTGCCGGAGATCCGCCTGCCTTATGAAGAAGACCAGTGAAAGAAGGAATGTCATCGATGTGTCCTGAAGCCTGAAAATCCTGTTGTCTTTAAATTCAAGCATCCTTTCGACATCGTCTATATATTTTATCAGATTCTCCCGAATGGTGTAGTGCACAAGATTCTCTTCTTCCGGCAGCAGAGAGATTTCGGCTATCGCCTCGCCGAATATAAGGTCGTCTGTATTGGCAGGCAGGGGAGTGGCGGCGAAACCCGCCTTATAGCTCAGAATCCGGTTTATTTTCTCTTCAAGTGCCTTTGTGCGGTCGATCAATCCGTTTCTTATCAGAACTCCTGTGGCCCAGATAAATCCGGGAGAACCGTCGGTGAATACTCTTGTCGAGGAAAAAATATGGACGATATGATAACTGACCATTTCATTGAACAGCCGTTGGCTTATGTCGAGTAAGGTCGGATCATTGCAATAGCCGTATAAAAGGGAGCTCAGGAGGAGAACACCCGTTTTCCCTCCCTTTATTCCGACGGGAATTTCCTCGAAAGGTATCTTTTTTATCCGTTCGGTCACATACTGTATCATTCTCTCCGATGTTGGCCTGTCCATTGTCTATAGAGTGTCTTGAATGGATATCAGTGCAACGGCTGCGATTAGGCCGGCAAGAATGAGGCAATACACGATGAGCGATATGACAGTGAGCCATTTCGGTATCGGGCCGATAAGCTTCTTGATTTTTTCGCTGTAGAGATCCTGATTTTCCATTTCATTCGCCTAATTGAAGTTGATCCTGCACAAGGGAATAATAAAACCCCTTATGCGAGACAAGAGAGCCGTGTGTGCCCGTCTCCTGGATTTTTCCGTCGTTGACCACTATTATATTGTCGGCATTCCTGACGGTGCTTAATCTGTGTGCGATCACGATTACTGTCCTTTCTCTGTAGAAGCTGTTCAGATTCTCCACTATTTTCCGTTCATTGGTCGTGTCAAGGGAATTGGTGGCCTCGTCAAGAATTATGTATTCCGGATTCCTGTAGACAGCCCTGGCAATCAGGATCCTTTGTTTCTGCCCCTGGCTGATACCCATTCCGTCAGCCCCTATGATGGTTTCGAATTTCAGCGGCAGACTCATGATGAAATCATAAATACATGCCAGTTTTGCCGCCCGCACCAGTCTGTCGGCATCTACCTCCTCGTCATTGTTGGCGATATTTCTTGCGATGGATTTGGAAAATATAACGCCATCCTGCATGACGACGCCGCATTTCCTGCGCCACTGGCGCAGGTTGATTCCCGAGAAATCCTTTCCTCCGACATAGATATTGCCCTCATAGTGGTCATAATAGCCCAATATGAGTTTGATAATTGTCGTCTTGCCGCTTCCGGAGGCTCCCACGATTGCGGTAATTCTGTTTTTGGGGAAGGTAAGGTCTATGTTCTTTATGATGTTCCTGTCGGAGTGTCGGTCATATTTAAACGATACGTTCCTGAACTCTATCCCTGATTCCGATTTGTCGTCAGGCATTGAATGGCGTCCGGCGTCTTCTGATTTCCGGTTATGGATTTCATTGATTCTGTCGATTGACAGTCTGACATCCTGGGAGGAATATATGAATTTGATGAACCGGGCTATGGGCGAGTTCAATTGTCCGGTAATAAACTGGATGGCGAGCATTGAGCCCAGACTGATCGTGTCGTCTATGACGGCGGTGGCCGACAATGCCGTGATTATTATGTTTTTCGTTTCGTTGATGAATATGCTTCCCGCTTCCTGCGTCTGCTGGAGCTTCATTGCTTTCATCTGCAGTGCGAAAAGATCCGACTGTACGTCTTCCCATTTCCATCTCCTTCGCTGGCAACAGTCCTGGAGTTTTGTCTCCTGCATCGTGGTTATGAATTCGAGTGTGGCGCTCTGATTCTCGCTTTGCCGTGAGAAAAGTTCGATGTCTATTATTTTACGTCGGTGAAGAAACAGACAGATCCAGCCGATGTATGCGGTTGTTCCTGCGATGAATATCGTGAATATCAGTTTGTCATACAGCAAAAGGACAATACCGAAGACTATGAAGCTGAAAAAATTGAACATTATATCTAATGTCTGTTCCGTAAGAAACGACTGGATCCTTGAATGGTCGCCCATTCGTTGCAGCAGGTCTCCCTTGAGCTTGACATCGAAGAAATACATGGGGAGGCTCAGCAGCTTTATAAAGAAATCGCTTAATAAGGATATGTTGATCCTTATGGAGATGTGAAGCAGAAGCCATCTCCTGATAAAGTCGGTGACGGTTCTGCCTGCCACGATCATGAATTCTCCTAAAAGGATCAACCGGATAAGTCCGGGATTGCCGTTCTTTATTCCTGCATCGACAATGTTTTGGGTTAGAAACGGGAGGGCGAGCTCAAGCAGACAGCCTACAAGAAGCCCTAATGAAATGATGGCGAAATGTCTCTTATATTTTAATATATAGTGCAGCAGGATTCCGGAGGTTTCCCGTTTTTTTTCTCCCTCTCTTTCCCGGAAAAATTCACTGTCGGTTCGAGCACGAGAGCTATTCCTCTCTCAAAGCCGTCTTTCATGGAAGAGACCCAGCCCGATCTGAATTCCTCCATGCTGTAGGTTATTTTTCCTTTGCCCGGATCTGCAATGTAAAACTTCTTTCGGTGGATTTTATACAATATCACAAAGTGGTTCTGATTCCAATACAGGATGCAGGGCAACGGGATTCCGGACAATTGTCTTATCGTGAATCTGGCCGCCCTTGGATGAAATCCAAGATCCTGCGCCGCCTCGGAGACGCCAAGCAGGGACACTCCTCTCTTGCCGCAATGACAATACTCCTCCGCCTCGGCAAGAGTCATCTCTCTGCCATGGTAGGAGCATATCGTGGCGATACAGGCGGCTCCGCATTGCATGGAATCAAGTTGTCTTACAAGATGTATCCTTCTGCGCATAAGGGGAGGGGTCGGGTTGCCTATTTTTTCAGGGGCGTGTGGTTGAAGCGCCACTGGATATGAAACATGAAGTATCGTGGAAGAACAGTCCTGTATGTCTCTGTCCTTGCCTGGGCGTTCATGGAGTAGGAGACATTCTTCAGGTCATGGAGAATATCATAGCCGTCGAGCATGAAAAGTAGCTGGCCTTTCAATGCCTTGTAAGTCAGGCGTGCGTTCCATACGAAATTGTCAGAGTTCAGATTCCGGTCCATATATCCGCGGCGGTTGAAGACATTGAAATCCGTGGAGATTTCAAAGTTGTATGGAAGATTCACCAAGGCTGTCAATGCTGTCTTAAGAGTCCAGGTATTTTGTGGTATGAAATCAGGACGGTTACCCGTAAACCGGTTGTATCTGCCGTCGAAATTCAAGGTAGCCTTGCCGATTCCGAATTTATATTCAAATTTAAGCTGATCGGAAAAATTCAGATCATAAACCTTGCTTTTAACCAATGTCAAGTCATTATTGCCAATAAGATCCACACTTGTGGTTTTTCCTGCGTTGATTACGTTGGAGAAGGTAAATTGACCGAACTCCTGACGATAAGACGCACTTCCGGTTATCATCCGGTTGCCGTTTACGTTATAGTGTTTCAATTCCCTGATGCCGGTTGTCATGTCATATCGTACCCCTTGCGCTATGGCGTTATAAAGAGCGTCATAACGGAGAGAGGCGGTAATCATCTGTCTTGATCCCTTGATTCTGTAAAAGTATCTTAAATATATAAGATGGTCGACTGCTGTCTTAAGATCCGGATTTCCTAATAATATGTTCATGGGATCGACGGCATCGGTCATGTCTATCATCGAGACCAGATCAGGAGCCTTGCTTTCTATCTGCGTCATTAAATGCAACTCATGCTTTCGGTTTGCCCATTCAAGATCCAGATCAAGTTTTGCCTTATCGAAAAGGATGGAATTTTTTCTCAGTCTTTCGTTCAATGCCCCTCTTTCATAATGTAGTTTTCGATTTGCGAATAGAATCGGGATCTCAATCTTAAGATCCATTATGCTTGGAAAGAGATAATACTGCAGATTGATGCGGTTATAATTCTCCGATAGTCTGCTCAGATAACTGTTCGGATAGTCAATGCCTGAATTGTAGCTGAATGCCGAAGGCAGTTTGCCGAACGTATAGTCCTCAATCCCCTCTGCATTCTCGAGGCGATAGAGGATGGATGTCTCCCTTTTGAAACTATGGGTGAATGTATAATCGATGCCCAGACTCATTCGGGGAGTGATCCGGTAGATGTAGTTGGCTCTTATCCCCGCTTTGGAATTGTAGGCGGGATAATTCTTGAAATAACGGTCGGATGCCTTGGCCGGAGAAGAGTTTTCTCCGAAATTTATCCTGAAGCTGTTATATCTGTCATCGTGGATATTGTTGTATTCCCCCTTCATCTCAATGACAAGAAGATTGGATCCCCATGGCATTTTTATTCCTTGCCAGAGATTCCCGCCGGTGGAAAGTGAATGCCCCTTCCGTTTGTTTTGACTGAGATTGCGGTTAAGAATATGTCTAAGCGCATCGGTTGAGTTTCCGTCGTATATACTTGTGATGAAATCGGCGGTGACGTTATTGTAATTCTCGTCGAATGTGGCGCTTATGTCTTCCTGACGGTTGTTCCATCGGCGATAGTTCAGATAAGGCTCTGTCGCAATGCCATATCCCTTTACTCCTTTGAAATAGACTTTATGGTTTGTGGAGAGCGACAGCGATCTGTTGCCCGATCTTCCGAAAAGATAATCGTAGGTGTTCGCATTCGGCAGGAAGTTGGTTCTTAATACATCTGTCCCGTCTTCCTCACGCGTACTCTCCACGTTGGCGTGGCCGTCCAGCTCCCATTTGTCGTTTTCCGGACGCAGACTGTAATCGGCGCCTCCCGAAATGGTCTTTCTTACTCCTGTAGGCATTGTTTCCGGAGTCCAGGATCCATCCTGTCCCGGCTTTCGGCTGTCGTTGAGATTGTTTGTATTGAAATATACGGCATATTGGTTGCGAGGAGTGAATGCCATGGCGAAGAGACGGCCTAAGTAGCGGCCATGCGTGCCATAGCCGGCCTCGGCATTGATATTCGTTCCGACCATATACTCTTTTTTCAGTTTCACGTCCATGACGTAACTGCTGTCTCCGAGATCAACGCCCGCTATCTGGCTCGAACGGCTCATCTTGTCGTAAACCTCGATGTTTTTTACGGTGTATGCTCCTAAATTGTCGAGCATCAGTTGCCGGTTGTCTCCGAAGAAATCCTTGCCGTTCAGGAGCAGGGCGTCTACAAATTTTCCGTTCACCATAATCTGGCCATTGTCTTTCAACTCCACATTTGGAAGCTGCTTTATCAAAGCGTCGAGCATACTCCCTTCCGCGAGTATGAATGCATCGGCGTTGTAGACGAGCGTGTCCCCTTTGTTGTAAAACATGACTTTCGAGGCTTTCACAATCACATCGTCAAGCTGTCTGGTCGTCGGAATAAGATATATTTTGCCGAGATCCTGATAATAATCCTTGTTTTTTATAGCGACATCGACATAGGTAGGTTCATAATTCTCATTGCTTATTTCAATAATATAATTACCGGGATGGTCGATGGAGGCAATAAATCTACCGGTATATTCTTTTTGACTTTCTTCGATGTTGTCTGAGATTACCCCGTTTATAGAATATTCGTCCGATTTTGTGATGGCTACAAGTGTGCTGTCTGTAGCTGACAAAACTTTTACGTTCGCGGTTACAATCGGAGTATTATATACTTTGTCAAAAACTGAACCACATATTCTATAATCTTTATCGGCATAAGCTGGAATGGCAACCGTAAGAAAAAGAAAAATGAAGAAAAAAGAAGTTTTCATGACGGAATTGATTTATAGATATTTATTATCATGACGATTGGAACGCTGGGTTTATGGGTGGAATCCATAATACAATAGTTCGTTAAAAAAATGATTATAGGCTAAGCGGCATCTACCGCGAAGCCA
>CAJTYD010000089.1 GCA_910583775.1 uncultured Muribaculaceae bacterium | reverse complement strand
GAATCAGCCAAAGCTCTCATGGAATTGAAAATAGGATGCGGAATGCCGTCGATAAAGGCATATTCCTCCCAGCGGTCACGCTTATTCCAGCGAAACATTCCGTTGGAGGTAGCGACCCACAGATGGCCTGTATCGTCCTCGATCACCGACTTTATATCCTTCCCTTCAAGCGACTTGGGATTTACCCTCTCGAACTTTGAAAGCAAGATATCGGAAATGAAGAACGGACCCTTATATGGAAGAAAATAAAGCGTGGAGTTGCGCCCTTCATAGATCTGACGGATATTCTCCCGGTTAAAGAACCCACGTGGAAAAATATCTGTGCGGAGAGTCTTTGTGCCCGGATCATAAACCGCAATTCCCTTCTCGGTGCATATCCATCCCTTGTCTGTTGAGTCGAAGAAGATCTCATAGACATTCCCTTCCGGCAACCGGGAATTGGCATGCGAATACCTGCCTACGAGCCTGTCGCCGGAAAAGCGGTAGACGCCGTTCGAAGTACCGATCCATAGCGTACCCTCCCTATCAGGACAGATGCTGAATACGTGTCCCCCCGCGAGTTCTTTCTCAGCGGCAGTCAGCGGAGAAGACGAATAAGGCGGTTTACTGTCAATGATATTAAGGCCTCCTCCGTAAGTGCCTATATAATATTTCCCATTATAAATACCGGAAGAGATCACCATATCGGAACGAAGCTCCGGGCTCTTGATTCTTGCGACTTCCTGTCGGGCGCGGTCGATAATATAAAGTCCTTCTATTGTACCGAGCACGATCTTATCGCCGTCGATCGTCATTGTCCGGGCAGGCGTTCCGAGCGTGCTATACCACTTTTCGTTGAAAACCGAGAACATCCCGCTGTTATAAAGCGTATAATCGGCTCCTGTCTGATAATACCCCACCCACATCTGGCCCTTGTCATCAATATGAAGGGCATAGACGGAATTGGAATGCAATGACGAGCTTTTTCCCGAATTTCGACGGAAGACATCTATAATCCGGCCGTTTGAGACATCTATCTTCGCCACTCCCCCGCCGTCGCTTCCAACATAAAGATACTTCCCACCCTCCGACTGAAGGGAGGAAATGACATTGCATCCCACATCGACATATTGCGAGAAGCTATGGTCCCTGACATTAAATTTCATGACGCCTCGGTCGGGAGTGCCGAGATAAACGTTGTCCTTTATCTTTATGATCCGGTTGAATTGCTGAGACTGACCTCTGGAATCAAGACATTCGAAGACTTTGGAATTCTCATCTTTTTCCAGATCTATCAGCTGAATTCCATCGGAGGTTGCAATCCAGGCCTGGCGGTTATCCTTGTCATAGAAAATATCATTGACACTGATCCTTCCAAGCCTGCGGGTCGGTGCAAGCTGAATCTTCTCGGCCTTCTTCTTGACAAGATCTGTTTCATAAAGGCCATCTGTCGTTCCGGCGAGCAATCTTGTCCTGCCCGTAACGGCGAGCGAGAGTACATTCGAAAGGTCCACACCTTTCATCCTGACAAAACTCCTGTCGGGCGACGAAAGAGTCCATATCCCGTAATCGTTGCCGGCGAAAAGC
Source organism: uncultured Muribaculaceae bacterium (assembly GCA_910583775.1). Classification (GTDB taxonomy): domain Bacteria; phylum Bacteroidota; class Bacteroidia; order Bacteroidales; family Muribaculaceae; genus Lepagella. The sequence goes on along the minus strand of CAJTYD010000089.1, from coordinate 9,086 downwards.
TCTCCGGTGTAAGGATTCTCAGCCATTACAGCAACAGGTTTTTCGGAATTTGTTCCAAGAGCGTAATGCCTGACATGGACTCCGTCGAAACGCTCCACACCTTTGCCGGTGGCAAACCAGATATATCCGGTGCGGTCCTTCAGGATGTCCTGAACGGTCATATCCTTGAACTGTCCGGCCTCGGAGAGCTCCCGTATATAGATATCTTTGGCAGCGGCAGATTCGATTACCGTTGCTGAAGCAAAAAACAACACCAGATATGACAATATCAATCTCACCGGACCTTTCTACTGAGTCATTTCTTAACAGAAACCTTAAGGGGGTTCTTTTTATGTCTGCTGATTTCAGACATCTTTCTGTTCCAGTCGGTGGCGTCCTTAACACCTCCCTTGCTCCAGCCGGATCCCCAGTAATAGGTGAATTTCTCGCCGGGCCTTACATTTGCGATAGCCGCCACATGGCCTTCGGCACCTCTTACTTCTGTGTCAATAGGCATAAACCTGAATTCCGAGGAACCGGGCGAATAAATACCTACATATACCTGACCGTTTCCTCTGTCGGCATGCTCGGTCAGATCCTGATATGCCACAAATTTTTCTTTTTCCGAAACTGTATAGGCTGTGGGATTGTTGGAATGAACCACGATTCCCTGAGCCAGCGTCTTGGCGCTCTTCAGTCCGTCAAAACTCAGCTCCGTCTTGTTGAGCCATTCGCCGAGGTCAAGGCTGATCAGACGAGTTTCTGAAATCTTCTCTCCGTCGACATCCACCGGATTGTATTCGAGACGGGCGGTGAAACGGAGCGGGCCGTTGTCGAGAATCTCATAATCGCGATAGCAATAAGGATAGACAATGTGGCCGTTTTTATCAAGGAAAGCCGCAGTTCCGCCACCAAGGGTCGGACCTACAGAATAATCGTCAAGGCCGTTCCCATGATCGACATGGAAAGATATATGACGGGCATGATCATCATAAAAACGCTGTTCAAGAATGGGATATGCTACTGATTTGCTCCAGATATCATATCCGAAAGCCCTTTCGCCGCTTTTCTGCAGCGCCGGGCCGTATGCTCGATAGGCCGAGCGGTCGTTCTCCCAGGCAAGGTCATCCTTTCGTTCAGGGAATTTTCTCCCATAGACATAAACCGGGAAATCAAGCCTTTGCTTTCCTTCCTCTACGGCATAAACGGCCGTGGAAAGAGAATCGACATCAGCAGGGAAAATCAGGAAGCCATCGTATGTTATCTGACAGGGCACCTGCTTGCCCTCCTTGTCTGTCACGACATACGACAAAGCCTTGGCATTAAGAGACTTGAGGGGGACCTCCACGATCTCGCCCCTCCTATTCTCAGGCAACGGATTCGAAACCTCCACACGATAACTATAAGCCGGAAGTGAAATTAAACTCCCTGCGACGATTAAAGCGCTTGAAAGGATATGGCTACTATTCATGATATTTATTTATGAAGTTGTTTAATTATTAAATTCGATTTAACATTTAAAATTACTTAAAATTCTCAACTTATAAAAATCAAAATCCATTCAAACATCATTTAAAACGTTTTAAAACGGTTTAGACTCTCAATATATCCGCGACCGCCCCGCGGTCGTAATTCACACGTACAACCGTCCGCGACCCTTGCCAGGGTCATCCATTATCCCGACGGTGGAAGTAAGTGATCCGAAATGAATCCCGACGGTGGAATGTAAGTGATGCGAAACGCATTCCGACGGTGGAACGTAAGTAATACGATCCGCATCCCGACGGTGGAAGTAAGTGATCCGAAATGAATCCCGACGGTGGAATGTAAGTGATGCGAAACGCATTCCGACGGTGGAACGTAAGTAATACGATCCGCATCCCGACGGTGGAAGTAAGTGATGCGAAATGCATCCCGACAGTGGAAGTAAGTGATGCGAAGTGACCGCGGAGCGGTCAAGGAATGTAGCCCCGGGTCAAATCGGAATGCCGATTTGACCCGGGGGAAGACGAGCACAAACCACACGACCGCGGGGCGGTCGCGGAATATAATGCGGAACATAATGTAGAAATGATATTAGTGGATCTTAACAATTTTATACGCTGAAATTAATGAAAGTTAAATAACCCGAAGCGATTAAACTTTATATTTAACCGGCGGTCTCAATAGCGTAACAGAAAGGGAAACCTCAATGCTACAGGTAAAATTTTTTAAGTAGTTGAGAAGATTAATGAACATATAAAACGATGAGATTTTTGAGGCGATTTTGGTGCGGAGAGAAGGAGCATATTAATATATGCGACTGAACGACAAGCCAAAAGCGGCCAAAAATCGCCATAAGCGAGAGCAAAATCAAACTCGTTTGATAATGCCGAGCGACAGGCGATTGCCTGAAAGGAAAGATCAAGTTTTATAGTTCAAGATATCAACTACTCATATATCGATTAGTTTTTAGAAACTACTTAAAGATATAACAACAGGTAAAGAATCAAGCTCCATCCCCGACAAAGACACAGGGACGGGGATGGAGCGATAAGGTAAAAAAAGATTTAAAAGGTAATTTAAAATGAAGAAGTTTATTTTAGGTCTGGCATTCCTCTCAATTGCCACAGCGTCTTTCACAGCATCTGCTCAGAAAAATCATTCTGCCAACAACTGCGCAAGCGTTAACTGCGAGCAAACCGTATGCAAGTCGCGCGACTGCGCTTTCTCCAATCTGAATCTCACGGATACTCAGAAAACCCGCATCGCCGATCTCAAGAAAGGCTTGGAAGAGTCGAAAAAAGAGCTCAAGGCCAAAGCAAAACAGGCCCGAGAGAACAAAGACACAACCTTCAACGGGCGCCAGGCAATGCGCGATCTCCGTTCGAAATATGTTACCGATCTCGGCACAATCCTCGATTCCTCACAGTATGTGGAATTTCTGAAGAATTATTATGTCAATAATCCTTCCCACAAGGATAAGAACAAACACTTCAGAGGGGGCAGCAAAGACGGAAAACATTTCGGCAAATTCGATAAGAAAAGAGATGGCCGTCATCACTACGCCAAAGATGGTGCGAAAACAAAAAGAAACGGTTCCAAGATCAACGGCGATGCTAAAAAAGCCGCCAAAAACAGCTAAGCAGCTTTAAAGTAAAGACATATCATATTGAACCAGTCCTGCAATACACAACTATTGCGGGACTGTTCTTTTATATGTTCAATATTTTTTTGTAATTTTGCAGCGAATTATAACTTACTGTAATGAATGAAATTATAGAAATTTTTCCGTATTCAAGGCGCACTGTCAGCGTGAAGATCAGAAACGAGGCTGTCGCTTTGCGTGCGAAACCGGGGAACTTCGTCATCATCCGGTTTTCTGAAGACGGACTTCGGATTCCATTCACGATAGTGGATGCCAATCCTCAAAACGGCGTTATAGAAATCATTATCCATCGGGCAGAAGGTCTCGACGACATCCTGAATCTTCTAAAACCCGGCACTGTTCTCCCTGATTTGCTTGGACCTCTCGGCAAACCTGCCGTCATCTCTGAAAACAAACGCATTCTCTGTTGCGGCGATGGCGCGGGATTCGTTTCTCTGCTTCCTCTTATCAAGGCTTACCACGAAAAGGGTTGCGAGGTGTTGTCGGTGATGTCGGAAAAATCCGACAAGACGACCTGTCTCTCCGATGAGATTGAGAATTACAGTGACAAAGTGATTCTTGCCCCCGAGGACTCACTTTATGAGATAATCGGGAAGCAGATCGATGAGAACAAGATCGAAAAGGTGCTAATTTCCGCACCTACAAAAATGATGAAAGAGATGGAGAAGGTGATTGCTGCAAAAAACATTCCTGCGGATTGCGTTCTCAACATGATAATGATCGACGGGATAGGACTCTGTGGGACCTGCCGCGTAACGGTTGGCGGAGAAAGGAAACAGACCTGCATCGATGGCCCCGTGTTTGATGCCCATGCCGTTGATTTCGATCAATTGTTAAACCGTCAGCGATTATTCGAATGAGAAGCGATAGAAATGAAAAATGGCGCGAAGAACTCCGTTCGCGACTTGCGCCCAAAGAGCGCACTGCCATTCCGCGCGCCCGCATGGCGGAACTCGACCCGAAGTGGCGCGTTAACTGCTCGCTTGAGGTAAACGAAGGCCTCAGTCTCGAACAAGCCGTGCTTGAGGCAACGCGATGTCTCGACTGTCCCGACCCCGGCTGTATAAAAGGATGTCCTGTACACAACGACATTCCCGGTTTCATCAAACATGTTGAAAACCGTGATTTCCAAGGAGCTATGGAGATTCTCAACAAAACGACAGTGCTCCCGGCAGTCTGCGGCCGGGTCTGCCCTCAGGAAAAACAATGCGAGGCGTCATGCATTTATAATAAAATGAAGAAGGAACCAGTCTCGATTGGAAGTCTCGAGAGATATGTCGCCGACTACGAAAGGAATGTCGGCAAAGTTTCGGAGATCCAGTGCGAGGCCACTCCCCTTCCCTTCAAGGTCGCTGTGATAGGTTCCGGGCCCTCCGGTCTCTCTTTTGCCGGAGACATGCGTCGTCGCGGATATCAGGTCACCGTCTTCGAAGCCCTTCACCTTTTCGGAGGTGTGCTGAAATACGGCATCCCGGAATTCTGCCTTCCCAATCATGTGGTAGACAGCGAGATCGACAAGCTGAAAAGAATCGGCGTAGAATTCGTCAAAGACTGCTTTGTGGGGAAAAGCATCTCGTATGAAGACCTCCATAAGATGGGATATAAAGGAATATATGTCGCAACCGGAGCAGGCAAGCCCCGTCTTATGGGAATCCCGGGAGAGAATCTTCCGGGCGTGATGACCGCCAATGAATATCTTATCCGTCTCAACCTTTTGGGCACCGAGGCCATCGGGCGCAACACCCGTTCGCTCAAGGAGAAGTATGTGGCGGTGATCGGCGGAGGCAACACAGCCATCGATGCAGTGAGATACGCCCGCCGCGCAGGAGCCGAGAAGGCGATGATAATCTATCGTCGCGGCATGGAGGAGATGCCGGCAAGAGCCGAAGAGATCCGCCACGCCGTTGAAGAAGGTGTGGAATTCCATACCCTTTGTAATCCCATCGAATATATCGGCGATGAGAACGGATTCCTCAAATCGATGATCGTTCAGAAAATGGAACTCGGAGAACCAGATGAATCAGGGCGTCGGTCCCCTGTGGCCATTCCCGGAGCAACCGAAGAGATTACCGTGGATATCGTCGTGGTAAGCGTAGGTTACCTTCCCAACCCTCCCGAATCACTTCCGATGGTCGACATGACCCGTCAGGGCGGAATAGTCGTCGACGAGAACTCCATGAAATCATCAGCATCGGCAATCTATGCCGGAGGCGATATCGTCAGGGGACCAGCCACCGTAATCCTCGCCATGGGGGATGGCCGAAAGGCGGCAAAGGCAATGTCGGAAGCTTTCGACAAAGCCATGCAGCAGATCAACCTTTGATAATCGATATCCGTTTATTGCTATATCAATTTCATATTAAAAAAATTATTCGTAATTTTGCGCAGATTTTCATAGAACGGGGTGAAATTCCCCGACAGTCCCGCTACGGTAGAAGATTCCTATGGTTTATCCATCCATATTATCTCTAAAGTCCGACCTTTGAAAATCAATAACGGTTAATTTTCAATAATCCGTTTTTAAATAACGCGAATTTACAAAAGTTTTCTTCCGAGGATGAGAAAGCAGGATATTCTGGCATTAATGTCAGCACTCACACTCACCTCGGCTTCTGCAGCCGGGGTGAATTCTTTTTCAGAGCAGAAAGTCAGGAGAGACACTCTGCCGGAGGTCACCGTCAATGCCCGGAAAAAGAACCAGACGCTCACGTCATCGACGCCGTTTCACAAGATTGACGCCGAAAGAATCAAGACCGGAGGCATTACCGACATATCGGACGCCATACGCAGGCTTCCGGGCGTGAATCTGCGCGACTACGGAGGCGCCGGAGGTCTGAAGACCGTGTCTGTGAGAGGTCTCGGAGCCGCGCATACAGCTGTGGTCTACGACGGCATTCCCCTCAGCGATGTTCAGAGCGGACAGATCGATCTCGCCCGTTATTCCCTTGAGAATCTTAGCTCTCTCGAACTCGCCGCAGGCGATTACGACGACATCTTCATTCCCGCCCGAGCAACCGCCTCCGCTGCCACCCTCATTATCTCCTCTTTCGGAAATCTCAGAATAAGCGACCCTCGACTGCACCTGAAGACTCTTTTCCGTATAGGATCGTTCGGAACCTATAATCCCTATTTCCGGCTTGAGAAAAGCAATGGCAGGAATCTGGCGTTTTCTGCCATCGGTGAGTATTTCCATGCAAAAAACAACTATCCTTTCACGCTTGTCAACGGGGATATCGTCAGCCGGGAAAAGCGGAACAACTCCATGATGAATTCATGGCATGGCGAGCTTAACGGAATGTGGAAACCTTCTCAAGCGTCGTCATTGTCGGCGAAAGTCTATTATTACGACAACTCGCGTCAGCTTCCGGGACCGGTGATCTACTATGTCTCCACAAACCACGAACACCTTCATGACCGCAATTTCTTCGGCCAGCTTCGCTACCGCGCCAGAATAACCGAGGATCTCTCTCTTCTTGCCAACGCAAAATTCAACTGGGGTGCAACCCGATATAAGGATTATAACGGCCGCTATCCCGGAGGGGTACGCGACCAATACTACCTCCAGAGGGAAGCATACGCCTCGGCGGCGATGCTGTATACTCCGTTTCAGGGGTTTGCCGTCGACTATTCAGCCGACTGGTTTTTCAACAACCTCTCGAGCAACCTCCAGACCGACATTAAGCCTTATCGCAACTCAATCCTTCAGTCGCTGACGGCAAAATATCGTTTCTGGAAATTTACCGCCATGGCGAGAGCATTATATTCGATATACCGTAACGATGCAAAAAAAGGAGAGGCCGCTAAAAACGAATCAAGGCTGTCGCCTTCGGTGAGCCTGTCGTTCAAGCCATCCGACACCCGGAATCTCTACATCAGGGCTTCTTACAAGAATATATTCCGGCTCCCATCATTCGACGAGGCATATTTCGACCACTACGGCAGCATCAACCTCAATCCCGAAACCACCGACCAGCTCAATCTCGGTCTGACATGGAGCGCTCCGGAATCAAGAATCATCAGGAATCTCAGCATTACCGCCGACGGCTATATGAATTTAGTCAGGAACAAGATAGTCGCGATCCCTTACAATATGTTTGTCTTCACTATGACAAACCTCGGAAAGGTAAGGGTTTTCGGAGCGGAAGTGTCGCTGAATTCTGAGATAGAGCTTACACCAAGACATTCGCTGCTCATTTCTGCAACATACTCCTATCAGAGAGCCCAACCCAGGACCGACCGCAAACAGAGCGACTGGATGAAACAGGTGGCATACACACCGCTTAACTCCGGAGCCGCCTCTCTGACCTGGATGAACCCATGGGTGAACCTCGGTGTCCACGCCACCGGCTCCGGACCCCGTTTCACCACCAACAACAATATCCCGGAAACAAAAATCGCCGGGTATATAGACGTCGGATTCACGCTCTTCCGTAAATTCTCATTCGGTAGACACTCGATCGAACTTCGAGCCGACCTCGTGAATGCATTCAACCGGCAATATCAGATAGTGGCGAGATATCCGATGCCGGGCAGATCATGGCAGGCCTCGATCTGCTATGAAATGTGACTTATCCACTGAAACTCAGGAATTATGACCATAATACATCAAACAAAAATAACATTAAAATGAAAAAAATCTTATTTGGAGTAGCCATTACGGCAGTATCCATGACAGCGATCACCTCCTGCAGCGATGATACGGAAACAAAGAAGCTTAATCCGGACCTTCCTTCGGTTTCAGCAGGTGCCTTTATCCTCAATCAGGGACAGTATTACAACGGAATCGAAGGTTCTCTCAACGCAATCGACTATAAAACAGAGACATGTTCGAAAGATCTTTTCCAGACAGTAAACAACCGCAGCCTCGGCGACACTCCGCAGTGCGGGGTGGCATACGGATCAAAAATCTATCTCGGAATATGCTTTTCGAACACAATCGAGATCATCGAGAAATCCAACTACAAAAGCATCAAGCAGATAAAGCTTGGCGAGCTTGACTTCGGCAACGAACCCCGTTCCGTGGTCGCCACAAAAGGATGTGTTTATTTCGCCATGAACGACGGCAAGGTGGCCCGTCTTGACACTCTGACCCTTAACTTCGACGGAGTGGTCGAGGTCGGCCCCAACCCCGAGGTGATGGCTCTCCATAACAATAAGCTCTACGTTCCGAATTCAGACGGCAACAATTATCCCAATTACGGCACTACCGCAACCGAGGTCAGTCTCGACGCATTCGGTCAGACAAAGACATTCACGGTTCCATTGAATCCCTACAAATTCCTTAGTGCCGCCGGAAAACTTTTCATGATCGCAAAGGGAGATTATACAGCCGCCAACCCCGGCGCCCTATATGAAATATCCGACAGTTTCGGAGCAACCAAGATAGCCGACGCCACAATGGGTTGCACTTACGGTAATTACGTATATTTCATAAACGCTCCATACGGAGGCGACATCTCCAGATACCAGTATTCCAAATATGACGCCGTTACAGGAAAGACAACCGGCTGGGGCGTTGATCCTGTGGAATATCCTCTCGAGATCAACATCGACCCCGTGAGCGGGCACCGCATCATATCATCGGCCTACCTCGACGGAGCATATCCGAGCTATTCCCTCCCCGGCTACGCATACGAATATGACGCCAACGACCGTCTCGTAAAGAAATACAACGTCGGCGTCGGTCCCGCCTGGATATTCTTCAACGTAAACTGATCACATACTCATATATTTTAAAGCTCAACGCAATAGAAGGGAGTATATTAAGAGAAAGTTCTTGATATACTCCCTCTTTCATTTACTTGAAAAATAACACCTCCTATCTTTCAAAAAATTAAAAGAATAACACCAAATATTTGCATATATAAAACAAAAATAATAAATTTACACAAATTATATTTAGTATTAACCTATAAAATCCCTTTATTAGGCGTAATATCAAGGCCGGCGGCTTCGACAA
>CAJTYD010000088.1 GCA_910583775.1 uncultured Muribaculaceae bacterium | reverse complement strand
AAGAGCTGATCGAAAGATCGGCTCTTTTATTATGTAATTTTCATTGCGGACGCACGGCCCGTGCGTCCGCAATATGTAATGTTTCTTTTCGGATTTAGAAATGTTTTTTGTAATTTCGCAGTGAATTAGTGGAATTAATAATCAAAACAATATGGCTCAGAAACCAAGTATCCCGAAAGGAACCCGAGATTTTTCGCCTATCGAGATGGCGAGAAGAAACTATATATTCGATACCATCAAGAGGTCTTTTCATCTTTTTGGTTATAAGCAGATTGAAACGCCTGCAATAGAGAATCTCTCCACGTTGATGGGGAAATATGGTGAAGAGGGTGATAAGCTGCTTTTTAAAATCCTCAATTCCGGCGATTTCCTTAAATCTGTTTCGGAGGAAGACTGGAGAGATAAAAACCTGCCTAAGCTTACTAACAAAATGTGTGAGAAGGGCCTCAGATATGATCTTACAGTTCCATTTGCCCGTTTTGTGGTCCAGCATAGAAACGACCTCCAGATGCCGTTTAAGAGATTTCAGATTCAGCCTGTCTGGAGAGCAGACCGGCCTCAGAAGGGACGTTACCGCGAATTTTATCAATGCGACGCCGATATAGTCGGTTCTGATTCTCTTAATAATGAAATCGAGCTTCTTTCTCTTATCGATTCCGTCTTTAGTGAGCTTGGCATAAATATCTGCATCAAGGTCAACAACCGTAAGATTCTTTCCGGAATTGCGGAGACTATAGGTGAGGCCGATAAGATTGTGGATATAACTACAGCTATCGATAAGATCGACAAGATCGGAATTGAGAACGTGAATGCGGAATTGAAGGAACGAGGCCTTTCCGATGGTGCCATAGAGGCTTTGCGACCTGTCCTTACTATGTCCGGCTCTAACGAAGACCGTATGGCCGTAATAAGCGTGATGCTTAGGGATTCTGAAATCGGTTGCAAGGGGGTGGAAGAATTGAGAACCGTGATAAACGGGTTTGATTCTTTGGGCCACAAATGCGAGGTGGAAGCTGATATATCCCTGGCCCGCGGTCTGAACTATTATACAGGAACCATCATAGAAGTCAAGGCAAAGGATGTCGAGATCGGAAGCATCACCGGAGGTGGACGTTATGATAATCTGACAGGGGTGTTCGGTATGCCCGGTTTATCCGGAGTCGGCATCTCTTTCGGGGCTGACAGAATCTATGACGTGATGAATCAGCTCGACCTTTATCCCGCCGAGATTGGGGCTTCGGTAAAGGTGCTGTTTGTTAATTTCGGCGAGAGAGAAGCTGCTAAATGTATGGGATATGTAAAGACTCTGAGAGAGGGCGGGATATCCGCAATGTTATATCCCGACTCTGCAAAGCTGAAGAGGCAGATGGCTTTCGCCGATTCCGAGAAGGTTCCTTTTGTGGCTATTGTAGGAGAAAGTGAGCTTGCTGACAACACGATCAATCTGAAAAATATGATTGATGGCAGTCAGCAGAAACTTTCTATCGAGGATATTGTTTCTTTAATGAAATGATATATAGTATGAAGACAATCGAATTGAAAGAGTTCCTCCCTTTGCAGCCAAACTACCCTCAGGTTGCTCCCACAGATGAATATTATTGTTCAGTGGCAAATATGCTTGCCTCTATCTGGGAAAAGGGGGAGACGTTCAAGTTAATACCTGATTCTGTCGCTCGCCGCGTGTCGTTTTGTCTCACGGGCTATCTTCAGGACATAATTTCGGATGCGGGAATATGGCGCTCTTTCATAAATGGTTGTAAGAAGTTATATGGCTTTTATGTTCCATTTCATGTTGAATCGGAAGATTATGTAGAATATGAACTGAATCGCGAGGATGTGAGGTTTTTGGTCTGGTATGCGGTGGCGATGAACTATGAGGACATGCGGGATCTATATCCCCATGACGCAGGGCTTCTCGCTTACGCGGATATGCTTTACGATTACCTCGAATCGATTTATGAGGAGTCTCCGGTTCCGGAGGAGTATAATATCGCCAGAGGCCTTGACCTTTATGATGAGAACGACAAAGAGGAGATATATCATCTGGGCAGGTGGCTTTCGCTACACTGCTATCTGATGACTCCGGCTTTTGCACTGACATTAAGGGAGATCATAAGTGATCCTGAAATCATGAAGGATAAGGATTATATTCTCTTGCAGAAGCGGCTTGACGCCGCGGTAACTGAAGATCCCACCGGACCGCTTGCTCTTTTCATTCCGGAATGGATACGACTTATAGTGGAAGATAAACTTCCTTCGGAGAGTCATGACGAGGGAAAGGAGAACCATCCATATTACGACCGTTTCGTAAAGGCTACCGACGGGAAGGAAATCGCCTTCTTCCCGACATATAAGGATCTGAATGACTTCTTTATAAATTCATTGGGTTGGGAAGCCAATCAGGAGCACCTTCCCATGATGAAGAGCGAGAAGGACTTTGTGGCTCTGGTCAACAGAAGAAAAGGAATGCTTGTGGCCAGAAATGTCGCGAAATGTATCGCCTCTCCCGATAATCCCTATTATGACAGAGATTTCGCGTCGAAGAATGCCATAAGGATGCTGACAGAACGCGGTTTCTGCCCGGCCGATCTCGTGAAATACTGCTTTAAACACGGTTATATTCGTGACGCCTCATTCCCCGGTTCGGACGGCGATACTGAGCTGGTATCAAAAAACTGGGATTTGATTGCCCGGTGTTATCTTCAGGAATATTACAGGGATTAGCAAGTCCGGCAGTAATTAAGGGATCATTGATCAAACAACGACCGCGTCATCCTTTCAGGCGACGCGGTCGTAATTTTGTATTTTGCGACTAGACGAAATTTTTCTTATTGAAGATGCTGGCGAGTCTGAGCTTAATCACTCCGAACACGGCCTCGCCGAATATGCTTGAATTCATTTTCGATGTGCCGAGCTGACGGTTGACAAATATGATCGGAACTTCCACGATCTTGAATTTCTTGAAATATGTCTTGAATTTCATTTCAATCTGAAATGCGTATCCTTTGAATTTTATTTTGTCAAGATTTATTTCCTTGAGCACGTTGCTTCGGTAGCAAACGAAACCGGCCGTAGAGTCATGAAGCTTCATTCCGGTCACGATTCTGACGTATACAGACGCGAAATAAGACATCAGGACTCTTCCCATTGGCCAGTTTACTACATTCACCCCCGAAACGTATCTTGACCCTATCGCCATATCGGCTCCGTTGACCTTGCATTCATGATATAGTTTGGGAAGGTCGGCCGGATTGTGAGAGAAGTCGGCATCCATTTCGGTTATAAACTGATACCCTTTGTCAAGAGCCCATTTGAAGCCGTGGATGTATGCCGTACCCAGCCCGAGTTTCCCTCTTCTGCATTCCATGAAGACTCTGCCTGGATACTGCTGCATCTTGGCGCGTACGGCATCCTGGGTGCCGTCGGGCGAGGCGTCGTCTATCACGAGCAGGTCGAATCCGTCAGGCAAAGCCATGACGGCATCTATGATACTGGAGATATTCTCTATCTCGTTATATGTCGGTATTATTACCAGTACGTCACTCATAAGAAATTTCCGGCTTCCTTTTGAATATGATTGCTTATTTCAGTTATACAACTTCCGCGGCAATTCCTGAATCAGAAAGCTTCCATTGCAAAATTAATAATTTCTTGATTACGTTCAAAAACTTTTGGAAAAGAATGAAAAACGATGTTATATTTCTTCAGTTTGTCGACAGGGTGATATGATTCTTTTGCGAAACGAAGACCCGGATCTCCTGCATCGTCTTCGCGGTTTATATAACTTATTTCGGGATGCAGGATGATCATTTTTTCAGCATGCGCCTTATTGATCATCTCATAGCTCCCCGGGAAATCCCTGAGAGCCTTCTCCACGTGAATAAACAGTGTGTCTCCTTTTATATCGCTGATCGTAAGGGCGCAGGGTCGGTTGTCGGCATAGAGGATAGAGCCTTCCATCTGGCTGTTGCCATCCTCGATATAATTAATCATGTCGACAGAGAAAAGCCTCTCCAGTTTTGCCATTTCTGAATCGGAGGCCTCTTTCTCATATTCCGCCATGAAATGAATGGCATCATTATAAGTGGAGCTGTCAAGAGGCTTGAGTTCCCAGTCGGGATATGAAGACATGAACTTGTTGACATGGTTTCTCTTCTTGTTGAGATGTTTTCCGGAAAGAGAAGCGAGTTTACCTGCCTCATAAAGATAATCCTCCCAGTCGCAAAGTTCTTCAATGCCGTCGGGGTTGAAAAATTTCAGATCCTTTACAGCATATTCGGGCACGGCCGAAAAAATCAACGGTATACTTTTGATTTCGCAATATTCCTTCAGCAGTCTTAAAGAATCTTTCAAAGGCATTGACCCGACGGGGATGGAGAAAGCTGTGTGGGAGATGTCGTTTTCCACTTTCCCTTTTATGAAGAGAGTGTCGTCGACTATATCATATTCGTAGTCGAAATAATTTGTCCACATCAGAATACCGCCGTATGAGAAATCAGTCGTCCTTCCTTTTTCTTTTGCAAGATATGGCCATATCAGATCCATCGCCTGGACGGTGATGGGTTTAAAGTCAAGTATTATACGTCTATCGTGACTCATAAAACAAATTCCTTTCTGTTTTTTTACCTATAAGAATCCGGTTATCTGATCCTTGTTGATATCATCTCTCCTTTTTCGGTGCCTGATATGCCCTCAAGGTTGAGAATAATATTTTATTATTCTTAATAACGTTTAAAAATAGGAAAAGTAGTATTGTAATGTGTAAATTCTATTAAATATCGCAAATTGGATATTTTTTAGTAACTTTGCACAAACAGACCTTTTGTGTCGAAGACTCTATTTTTAAAATGAGGTTTGTCCGGTCTTATCCGGTTAATACTGAAAGGCTGAAATGCAAATATTATAAGATGAAGGTATTGAAATTCGGCGGCACTTCCGTGGGCACTGTCGCGAGTCTGCGGAATGTAAAAAAAATTGTTGACGGTCTTCCCGAACCCGCTGTCATAGTGGTTTCGGCTCTTGGCGGTCTCACCGACCAGCTTATCTCTACGGCACGCATGGCTGCGGAGAACGCATTCGAATATAGAAATGTAATGAAGGAGATCAGAGAGCGTCATCTGCGAATTGTCGACGAAATGATTCCGGAAAACAGACGTGTCCGTGTATGGGAGGCTGTTTCCATACTGCTTGGTGATCTGGAGAATCTTTATACAGGCATTTCCTTGATCAGAGACGTACCCGAAAAAACTCTCGCGGCCATCGTAAGCTACGGAGAGAGAATGTCTTCGATAATCGTGGCAGGTATGCTTGAAAATGCCGATCATTATGATTCCCTCGATATAGTAAGAACCGAGAAATGGTTCGAACGCAACATTGCCGACAGAGCTTTGACTGATAAGAGAATCAAAGAAACATTTGAGCTGCCCCTCGCCCGACATGCCGTGATGGGAGGCTTTATCTCTACCGACAGGAATTCCGGAGAAATAACAAATCTCGGAAGGGGAGGCAGTGATTATACGGCAGCCCTCGTCGCCGCGGCCCTCAATGCCGGGGAGTTGGAGATATGGACAGATGTCGACGGCTTCCTGACCACGGATCCAAGAATTATTCCCGATGCGAGGATAATCGACAGTATGACTTTTATCGAAAGCATGGAGCTCTGTAACTTCGGCGCCAAGGTCATTTATCCTCCGACGATCTATCCTGTCTTTCATAAGAACATTCCCATCAAGATTCTTAATACATTCAATTCCACAGCTCCGGGAACATTGATTTCAGATCATATCTCGGAATCCGCACGTGTCTGCGGCATATCGATGGTCAATAACATGGCCATAATCTCAATCGAGGGAAAACTGACTTCGAATGTGGCGGAAATAAACTCGCGTGCCTATAATGTGATGGCACGCCACGGCATCAGCGTCGCGGTTGTATGCCAGCCTATGGATAACGCGACATTCATGCTTTCGCTCTCAGGAGCCGACTCAGACAAAGCAGTATCTCTTCTTCAGGCCGATTTTATGCCGGAGATATCGGCGGGTACGGTTTCGGAAATATCGTTAAGAAAAGAACAGAGCCTGATAGCTGTAGTGGGAGAAGGCATCAAGCAGCTGAAGGGACTCGGCGCCCGACTTACAAATACATTGGAAAGGAACGGAATTGAGGTCCGGGCTCTTTCCGACGGTCCGTCGGAAACCACCATAGCTATTGCCGTCGATACGGACGTGGCGAAAAAGGCTCTTTCGTTGGTTCATTCATCCTGCTTTAATTGAAAAACACATTATCCCGAAGAGAAATGGATATTAAGAATATAAAATATGAGATAAGCAATCAGGACGTCCGCAAATGTCCTGAGACAGATGTACCGGAATATGCCTTTATCGGAAGATCGAATGTCGGTAAATCCTCTCTGATCAATATGCTCGGTAAGAGCAAGAGTCTTGCAAAGACATCTCAGAAGCCGGGAAAGACATTGCTTATCAATCATTTCAAGGTAGATAACGGAGCGTGGTATGTGGTAGACCTTCCCGGTTACGGCTATGCCGCACGCGGTAAAGAACAGCGGGAGAAGTTCGCAGGCATTATACGCAACTATATTCTTGGGCGCCGTCAGCTCACATGTCTGTTCGTGCTTATCGATATTCGTCATTCTCCTCAGAAGATCGACCTTGAATTTCTTAACTGGCTCGGAGAGAATTCAGTTCCGTTTGCCATTGTCTTCACAAAAGCGGATAAGCTCGGGCCGGTGGCGGCGCAGCGGAACGTGGATGAATACAAGAAGGTGCTTCTCGAGTCGTGGGATGAATTACCTCCTGTCTTTATCACGTCATCTGAAAAAGGCCGAGGAAGAGAAGAGCTTCTGGATTATATATTTTCTATCAATAAGGAGATTTCGGAAAGCTGCGAAGAGGAGACGGAGGAGTCTGAAAGCGGAAGTCCGGAAGAGAAAAATTGAAGGATATGATATTAAAGCAACTGTTAAGCGAAAGAAGCAAGAGGGCGGAGCTCTTCCGATTTGTTCTTGTAGGCGGACTGGCAACATTGATCCAGTATGGGGTTTATGTCGTCTTTGTGGATGCTGTCAAGGTTCCGGCGGTTCTTTCGACCATGATAAGTTACGCCATAAGTTTTGTGGCTAATTTCTTTCTTACGAGCTATTTCACCTTCAAGAGCAATCCAACTGCCAAGAAGGGTCTGGCTTTCACGATGAGTCATCTCGTCAATATGGGCCTTCAGACGGGTCTTGTGGCTATCTTCAAAGGGCTCGTCGGACCTACGTTGGCATTGCTTCCGGCTTTGGTGATCTGTGTGCCAGTAAATTATCTGCTTGTCCGTTTTGTCTTTACAAGCAGGATTTTCAAGAGTAAGAAGCAACTGAGGATGGAGGCGCAGCGTGGTGACCTTGAGGCAGAAAAGATCGAGATTGTATCGGAAGCATCTGAAATACTCAAGGACAAGGAGAAATAAAAATTGAAAACTTTAAATCTAATATATTATGACAAGAGTCGCGTTTGCCAGTGATCATGCAGGTTTCGACCTTAAGCAGGAGATAATGGCATTTATGAGTGAGAAAGGTTATGAATGCGTTGATTTCGGAACATACAGCTCCGAATCGTGCGATTATGCGGATTATGCTCATCCGGCTGCCAAAGCTGTCGAAACCGGCGAATGTCCGTTCGGAATAGCGATGTGCGGATCTGGCAACGGAATCAACATGACTTTGAACAAACATCAGGGAATCAGAGCCGCCATAGCCTGGATCCCGGAGATAGCAAGGCTGGCCAAGGCTCATAATGATGCCAACATCCTTGTGCTTCCCGCGCGTTTTGTATCCGTAGACGAAGCTAAGGATATCGTCGATGCCTATCTCGACTCCGACTTCGAAGGGGGACGTCATGAGAGAAGAATCAATAAAATACCGGTAAAATAGATTATCAGGTTTTATTAATTGTATGTCGGAAGCAGTCAAATCATATTTCCGGATAAGACTCAATGACCTACGGTTCAGAGCGAGGATCGGAGTTTACGAGCAGGAAAGAATTGTCGGCAACGAATTCAGGATCGATCTGAGAGTCAGGTATGATGCAGGACAATTCATCCGTGAGAATCTTGACACCTCGATCTCCTACGTCGATATCTATGACATCGTCAGGAAGGAAGTTGGCAGAGAGTGGTTGCTTATGGAAAGCGTGGCCCAATCCATTTCCGATGCCATATCAGACAGATGGACGGTTGTGGATGAAATCTGCATAACGATAGACAAGCTGGGAACACCGATAACCGGAATAGACGGAAACTGCGGAATTGAATATTTCTGGAAAAAAAGTTAGAGAAATATTTGGTAGAATCGTATTAAAGCATTAATTTTGCAATCGCAAATCAGAAATGAGGCGCATGGCTCGTTAGCTCAATTGAATAGAGCATCTGACTACGGATCAGAAGGTTGCAGGTTTGAATCCTGCACGAGTCACGAATGGTTCGTTAGCTCAATTGAATAGAGCATCTGACTACGGATCAGAAGGTTGCAGGTTTGAATCCTGCACGAATCACAAAAGCCATCCCGAGGGATGGCTTTTGTGGTATATGAGTGTCAAATTGATGCAGATTGTCATTCAAATGTTTTAGAGTGTGTTTACTTTAACACACTCATAGAGTGAACGACAGAATCGCGTGAATGCAAAATCCGGGGTCAGCTTTCTTTTTTGCCGAAGCCGAAGATGCCTTTGCCGTCGGTTTTGTCTTCTACAAAGTCTTCGAGTTTGTCTTTGGCATCGCCAAGCATGTCTTTGCCCTTCTCAAGATATTCTTTCCCCTGTCCGTTCTGAAGCCAGTCTTTTGCCTGGTTTACTTTCTCCTGAACTTCCGGCCTGTTAATAAACTCCTCGGCTTTCCCTTTGAGTTCGTATGCTTTTCCTTTTACTTCGTCGATGTTCATAGTAGTAAATTTAGATAATTGATTTTTGGAGTCGATAGTATCCTATTATTATAGAAAAGTATCCTATTATTATAGAAATACTTAACTTATTAATAAAAACAACTCCTGCTTTGTTATGGTTTATTTATCCGCAACAAAAAATGTTAAACGATTCCCACTATACTATTCCCGAATTGGTATTGCCGATTTTCTATATAACTAAAGAGGCGGCGCAAGACGATATGAGCGTGCGCTGCCTCTTTTTTATATTACTTATTCTCTAATTCGCTGGGCTTTTGTCTTCTAATTTACCGTCAGCAGGATTGTGGAGGAAAAGAAGGCTAAAGCAAACGTAATGATCAGGCCTGCAATTATGATGTAGGTCGATGTTTTCAAATATTTAAATCCGTTAAGTTTCATTTTCTGTTTTTGTTTAAAAAATTTCTGTATTCATCGGCAAGTTGTTCGGGTGTTATTCCGAGAAGCCCCATTATGTTAAAAATCGGAGGCAGATCCTTGTCGATCAGGTTTTCTGTCTTTTCCATTATTATCTTCGCCCTCGCACCGGGAGTGACGAAATAACCGATTCCCCTTTTATTGTATATCAGGCCGCTGTTAGTCAGCTTTTCATACGTACGCATCACGGTGTTTGCGTTCACTTCGAGCGATGCGGCATATTCCCGGACAGAGGGTATCCTTTCGTCACATCCGTAATCGCCCCGTAGAATCGCGTCGCAGATGCGGTCGGCTATCTGAAGATAAATGGCTTTGGTATTATTGTCGAAATTCATAAATTACCATCTGTTGATAGTTTCGATTTCTTTAAATCTCTTGTAGCTGAGCCAATATGTGAAAATTACTATAATGGCGCATGAAACATACATAAGGGAGAGAACGGCGTTAAAACTCAAGTCTTCAAATATCGGACGTATGTGAATATAGGTGGAACCGCTGATGAATGTTTTGTATCCAAGCCAATAGAAATAAACAGAGATGATATTAATTGCTATCGCAGCGCATCCTGCCTTTATGATAGTGTTTTTAGGCCAGACGGAACTTCCCAAAGTAAAGAAGGCCTGTCCGACAAGAGTACAGATGATCCAGATGGCAAACATCACAATGCCGGTCTGTCTGCTCATCTCGGAAAATTCCGGAGATAATCCGGGGGAGGACGCAGCAGGGTGTCCGAATGTCATGAAGTAATCCAAAGACATTGGAAGTGCTCGAGCGCCAGGATGAAAGACCGGAACCAGTAACACCCGCAGCCAGTCGGCTAAAAAGAATCCAAGAATTGCCACCAGGGAATATCCTATTATATAGATAAGGAATGTTGTGAGGAATTTCTCAAGATTGGATGCCGGGGAGGTAAGATATGCGATTCTCATGTCTTTTGAGGCAATCACTGCATACATCTTCGTGCCGAAAAGGCAGGCCCATATAGAAAACATGATGCAGAAGATCTTCAGTTCATATCTCCAGCCGGGATCGATGACATTGAAAGGCTTATCGTAATCTGACGTGGAATATGTGAAAAGCAATATCACTGCTATTACCGCTCCGATGATTCCAAGACAAGACATTATTATGTTCTTCCTGAAGTCAATAAGATATTTGCGAATAAAATATCCCAATCTCGCAAAGGATAATATCTGATTTTCCATAATTTTTATTTTTGTGAAAAGATTTCATTAAGTTTCTCCGGATTTTCTGTAGCGAATCCGTAAAGCAATAGTTCGTTAAAAAAATGATTATAGGCTAAGCGGCATCTACCGCGAAGCCAA
>CAJTYD010000087.1 GCA_910583775.1 uncultured Muribaculaceae bacterium | reverse complement strand
AAAAAAATAATCTATAATCGTTTTTAGATAATTCTTTAAAATCATTTTTGAAGTCGAGCATCAAATTCTGGCAATGAACATTCAGTAAACATTCAAGTTCTTTTATTGTATCATTATCATTGGCAATGGTTTGAATCAAATTTTTCATGTTTTTAGCAATTCTTTTTTCTGCTGTTTTATCGTCAATGCTTTCATGAATGGTCTGACATGCTCTGTTAACGATCTGGAAATGTGAAGATAAAAGCTGTTTCACAGAGTCTGCCAATTTGTTGTTTTTGCATTCGTACTCTTGTATCCTGGTAGAAAGATTTTCTGCACTTCTTACTAATTCCAGTCTAACTATTTTTTGTTTATGGATATATAGATATGTTAATATTGTGATAATTATGGAACCAAGGAGGAATAATAAAGAAATGAGAATAATTTTAATTTTATATCCATTCATCTTCGCCCTGTCAAGTTCTTTCTGAGTATTATGATATTTTAGAATACTTATTCCTAAATTGGAAGCCTGTCTCTTTTTGAAATTATCAGTCGTTTTCTTATGTAGACCACTTAAGGCTTTATAGGCTTTAACAGTGTCTTCCAAGGCGCAATAGAGTTCATGCTCCAAGAAATCATCAGAAATTGAGTTAAGTTTATTCCTATCATTAATTAAAGATAAGCCCTTTGAAAAATCACCGTTTTTCAAATAAGCCAAAGCAAGATAATACCTTATTTTAAGATCCGGATATTCAATAGTATCATTGTCTCTTAAATTTTGCTTAAGAATTCCAATGGCTTTCTCATAATTCTTATTTTTAATATAAGAAATCCCAAGCATTTCAATTGCTTGAGATTCAAGCCATTTGTTCTTGGTTTGTCGTGAAAGGTCAAACAGCTCTTTTGCATACTTAGCACATGAGTCCGGTTTTTCATTATTGCTGAATGCAATACATAACTGCAAGATAGTATAATCCATGAAGTTTACCTTCTTTGTCTTTAGCATAGAATAATATGAAATCAAAGCAAATTCAAGTTCTTCATTACTATGTGCAGTACGATTAAAAACCATTGCAATGTTTCTTGACGCCATACCTTGCCAAAAAGAATCACTTAATTGTAGAGCCAGGTAATAAGCATCTAAAAAATATGATAATGCCACGTCATATTTCCCGGCATTGAGGTTGACGATGCCCATATAATATTCGGCTTTCAGACGATGAGGCTTGTCGGAGGAGGCGGAATAATAGTCGTATGCGGGTTTGATCAGGGAATCGTTGGAAATGTCGATGAGATTTTTGTCGTATGCACGCGATTTCAGCAATGCATGGAGAGCCTTCAACTCATCGCTGTTGTAAGACCCGGGATCAATTGAATCGAGAGACTTCAAGCCTCCGGCAGGATCCTGCTCCATATATTCCTCGAGATAAAGAAGATTTTTCTTCTCTTTGGAGGAGCCACAGGAGGAAGCGGCAATTATCAAGAGAAGAAGCAAGCAAAGAGGCAACAACATAAAAGAGCGTATACTCTTCCTTGTGGAATGAGGCCGGTTATTGAAATCAGAATCATTGTAGGTCATCGAATCGGTCTGCATCATGGTGAATAAAATCATTTCGTTATTTAGGAAACTGGGTATTTCTATTACGAAATTACAAAATTATATCAAATCCGCAAACATATAGTTTCAAATATCCGCTTTGTTGCCTGAAACTTATTTTAATAGTTTTCTATTGTCATCTCCATTTTCGAGAACGCTCATTTGATGAATTGCTATCCGGTTCAGCTTTATCAATCTCTCGGATTGCGGCATTTCCTGCTCAATGAATACCGCATTAAGGTTCTCCATATTGGAAAGACATATAAGCTCGTTGATTGAGGCGTAATCCCGAATATTCCCTTTGAGGTCTGGATTGGCATCGCGCCATTGTTTGGCCGTCATGCCGAATATCGCCACATTCAATACGTCCGCCTCGTTCGCATAGATGATGCTCGCCTGAGTCTTGGTAATCTCAGCGGGAATAAGATTGTGCTTGATGGCATCGGTATGAATCCGGTAGTTTATTTTCGATAGCTCGCGTTTTGCAGACCAGCCGATAAGACGCTGTTCTTCTTCTTTGAGCCTTTGAAATTCCTTGACGATATAAACCTTGAATTCCGGGCTTATCCACATTGCGAACTCGAACGCAATGTCTTTATGGGCATATGTGCCGCCATATCGTCCGGCTTTGGCCTGCAAAGAGACAGCGTTGGTTCGGGCAACGAATTCCTTTACGCTTATTTTGAAGCTGTTAAGACCTGCCTGATTTCTAATTGTGGCGAATTCGCCATAATTAAAATTTGGATTATACACTTTCTCCCAAATCCCGATAAACTCCAGGGTATTGCGGTTGCGCAACCAGTCGGTAATGAAGAAGTCCCCGTCTTTGGCACGTATCATGTCAGTAAGACAGATATAATCTTCTCCATTGACTTTCACAACATTGACCTCAGTATCTTTAACTGTGATTTTTGCCATTGCCCGCTAATTTTTTAATTGTATCGGAATCGGTACATTTGTCAGTTTTGTACTGAAAGTGTTATCTTTGCAGTGTTGATTCCCGGTAACCCCTGACTCGTCAAGCTATCGGTTTTAGCTTTTTATATCTGCAAAGATAATCATTTTCATCGGATTGGGTTAAAATATTGAGTAATTAACTCGCGAAACTTGAGTAAACAATAATTTCCGAAAGAAATCTTTTTTAGCCGAAAAGGCGGTGGAGGAGGAGGAAGCGGGCCAGGGTGTCGGCGCCGTGGCGCTCCATGGAGCGGAGAACGCGGTCGAGGCTTTTCTCTTCGCGGATGTCGCCGGATTTGGAGAAGAATTTGTCAGCGTAACAGATCAGTTTCTCTTCGAGCGAGAGGGGAAGCATGTCGCGACGGGGCAGGGGGAGGTTCTGACGCTCGATATCCTCTACCGACAGGCCGCTGCCGGTGTGGCGCTCGCAGACAAGGGCATGGCGAGGCAAGCCTTCGGCATCCAGGATCTTGCGGCCTTCCACGCCGTGGCAGATGTAGGGGAGCGTGCCGGTTACATTCGCGTTTCCGGTAGCTTCCCTGAATCCTTCGCGGGCAACCGAAACCTTATATTTCCCTTTGGGCAGCCCTGACAGGGTGAACTGTCTCTTCTTGTCGGTAACGGCGATTGCGGCTATGCTGTCGTTATGAGAGAACATCACTTCGCATCCTTCCACACCCTTGCGGTTCCGGGCGTCGAGCACTTCTCCCTTCACTTCAGTCTGGGCTTTCATTCCGAATGCAAATACTCCGAGAAACAATATTGTTATCAGTGCTTTAATCTTTATATCACTACACAGTATTTAAATTATTAACCTTATGACCGGTCATATAGTGGCAAAACGATTAATCTGACAAGTCATTTATTTTCATTTACAAAAATATAAAATTTCTTAGAAATTGTTTAAATTCCTTTAGAAAATTTTTATTTTTTATTTCATAATCGGCATTATAGAGTTTTTTTGACAGTGATTATTAATGTTTCTCAGTTTCCGAGTTCAAGTTGGTTTTTTACGAGAGTCCAGTAAATACCTTTTTTATCGATCAGAGTGGTATGATTTCCGGTTTCGGCTATTTCTCCTTTTTCAAGAACTATGATTTTGTCTGCATTTTTAACGGTTGACAATCTATGGGCCACAATAACCACAGTTTTCCCTTTATAGAATTCGGTGAGATTCTCCACAATGGCTCGTTCATTGTTGGCATCAAGTGAATTGGTTGCTTCATCAAGAAATATATAGTCGGGATTTCTATAGACAGCTCTTGCGATCAGAATCCGTTGTCTTTGTCCGAGGCTAAGCCCATGACCGTCGGGTCCGATCTTAGTATCGTATTTCAAAGGTAAAGCCATGACAAAATCATGAACGCATGCAATTTTAGCTGCTTTTTCCATTCTCTCTCTGTCGATCTCTCCATCTTCCACGGCGATATTACGTTCGATGCTTTCTGAAAAGATCACTCCTTCCTGCATTACTACGCCGCATTTCGATCTCCACCATTTCATGGAATAATCTGCAAGTTTTTCTCCTCCAAGTTTTAACTCTCCCGTTATGACCGGATAATAACCGAGCATAAGTTTAATCATTGTTGATTTACCGCTTCCGGAGGCTCCGACAATAGCTGTGATTTTACCTTTTTCTATCTTGGCAGTAATTTCATTTAGTATATTTTTTGAAGAGTGTCGGTCGTAACGGAATGTCACATTATTGAATTCAATTCCTTCGTCGGCACAATAGTATGAGGTCTTTAAATCTGATGAAAGTTCTTCTTCAGGTTCATCATGAATTTCATTAATTCGGTCTAACGATATCTTTGTGTCCTGAATTGTATAGACAAACCCCATTATCTGGGAAATAGGGCCGTTTAACTGCCCTATTATATATTGCACGGCAAGCATCGCACCGAGTGTTATGTCATGGCTTATCACGGCGGTCGCTGCGATAACCGTCACTAAAATGTTTTTCAGTTCATTTATAAATATACTTCCCGCTTCCTGGGTCTGCTGGAGCTTGAGGGATTTAAGTTTTACTGAAAGCAATCCTTCCTGTGCCTGTTCCCATTCTGATAGTCTTCTTTTTTGGCAGTTTTGAAGTTTAACTTCCTGCATCGAGGATACAAAACGATAGTTAAGATTGCTAATGATGGCTTCCTTTTCAAATACTTCGTAGTCTAAGACTTTTCTTCTTTTTAGAAACAATGAAATCCAGATCGCATACATGACACTACCTCCGAGGAAAACGAGAAAGATTGCATAATTATAGATAAACAGAACAGCTCCGAGTACAATAAACGACAGGATGGTAAATACAATATTAAGAACTTCATTTGTGAGAAAAGCCTGCACTCGTCCATGGTCACCCATACGTTGGAGAAGATCACCCATGAGTTTATTGTCAAAAAAAGACATCGGAAGTCCCAAAAGCTTTATGAAAAAGTCGGTTACGAGAGAAATGTTTATTTTTATGGATATTCCCAGTAGAAACCACCTTCGCATAAAATCACTCAGCATTCTTCCGGTAACTAACGTAAATTCTCCCAATAAAATAAGCCAGATAAAACTGATATCTTCGTTTTTAATGCCTATATCCACTATCCATTGTGTCAGAAAAGGGAGAATGAGCTGAAATATTGATCCTAATAATAATCCAAAGGCAATTAGGGAGAATTTCTTCCGGTATTTTACTATGTATTTCAATAAAAATCCGAAACCTCTTTTTTTCTTCTCTTCTTGTAAATATGAATTGTAGAAATCCGGCTTGGGTTGGAAGAACATAGCTATCCCCTTGTAGGCTGTGTCGGAGTGGCAGCTTTCCCATTTTTTACGTAATTCCTTGTATGAATATGAGATTTTCCCTTTGGCAGGATCTGCTATATGGAATTTTCTGGAGTCTTTTTTTCTGTTTTTTTGCCAATGACACTATATAAGACTACGAAATGGTTCTGTCCCCAGTGAAGCACGCAAGGCAGAGGACTCTCAATCAGGGACTCAATATCTATTCGGCCGGCCGCATAATCCAGTCCGATTGATTCGCAAAGGTCTGCCATCCCTTTAAGCGACACGCCCTCCGAAGAGGGCGTGCAATAAGGGTTGAGTGTGGAAACAGTATAATCTTTCCCGAAATGGTGGCAAATCATTGCCATACATGCAACGCCACACTGCATTGCGTCATGTTGCTGTATGAACTTGAATTTCATTATTTGCTATCTTTGTAGTATTCCCGATTGAGTGGAGGCCCCTTCGGCATCATTGAAGCGGTTGTGTTTTTTGCCGAATGAGAAATAATATGAAACGCGGAGTCTAACGGAATTTGTCGTGGACTTGTAATAGCCCCGTTCATTTATATGGACAAGAGCCTGGGGAACGGTATATTCTTTCTCGATCTTATGTCTCATGAACGGCGAGTCCCATTCGAGACCAAGTGTAAGATTCTCGATGGGTCGGTATGAGCCGCTTAACGACCAGGTAAATGCTCTTGTGGAGGTTGAAACTCCGTTGAATTTTTCGCTCTGTAACTGAATCCATACTCCGGCATTCCATTTGTTGAAGTTAAGGTCGGACCCAAGATGGTAGTTCGTGGGTTTACCGATATATGAATAGAAGTTATTCTTTCCCCATTCGCGACCCCATTCCACGGTGCCGTAAATCTCCCAGTTCTTTCTGCCTAACGGGTAGATCGAGAGAGAGGCGCGGGTTAAAAGACGTTGGTTGCTTTTCTGGTTCATCAATGTCTCCAGAATATAATCGGGAGTGGTTATGAAAACTGTTCCGATCATATTGTCGGCCACGGTATATCTTGCGGAAGCCGCCAATTCAAAAAACTTGTTGATATACGAAGTGCTGATCGACACATTATGAGAATCGTAGATCTTTAAATCCGCATTTCCGTGGTAGACATAATAGTTGTCTCGCCATTGCGGTGTTTCGGTCATCTGAGAAGTTGAGGGATTGTTCCTGTTGAATGTATATCCTCCGTATATTCTGAAACGGTTGTTGGGAATATAATAGATAAGTACATTGAAGATTGGATTGACTCTCTTTTCAGCTTTCGGTGCCAGTGTGGAATTTATATATGAATAGTTGGCGCCTGCGGTGATATATGAATACAGATAACGGTAATTGAACGAATGGCGTATTATCAGAGAAGCGAAGTTTTGATCTGTCTGATGGGTTGATCCGGACTCCCGGTATCTGTTGAGACTCCCCTGCAGCGCAAAGTCGAGTTGTCCCCATTTTTTATAGGGTGTAGAGTAGTTCAGGTAAGCCCAGAGATTGTTCAGGTGAGAGGATATATCGGTTACCGCGTCAAATGGATTGCTCCCGGCTGTAATTGGACTCTCCGTGTAGGAATTGAAGAATGTGGAATGATTGAGCGACCATTGCATGGTTGAGTAAAAACGCCCTTTCGAGCCTTTCTCTCCCAAATATTTCTCAAATGAGGCTCTTACTCCTATATTTTCCTGAGGCGTACGCGAATAATTCTCTGCTGTATATTCATTTCCTCCGAAGTCTCTGACTTTCTGATTCTCTATGAATGCGACCCGGTTGATATTGCCTGTTAAGGCGACATTTACCATATAGTCGTTTGATACACCGTTCTGAAATGCAAGTTTTATGGAATTCTCATTCACGCGGTTCTTGCCTCCTTCTCCATTTTTGGTTTTGTAATAATTTGTTCCGTCGAAGGTATAGTCAATGATCTGGTCAATATATGAAGTGTTGTTGACGGCATTATGAAACTCATCGAATGTAACGGAGAATCTCGAACGCTTGTAATTATAGAAGAAGGAGCCGTCATTATTCCCGAATGCCTTGTTAAGATAATTACGTGTGTTGATTCCGCCGCTGCCTCCTGCCAGAGAAGATTTAAGTATGATGTCAACGACAGCTGTAATGTTTTGTCCTAAAAGCTGCTGAGGAGGAACGGTATACACATTCACTTTATATATGTCGTCTTTGGAGATGCTGGATACCTCTACAGGCGACACCTCCGTTCCGTTTACCATCAGTCGGACACCGGGGGCGCCTCCATAGCTTATTGTATTGTCGACGGAGACTTTGAGAAACGGAATTTCGTTCAGGCATTCCAGTGAATTGGAATACTTTTTCATTTCCTCGCGAGGAATGGTATATTGCTGATGATCGAGGAACTGCTTTACAAGATCGGGGGTTACCACGATTTCAGCAAGTTCTTTCGAAGACTTCATGATGAACAGGGCGTCTTTGTCATAAATGACGTTTACCCTGGTTGTGTCATAATCGGGATGTTCAAAGATTATATAGGCAACGGATGAATCATATTTAAACTTTCCCTCGGCATCCGATCTCAGACTCTTTATAGTATCGTTGTCTATATTCAGGAATGTGATGGCAACGTCAGGTATTCTCTTCTTATTTGTATTCTCAACACGGGCATTAAATATCTCTCCAAATGCCGGAGCGGAAGTAAAGCACAGGCATATAAGACAAACCAATTGTCTTATTGCTCTTTTGTCGAAATGATATAGATTCATAGTGCGTGAATATATGGTTTACAATCATTACTGGTGAAACTTAACATTGGTTAATAAATTCGAATGTTGATTAACGTCTATGATCCACATTTAGTGTGGTTAAAATAAACTGAATTGTTTACATTTTAACTGTGAAATGTTAAGTTTCATCACCAATGGTTTACGATACTATATTAACCGTCTTTATTGAATTTTGTGACAGATAAGTTAAGTTTTTTAGAGAAGGAGATCAGTGTCTTTTGCCATCGGACATCTTGAGTCTGGGTCTTCCGGCCTGAGCTTCATTTTTCCAATGTCAGAGAAACATACTTTCTTGCCGTAATTCAATCTGCATTCCTTGAATTCGCCACATGAGGAACAGGGGGAATCTTTTGGAAAATTTTTTTGCTCAGGATAGTAAAAATTTAGGGCTTTCTCGGAATTCCAAATTTCTTTAAGAGTTTGTTGCTTTATGTCTCCTAATATGTAGGTAGGGTTATTATAAAGCATTTCACATACAGTACATTTCCCATTGGCAAGAATAGAAATTGTAGATACATTTGCAAGACAGGTCTGATTGCATTTAACAAACTCATTCGTTGTTTGGCAACGTTTCACTTTGTAACCATCTTCTTTTACCCGATCTATATGAATCTTGAACTTGCCATTAAATGAATAGGCAAAATTATATATGTATTTTAAATCTTCATTTTCGGGTTTTAATTCAGTCGTTCTGTTTTTTTTGTGCTCAGAAAAGAATACAGGTGTCAAATCCCAACCTTTAATGCATTCATACTGACTTAGGAAATTGAATAATTTATCAAATTGTTCCTTGGATCCATTTAGTTTTGTGATGACAGTCCGTATTTTTATTCCTAAACCTTGAGTAGAGGAATACTCCAACATTTGTCTTATTTTATCGAAGTATTCTTTGTCAACATTCACCATTTTTTTTAAGATTCCGGGATCGCAGGAGTCTAATGAAAATTGAATTTCTTTATAATTAAGGAATTTTAATAAATCTATCCCGTTTTTGTCAAGAGGGGTCTTTGTTGAAATGAAAGGATTATAGTTTAACTCTATTATTCTTTTCATTATTATGGGCCAGTCTTCTCTTCTCATAAGATCTCCTCCGGTTATTGTGACATTCACTACCCCCGATTCATACAGGTTGTCAATGATTTCAAGAACTTCTTGTGTCGTTAATATAGGAGAAATAGAACGGTCTGCGTAGCAATAGATGCAGTCTGTAGTACATGCTGTTGTTACCATTAGATTTGCCGAAAATGGAATTAACGGCCTTTTAATCTTGAATTCTCCTTTAGGATCGAAATCCTCGGATGTAATATGTCTTTTTGAATCCGGTTTGTTGGACTCCTCTAATAGGTTAGGAGGTAAAATAATAGCCAAATCATCAGATATCTTAAAACGTATATGTTCTTTTGCATTAATCAGTTGCAAAAGAAAACTCTCAATCGCTTCTAAAGAAACATTTAGAGCTATTGAAATCTTTTCGCATGATTCCTGATATGGATATTTCCCTATTTCAGATAAAATATAACCCATAAAAGGAGGTATCGTAAGAGATTCAAAAGAGAAGGGATTATCATAGTTGGCTCGGTTTATGTTGACAAGGTAAGAACAGTCCTTCTCATTGCGAATCACACAAGTGTTTCTAAGTATCTTATACATGATTTGGCTATTATGATTTGGGTTAGTTAGAACCGTTTCCAGAACCTGTTGCGCATAGACAAGGATTGGGACCGGGATTCGGTGTGGGGTTAGGATTCGGTTTGCTAATTGAAGCAGCTCCGGAATCACATTTACAATCCCCACCTTCAGCTGAGCTTCCTGCACCACCCTTAGCGCATTCGCATACAATTGCAGCTCCGCCTACAACTTCTTCCATTTCTTGAAGAAGAAGGTTCTCTAAGTTTTTAATTTCCATAGAAATTGGTTTTGTGTCATGAATATTTCATGACGGTTAATAATGTGTAATCAATTGATATTTAAATTAAAAAATATCCTAGGTATTTACTTCCTACTGTTGTTTCGACATAGATTTCATAATTCCCCGGTATTTCACCAATATATAGGTTATACTCATGGAATGTCAAAAATGTAGATGAAACAGTAGTTCCAGAGTTAAGATTAGTCACCTTAACTAAGGCTTTCCCTTCCGGAGTCGCAAATCTAAAATTCAAATTGCCTCTGAAATAACTACAGCTTAAATTCGTGATTTCAGATTGATTTGATTTGGGGCGATTATTAATCTCTTCAATCTTGATATCATCTGGATCCGCTGACGGCATATCGGTATCGGTATCAGCCTTGCACGCTAAAATAGATATAAACAATAATGTTAGAATAATGATTTTCTCTTTCATATTTTTATTATTTTGTTCCAAAATTATTTCATTAAATCATCATTTCCAAAATTTTAAGGTAAAAAACAGCATATCAATTAATAATATATATTTGGCTGAAATTCAGTTGGATAAATATATACGCGATATGTGTTTGCGTAACAGTTTTATCTTTATCTAATTTAGAAACAGCATAATTAAATTCAGTAGGTAAAAATGAAACTGTTATGCTGTTTTTCATTTTTGTATTTCCTTTAAAACAATACTTCGGTTATTTTTTGACGGCTCCGAGGAGCCAAGTGTTTAATCCGT
>CAJTYD010000086.1 GCA_910583775.1 uncultured Muribaculaceae bacterium | reverse complement strand
ATGTCTGACGCATTGGGATGATTAAGATGTTTGACGCATTGGGATGATTAAGATGAGGAGATAGCGTCTTCGACTTTCAGAGCACGCAGAGCCGGCCGCTAAAACGATGCCGAAAACATAGCTGAATACTTCGTGCGTCAGCCCTTCGTGCACTCTAAAAGCCGAAGGCGCACCCTCTGAATTGAGACAAACCGGAAACAAAAGCCTTTGCGGGAAAACCTCTGCGGGCCCTCATGCCACTTTGCGGGATGTTTTTTATAACAAAACAATATTTTCGGCTTTATAAGCTTTCATTATTGAATTCAGTTTACTAATTTAGGAGCATGAATGAAAATGATTTAAATGCTTTATCTCGAGAAATCATCGGAGCTGCCATTGAGGTCCATCGGATACTTGGCCCCGGACTACTCGAAAATACTTATAGAGATGCTCTTATATGTGAATTAAAATTACGGGGTATAAGTGCGTTGTCTGAAGTGGGGATTCCTTTCATCTATAAGGGAATCAAACTTGAGACTGCATTTAGGGCTGACATTATTGTCGAGAATGAGATAATTATAGAGCTTAAATCTACGGAAAATGATAATCCCCTTTATCCAAAACAGCTTCGAACGTATCTTAAAATTCATAATAAGAAGTTGGGGCTGGTCATTAATTTCAATAAAGAGCGATTAAAAGATGGCCTTACCAGGGTTGTAAACGGTCTGTAGAATGTTTTCAAGTATTTTTCATATTTTTTAAAAAGGATGGCAGCCGATACGGTTTGTTTTTTGCCGTCAGTTTCTGAAATTTATTTAATTTTGCGAAAATAAGTTTATTTTAATATTGGGGAAATAAAACCTCCCGCAAAGGGGCAAAAGGGCCCGCAAAGGATTCTACCGCAAAGTATTATCGATTGTAGGGCGACGCTTCGGGATGTCTGACGCATTGGGATGATTAAGATGTTTGACGCATTGGGATGATTAAGATGAGGAGATAGCGTCTTCGACTTTCAGAGCACGCAGAGCCGGCCGCTAAAACGATGCCGAAAAACATTGCTGAATCCTTCGCGCGTCAGCCCTTCGCGCACTCTAAAAGCCGAAGGCGCACCCTCTGAATTGAGACAAACAGAAACAAAAGCCTTTGCGGGAAAACCTCTGCGGGCCCTTTTGCCACTTTGCGGGATGTTTTTTTATAACAAAACAATATTTCGGCATTTATAGGATTTTGTGGAAATAACTTTATTTTGATATTAGGGAAATAAAACCTCCCGCAAAGGGGCAAAAGTGCCCGCAAAGGATTCTACCGCAAAGCATCATCGATTGTAGGGGCGTCGCTTCGGGGTGTCTGACGCTTCGGGATGTTTAATTTGGGATGTTTAAGATGGGGAGATTGCGTCTTCGACTTTCAGAGCACGCAGAGCCGGCCGCTAAAACGATGCCGAAAACATAGCTGAATACTTCGTGCGTCAGCCCTTCGTGCACTCTAAAAGCCGAAGGCGCACCCTCTGAATTGAGACAAACCGGAAACAAAAGCCTTTGCGGGAAAACCTCTGCGGGCCCTCATGCCACTTTGCGGGATGTTTTTTATAACAAAACAATATTTTCGGCTTTATAAGCTTTCATTATTGAATTCAGTTTACTAATTTAGGAGCATGAATGAAAATGATTTAAATGCTTTATCTCGAGAAATCATTGTAAAGAAACTTATTATAAATATAATTGCCTTATGAAGACAGGAATCAGGACGCTTTTAATTCTTCTGGCGCTGTGCCTCTGGGGGACGGCGCATGGTGTCAATCCAAAACCGTTTGTTATCCCGGAGCTGCGCGAATGGCGAGGCGGAGCGGGGAATTTTGTTCCGGGCGCTATGACACGCATCTCGGTCGTTTCGCCGGAACTCAGGGCTGTTGCCGATTCTCTTGCCGCCGACTGGCAAAGGATGTTCGGCCGGCGCTTCGAGGTGACGGAAGGAAAGGCTTCGAAGGGAGACATAACGCTCCGGCTGAGCAAAGACCGGAAACTCGGCAAGGAGGGTTACAGAATAAATATTTCGGACAGGGTGGTGGTGTCGGCGCCGGAGCCTGCCGGCGTCTACTGGGCAACCCGCACGCTCCTGCAGATCGCGGAGCAGAGTGCCGACCGCGCGTTGCCGAAAGGGGAGATCTCCGACTGGCCTGATTATGCGCTCCGCGGCCTCTCGATGGATGTGGGCCGCAAGTTCTTCCCGCTGGATTATCTGAAGGATCTGGTGAAAGTTCTTGCCTATTACAAGATGAATTCGCTCAGAATCCATCTCAACGACAATGGTTTCCCCTATTATTTCGGCAACGACTGGAGCAAGACCTACGCCGCGTTCCGTATGGAAAGCGACCGCTTCCCGGGTCTTACTGCCCGCGACGGCTATTACACGAAAGCGGAGTTCCGCGATTTTCAGCGCTCTTCGGCGGCATCGTTCGTGAATATCGTGCCGGAGATTGATGTCCCTGCTCACTCGCTGGCGTTCAGCCGTTACAAAGAGGGGATAGGGAGCAAGGATTTCGGGGAGGACCATCTCGATCTTTTCAATCCGGAGACGATGCCCTTTATCGATTCTCTGTTTGACGAATATCTTGGGGGCGACGATCCTGTCTTCATTGGCGAATACATGCATATCGGCACCGACGAGTTCGGCAAGGACTACCCCGGTTTCGACAAGAAAAAGGAGACGGCCGAGAAATTCCGTTCGTTCATGGACCATTACATCCGGCTTGTGGAGAGCTATGGCAAGAAGCCCTGGGTGTGGGGTTCGCTTTCCACTGCGCCGGGCGAGACTCCGATAAAGACGGAGGGTGTTATGCTTGATGCCTGGTATAACGGCTATGCCGATCCCAGGGAGATGGTGAAGCTCGGTTTCCGGCTCAATTCTATTCCCGACGGGATGGTCTATATCGTTCCGGCGGCCGGCTATTATCACGATTATCTCAACACGCGCTGGCTCTATGAGAACTGGACTCCGGCGCGTATCGGCAAAGAGCAGTTTGCTGAAAAGGATCCGAATATCGCGGGGGGTTACTTTGCTGTCTGGAACGATCACGTGGGCAACGGCGTCTCGGTGCAGGACGTGCATCACCGCGTCATGCCTGCGATGCAGACGATGGCCGTGAAGCTCTGGGACGGCGTAAACGTCACGATCCCGTTCGATGATTTCGACAAGGCGAGGCTGATACTTTCGGAGGCTCCGGGGGTGAACCGGCTGGCGCGCGTGGGAGCGGAGCGTTCGCCGGTGCTTGAGCGCGCGTCGGTAAATTCCGGCGATACATTGCCTCTCAAGGAGATAGGATATGACTATACGGTGGAATTCGATCTTGAGGCCGTTCCGGAGGAGAAGGGGGCGGAGCTTTTCCGCTCGGACGAAGCCGTGTTCTATCTGTCGGATCCGGTGAAGGGAATGATGGGCTTCGCGCGCGACGGTTATCTCAACGATTTCGGCTTCCGCCCTTATCCCGGGGAGAAAGCCCATATTCGGATCAGCGGCACCAACGAAGGCACGACGCTCTGGGTTAACGGCAGGAAATTCTGCAGCCTCGACAAGGAGACCCGCTGGCACGACGGCGGCAAGAAAAAGATGTATTACCTCCGGACGCTCGTCTTCCCTTTTGCGAAAGCCGGCGCCTTCCGCAGCCGCATCACCAATCTCAAGGTCTACAACTACCTCCTTCCCGACCCCGCCGAATAATCTTTTGAAAATGACATATACTTCTTGTATTTTGATGAGATAAAGGATATTCTGGACGTGATGTTCCTCAAGAGGGTAGAAATAATCATGTCAAGATTGTAGAATGGAATCTCACGGGAAACCTGCCGGGTACCTTCCTGACGAACCTGTCGGAATTTCCGACAGGTTGAACACTCGGTAAGTTCTCCGTCCTCATAGATGTGTTGTATGTGTTCAACCACATTGCTCCTTGAAGTTTCTTGTGGCACTTTGGTAGAATTAGTGGAGCGTGTCGTAGGAGGAGTAAAAAATATGGGAGGATGTTTGGTGGAAAGGGGAGTTCTTGCTAATTTTGCAGTGTCGTTGGCAATGAGGTGCCTGCGGCGTTGTTTTATACACGATTAAGAGACGATGCAAGAATCCAAGAAAGCCGTGCTTACGCTTGAAGACGGCACAAAGTTCGAAGGCTTCTCATTCGGTTATGAAAAACCCTGTGCCGGGGAGGTTGTCTTCAACACTGCCATGACAGGCTATCCCGAGAGCCTTACCGATCCATCTTACGAAGGTCAAATCCTTGTCACCACCTATCCTATCTTAGGCAATTATGGCGTTCCGTCGGCCGAAAAATGCTCGGAGGCTAACGTCTGCGACTATTTCGAGTCGAACCGTATCCACTGCGAGGCAATAGTATGCCAGGACTACAGCTGGATCCCGAGCCACTGGCAGTCGGAGCGCACGCTTTCCGACTGGCTGAAGGCCGAGAAGATTCCCGGAATCTACGGCATCGACACGCGCGCGCTGACAAAGCTGCTTCGCGAGAAGGGCTCGATGCTCGGTAAGATCACTTTCGAAGGGGGCGATGACATCGATTTCCACGACCCGAATCAGGAGAACCTGATCGCCAAGGTGAGCACCAAGGAGGTGCAGGAATTCGGCGAGGGCGCCAAGACGGTGGTTCTTGTTGACTGCGGAACGAAATACAACATCATCCGCTGTCTGACGCGCCGCGGAGTGAAGGTGGTGCTCGTGCCCTGGGACTATGATTTCACCACCATCCCTTACGACGGACTCTTCATCAGTAACGGCCCGGGCAATCCTGAATTCGCCGAGGAGACCGTGAAGAATATCCGCAAGGCCATGGAGATAGGAAAGCCGATATGCGGCATCTGCATGGGCAATCAGTTGCTCAGCAAGGCCGCCGGCGCCAAGATATATAAGCTCAAATACGGCCACCGGAGCCACAATCAGCCGGTAAGGCTCGCCGGAACGGAGAAATGCTTCATCACCTCTCAGAACCACGGGTTTGCCGTCGACAACGACACGATTCCCGAAGACTGGGAGCCGCATTTCATCAATATGAACGACGGCACCAACGAGGGTATCCGGCACCGTAGCAAACCGTTCTTCTCCGCGCAGTTCCACCCCGAGGCAAGCAGCGGCCCGAAGGACACGGAGTTTATTTTCGACGATTTTGTGAAATTATTGTGAATAACCGACCTGTGAAAGCTTCGGCTTTTGCGGGTCTTTTTTTAATTGGTTTATGGTTTGGGTTTATGGTTTAGATTATACCGGTTGTCTTTATAACCGGATCAAAGGGAAACCTCTAAACCTAAACTTTAAACTTCCAATATTTTGGAACGTTAAAAACTAAAATAAGATTAACAACTTCATATTAGCAGACTATGCAAGAAGAGAAGCAGACGAGCAACGATGTGAAACAGATCAAGAAAGTGCTGTTT
Organism: uncultured Muribaculaceae bacterium; assembly: GCA_910583775.1. GTDB lineage: Bacteria > Bacteroidota > Bacteroidia > Bacteroidales > Muribaculaceae > Lepagella. The sequence goes on along the minus strand of CAJTYD010000086.1, from coordinate 5,541 downwards.
TTAGGTTCCGGCGCCCTCAAGATCGGGGAGGCCGGCGAGTTCGACTACAGCGGTTCGCAGGCGCTGAAGGCGATGAAGGAGGAGAATATCGCCACGGTGCTTATCAACCCCAATATCGCCACGGTGCAGACCTCCGAGGGTTTCGCCGACAAGATATATTTCCTTCCCGTGACGCCCTATTTCGTGGAGAAGGTTATCGAGAAGGAGCGTCCAGACGGCATCTTCCTCGCTTTCGGCGGTCAGACAGCACTCAACTGCGGCGTGAAGCTCTATCAGTCGGGCGTGCTTGAGAAATATAACGTCAGGGTGCTCGGGACGCCGGTGCAGGCCATCATGGACACCGAAGACCGCGAGCTCTTCGTCAGGAAGCTCGACGAGATCGACGTGCGCACAATCAAGAGCGAGGCCTGCGACTCGGTGGAGGGCGCGCTTGCCGCCGCCGACCGTCTCGGCTATCCGGTGATCATCCGCGCCGCCTACGCCTTGGGCGGCCTCGGAAGCGGCTTCTGCGACAACCGCGAGCAGCTCGTCTCGCTTGTGGAGCAGGCTCTCTCCTTCTCGCCCCAGGTGCTTGTCGAGAAATCGCTAAAGGGCTGGAAAGAGGTGGAATACGAGGTTGTGCGCGACCGTTACGACAACTGCATAACGGTCTGCAACATGGAGAACTTCGACCCTCTTGGCATCCATACCGGCGAGAGCATCGTGGTGGCTCCCTCGCAGACACTCTCCAACGAGGATTACCACATGCTTCGCAAGCTTGCCATAAAGATCATCCGCCATATCGGAATCATAGGGGAGTGCAACGTGCAGTATGCCTTCGACCCTGAGTCGATGGACTACCGCGTGATAGAGGTCAACGCGCGTCTTTCGCGCAGTTCGGCCCTCGCTTCGAAAGCCACCGGCTATCCTCTCGCCTTCGTGGCCGCCAAGCTCGGTCTGGGCTACGGTCTCTTCGAGCTCAAGAACAGCGTGACGCGCTCCACATCCGCCTTCTTCGAGCCCGCGCTCGACTATATAGTCTGCAAGATTCCCCGCTGGGACCTCGGCAAATTCCACGGCGTGCGCCGCGAGATCGGCAGTTCGATGAAATCGGTGGGTGAGGTGATGGCCATCGGCCGCACATTCGAGGAGGTGATCCAGAAAGGCCTGCGCATGATCGGACAGGGTAAACACGGGTTTGTGGAGAACAAGGGGGGCGACATCGCCGATCTCGACAAGGCGCTCAGCGAGCCTACCGACAAACGAATCTTCGTGATCGAGGAGGCTCTTCGCCGCGGATATACCGTGGAGCGCATTCATGAACTGACCAAGATCGACCGCTGGTTCCTGCAGAAGCTTATGACCATTCACCAGACGAATCTGGAGCTCGAGGAATATGATTCGCTCGAGGCTATCCCCGATTCGCTGATGCGCCGCGCCAAGGAGCAGGGATTCAGCGACTTCCAGATCGGTCGCGCCATCTTCGGCGACCGTATGATAAAGGAGGGGGAGAGCCTCTCGCTCGTGGTTCGCGACAACCGTCTTCAGCGCGGCATCCGCCCCGTGGTCAAGCAGATCGACACCCTCGCCGCCGAATATCCCGCGCAGACCAATTACCTGTATCTGACCTATAACGGCTCGCAGAACGACGTCGACTACAAGGGCGACCACCGTTCGGTTGTGGTGCTCGGCTCGGGCGCTTACCGCATCGGCAGTTCGGTGGAGTTCGACTGGTGTGGTGTAAACGCGCTTCTCACGGTCGCCAAGGAGGGCTACCGTCCGGTTATGATCAACTATAATCCCGAGACCGTATCGACCGATTACGACATGTGCGAGCGTCTCTATTTCGACGAGCTCACCTACGAGCGCGTTATGGACATCATGGAGCTTGAGCTTCCTCACGGCGCCATCCTCTCTACCGGAGGCCAGATTCCGAACAACCTGGCCATGCGTCTCGACGCCGCCGGAGTGAATATCCTCGGCACGCAGGCCGTAGACATCGATAACGCCGAGGACCGCAACAAGTTCTCGCAACTCTGCGACTCCATCGGCGTCGACCAGCCCCGCTGGCGGGAGCTCACCTCGATGGAGGATATCGACCAGTTTGTCGCCGAAGTCGGGTTTCCGGTACTCGTGCGCCCCTCATACGTGCTTTCAGGCGCGGCGATGAACGTCTGCTCAAACGAGGAGGAACTCCAGCGCTTCCTCAAGATGGCCGCGAATGTCTCGAAACAGCATCCCGTAGTGGTGACTGAGTTTATTCAGGAGGCCAAGGAGATAGAGATGGATGCCGTGGCTCAGAACGGCGAGATCAAGCTCTACGCCATCTCCGAGCATATAGAATTTGCCGGCGTGCATTCGGGCGACGCCACCATCCAGTATCCTCCCCAGAAACTGTATGTGGAGACCATGCGCCGCATCAAGAAGATATCCGGCCGCATCGCCGCCGCACTTCATATCTCCGGCCCGTTCAACATCCAGTTCCTTGCCAAGAACAACGACATCAAGGTTATAGAGTGTAACCTGAGGGCCTCGCGTTCCTTCCCGTTTGTCTCGAAAGTATCGAAGCAGAATTTCATCAGCGCGGCCACCCGTGTGATGCTCGGCCTCAATGTCGACAAGCCCGCGAAGTCGGCTTTCGACCTCGATTACGTAGGCATCAAGGCCTCGCAGTTCTCGTTCTCGCGTCTGCAGGGAGCCGATCCGGTGCTTGGCGTGGATATGTCGTCGACCGGCGAGGTAGGCTGTATCGGCGACGACACCTCGGAGGCAATCCTCAAGGCGATGCTCTCCGTCGGCTATACGATACCGAAGAAGACGGTGCTTCTGAGCTCCGGAACGGCGCGTCAGAAGGTGGATCTTCTCGAGCCGGCGCGCATGCTTCATTCAAAAGGCTATACGATCTATGCCACGCCGGGCACACAGCGCTTCTTAGCGCAGAACGGTGTGCCGGCAATAGAAGTATACTTCCCGAGCGAGGATAAGCAGCCACAGGCCCTTGAAATGCTTCACAACAAGGAGATCGACCTCGTGATCAATATCCCGAAGAATCTGACGCCGAAGGAGCTCAGCAACGGCTACAAGATCCGCCGCGCGGCGATCGACCTGAACGTGCCTCTGCTCACTAACGCGCGTCTCGCTTCCGCCTTCATCCGCGCCTTCTGCGAGATCCCCCTCTCCGAAATCAAGATCAAGAGCTGGGACGAGTACTGATCAATTAGTAATTAGTAATTATAGTAAGCTGATTGGCAATAGAATACGCAAAATAAGCTCGCGGAGAACCGATTCTTCGCGAGCTTTTTTGTAGCTTAGCAGCACTAACTCATTTGCATCTTGTTCATGCGCCAACCCGATTGCTAATTGCTAACTATAATTGCTAATTGCTAATTTCTAATTGATTAGAACCGTTTCGAGGCGTTGCCTTCGTAGTAGTTGATGAAGGCTCGGTTCACCAGGCGGTTGCCCCCTGGTGTAGGATAGTCGCCGGTGAAATACCAGTCGCCAGGATGGTCGGGGATGGCCTTGTGCATCCTCTCGACTGACTGATAGACTATCTCGATCTCGGCGCCGATCCCTTCGGGAGTGAGCAGTTCGGCTATTTTCGCCGATACCTCCTCATCGGTGAAAGGCGCGTATATATCCTTGACATAGTTCTTTATTTTCTCTTTGGGAAGAGAATCCTGGTCCTTGCATCTGCGATAGACATCATCGATAACATATCGCATTCCGCGCTCCTCAAGCAGCGCCATTGCAGCTTTGAAAGCGATGAACTCTCCCATGCGCGACATGTCGATGCCGTAACAGTCGGGGAAGCGCACCTGCGGCGAACTGGAGACAATCACCATCTTTCGGGGGTGCAGCCGGTCGAGGATCCGGATGATCGACTGACGGAGCGTAGTGCCGCGCACGATGCTGTCGTCGATAACCACTAAGTTGTCGCCCGGCCGTATGCTGCCGTATGTGATGTCGTAGACGTGGGCTGCAAGGTCGTTTCTCGTCGAACCTTCGGCGATGAAGGTGCGCAGTTTGATATCCTTAATGGCCACTTTCTCTTTTCTGACTCGCTTGCGCAGGATGGCCTCTATGTTTGAGTCTGTAAGGTTTCCGGCGCCTGAAAGTCGCTGGATATCCTCGATCTTGCTCTTTATCAGATGGTTTTCAATTCCCTCCACCAGGCCATAGAATGCCACTTCGGCTGTGTTTGGAATGAATGAGAACACCGAGTTCTCTATGTCGTTCCCGATGGCATTGAGCACCTGCCCGGTGAGGTTTTTGCCGAGGGTCTTTCGCTCGCGGTAAATATCGTAGTCGGAGCCGCGTGAGAAATAGATTCTCTCGAAGCTGCAGCGGGCGTTGGCGCCTTCGGGAAGTATGCGGTCGATTCTCGCTGTTCCGTCGCGGTCGACTACCAAAGCTGTTCCGGGCTGCAGTTCCTTTACATCGTCAAGCTGGAGATCTAATGCCGTCTGGATTACAGGACGTTCGCTTGCGAGCACTACGATTTCGTCATCCATATAATAGAAAGCGGGGCGGATGCCGTGAGGATCGCGCATCGCCCACATATCTCCGTTACCGACGATTCCGCATATCACATAGCCGCCGTCCCAGGCAGGGGCGCAGCGGCGAAGCATATTGGTCACGTTGAGGTCGCGTGCTATTGCTTTTGAAAGTTCGAGACCCGTCAGGCCCGCGTTTTTGTGGAGTTCGAAGAGGCGTTCGTTCTCACGGTCGAGGCCGTGGCCAAGCTGCTCGAGAAGGATGAAGGTGTCGGCATAGAGACGGGGATGCTGTCCGGTGCTGATTATGGAGTCGAAGATCTCGTCTACGTTTGTCATGTTGAAGTTTCCGCAGAGCAGCATGTTGCGCGAACTCCAGTTGTTGCGGCGCATGAACGGGTGCACGTAATTGATGCCCGAGCGTCCGGTGGTGCTGTATCGAAGATGCCCCATGTATACCTCTCCGACGAACGGAAGATATTCCTCCGGCACGTTTTCGCTTCTGGCTGTATCTATCTGGTCGTGAGCCTGGTCGAAGATTTTTGTAATGGCATCGGAGCCTTGGGCACGCTCACGGAAAATGTATTCGTGTCCGGGAGGCATGTCGAGCTTTACGCACCCGATTCCTGCGGCTTCCTGACCGCGGTTATGCTCCTTCTCCATGATGAGGTAGAGCTTGCCGAGACCGTAGAGGTCTGAACCGTATTTCTCTTTGTAATAGGACAGGGGTTTGAGGAGGCGGATCATTGCGACTCCGCATTCATGTTTTATCAGTTCCATATAGGATAGGACGTATTGGTTATGCAAAATTACTATTTGACTGCTAAATCTGCAATTTTATTTCTTTTTTGTTTTTGTGATTTTCCACAATATCTCCTGGATAGGTTGGAATTTTCTTATGTTTTCAATGATAAAAAGGGGATCCTCTTCGGAGTCCCCCTTCATTTATAGAATCGATTCTTATTAAAGAAATAGTGATGGTGCAAAATTAATCACAAAATCCGTTTTACCCCGTAACTATTCAGCGGACGCGCCGATGTAGTCGCCGTTTAGAAAAGGGCGAGGA
>CAJTYD010000085.1 GCA_910583775.1 uncultured Muribaculaceae bacterium | reverse complement strand
TGAGGAACTCGGGATCTTTATAGTCGATATATTTGATACCGCTGCGTTTGAAACGGCAATATTTCTTCTTTCTTGTGTCGACTGAAAGAGGTGTGAGATAACGGATTTCGTTGTTTGCTGCCATGATTATGCCTCCTTTGCTTCTGATTTTGCCTCTGCAGGTGCTTCAGCGGGTTTCTCATTTGCTTTCTGTGCTCTCAGTTTTCTGCGTTTCTCGGCATACTCTGCTGCATATTTGTCGAGACGGAAGGTCAAGAAACGGATCACGCGCTCGTCGCGACGGAAGGCGGTCTCAAGTTTCTTCACGATCGTAGGCTCGCCCTTGAACTCAATCAGCACATAGAAGCCTGTCGATTTCTTCTGAATAGGATATGCGAGCTTGCGCAGACCCCACATCTCTTCATTGACGATCTCTGCTTCGTTCTGAACGAGAACATCTTTGAATTTTTCTACCGCTTCCTTCATCTGATCATCAGACAAAACGGGAGTTAAAATGAAAACGGTTTCGTAACAATTCATACGGTTTGGTAATCGTTAAGTTAATTATTTAATTCTCACGGTTTTTCGTGGCGACATTTACACATGAGCCCGAAAAACCGCCGCAAAGTTAACACTTTTCCGCGAATTAACCAAATTCCATCCCGACTTACATCATAATTTTCCAATTAATACCCCCTCCCCCCTCTCCTTAAAGACCTTAAAGACCCTAAAGACCTTAAAGACCCTAAAGACCTTAAAGACCCTAAAGACCTTAAAGACCCTAAAGACCCTAAAGACCTTAAAGACCTTAAAGACCCTAAAGACCTTCCTTAATTTAAAGCCAGAAGCGGGAAGCCAGCTGAATGGCTCCCCGCTCCGTAATATCATATCCGGATAAATGCAGAATTATGCCTCGTAGGTATAGTTCGACATCTGCTCGGGAATGAAGTTCTCTATGAAGTCGGCATGCTTCGCAACCTCTGCCTGACCGTATTTCACGAATACGTTCAGCGAACGACGAACCTCTGCATCGCGCTGGGCGTCATCCAGAAGGAGGTAACCCATAACGCAATAACCTGCCATCTCCACAAGGCGGCGCGCCATGAAATCATGATAGGCCGGATTGTCGATACCCATAACCTTCTCGACAGCCGCAGCATACTGCTGGGTCATGAATACGAGCATCGACTTGATTGCCTCGTCTTCCGCAGCTACCTGGCGCGATTCCTGCTCGCGGATCCAGTCAAGATATGTGCCGGTGGTGACGTGGCGGATTGCCGCTACTACCTGAAGCTGGGTCGTGCCCTCGTAAATCGAGGTGATGCGCGCGTCGCGATAGATGCGCTCGCAGGCATAATCCTTCATGAAGCCCGAACCGCCGTGGATCTGAATACAGTCGTAAGCGTTCTGGTTGCAGAACTCGGATGTCATACCCTTTGCAAGAGGAGTGAAGGCATCGGCGAGTCTGCTGTAATATTTCGCCTCTTTCTTCTCCTCGACCTCGAGCTTGCGTTCCTTGGAGATGTCGTCATAAACCTTGTACATGTCGACGAATCTCGAGCAGGCATACAGCAACGTGCGCGAAGCATCGAGTTTAGCCTTCATGTTCGAAAGAATCTCGGCAACTGCGGGGAACTCGATGATGGCCTTGCCGAACTGCTTGCGGTCTTTTGCATACGCGAGAGCCTCGCGATATGCGGCCTCGCTGATACCGACGCTCTGGGCGGCGATGCCGAGACGCGCGCCGTTCATCAGCGCCATCACATATTTGATAAGACCGAGACGACGGCTGCCTACAAGCTCTGCGGGAGCATCCTTGTAGACAAGCTCGCATGTCGGACTGCCTTTGATACCCATCTTGTTCTCGATGCGACGCACGGTAACGCCGCCATTGCGCTTGTCGTAGATGAACATCGAAAGACCGCGGCCATCCTTTGTGCCCTCCTCGGAGCGGGCGAGTACAAGATGAATGTCTGAGTCGCCGTTGGTGATGAAACGTTTCACGCCGTTAAGAACCCACGAGCCATCTTCTTTCTGGGAGGCCTTGAGCATAACCGACTGGAGATCGGAACCGGCGTCGGGCTCGGTAAGGTCCATCGACATTGTCTCGCCGGCGCAGACACGGGGAATATACTTCTCCTTCTGGGCGTCGTCGGCAAACTCATAGATGGTTTCGGCGCAGTCCTGAAGGCCCCAGAGGTTCTCGAAACCCGCATCGGCGCGGCTGACGATGTCGGCAGCCATGATGTAGGGAGTGATCGGGAAATTAAGGCCGCCAAGACGACGGGGCATAGCCATACCCATGAGACCGGCCTTGCGGCAGGCGTCAAGATTCTTCTTCGTTCCCTCGGCGTAGATTACGTGGCCGTTTTCCACACGCGGACCGGTATGGTCGACGTCCTCGGCATTCACGGCAATGACGTTGCCGCAGATATCGCCGACGATATCGAGTACACGGTCGTATGAATCCATGGCATCCTCGAAATTCTGAGGTGCATAATCGAATTTTTCGGCATCTGCGAAGTTTCTCTCCTTAAGCTCCACGATCTTCTTCATCATAGGATGATTCAGATGAAGCTTCAGTGCCGGATTATCATTATAGAAATTTGCCATCTTAATCTACTTATTTCGAGTTCTTTTTGTAATACTTGATTAATTTGGGAACGACATCCTCGACTTTGCCGGTGATCACATAGTCGGCGATAGTGTTGATAGGCGCGTTCTCATCGGTGTTGATAGCGATGATTATCGATGAATCCTGCATACCGGCGATGTGCTGGATCTGTCCGGAAATACCGCAGGCGATATAGAGTTTCGGGCGGACCGTAACACCTGTCTGACCGATCTGACGATCGTGGTCGATCCAGCCGGCGTCGACGGCGGCACGGCTTGCGCCGACCTCAGCGCCGAGAACATCGGCAAGCTTGAAGAGAAGATCGAAATTCTCTTTGCTTCCCACTCCGTAACCTCCGGCAACAACGATAGGACTGCCCTTGAGGTTGACCTTCGATTTCTCGACGTTTCTTTCGATAACCTCAACCACATAGTCTTCAGGACGGACATACTTGCTCGGGTCGAGATTTATGACCTCGCCGACATAATTCGAATCCCTAACCTCTTTCTTCATCACGCCCTCGCGGACCGTGGCCATCTGCGGACGGCAGTCGGGGTTCACGATTGTGGCGACGATGTTTCCGCCGAAAGCGGGACGGATCTGATACAGAAGGTCGGTATACTCCTTGCCTGTCTTCGCATCCTTGTAATCGCCGATCTCAAGAGAGGTACAGTCGGCGGTCAGACCGCTGTGGAGTGCTGAAGAGACACGCGGGCCGAGGTCGCGGCCGATAGCGGTGGCGCCCATAAAGGCGATACGGGGCTCGATCTCTTTGAAAAGATTTATCAGGATAGAACTGTGGGGAAGAGAAGTATAGGGATAAAGTCGTGCGTCCTCAACCTTATAGACACGGTCAACGCCGTAAGGGAAGATCTGTTTTTCGATATCCTTGAGGTTGTTTCCGGCAACAACGGCCTCCAGATTGATTCCGAGTTTGTCGGCAAGTGTACGGCCCTTGGTGAGAAGTTCAAGGCTTACATCGGCAATCCTGCCATCCTCATATTCGCAATATACGATCAAGTTGTTTTTGTCTGTTGCCATGTCTTTAGCCTATAGTATGGTTAGCGATTAATTCAACTATCAGGTTTTCAAGCTCTTCGTCGTTGTTCTCTACACGGCGGGCGTCTTTAGCGGTGAAAACCACATTCTCGATGCTCTTCACTTTTGTGGGAGATCCTGCGAGACCGCACTGGGCGAGATCTGCCTCGACGGTTTCGGCGTTCCATTCGCCGATAGAAAGATAGGGGCGCTTCTCGATGAAGGCCTTCTTAGCCTCGTCGGCAGCCACTTCCGAAGGAACGGCGGCATATTTGTATTTCTGCACATTGCGGGCGTTGCGGGGGCGGCATTCATCGGCCGAACCGTTAACGGTCACCACCAGAGGAAGGGGGGCCTTTACGGTTTCGACTCCGCCTTCAAGACGACGCTTAACGATAACCTTGCCATCCTTGACGTCTATGATCTCCTCGGCGTATGTGACCTGAGGAAGATGAAGTTTCTCGGCGATCTGCGGACCCACCTGGGCCGTATCGCCGTCGATAGCCTGACGGCCGCCGATTATCAGGTCATAATCGCCAAGCTTGCGGACTGCGGCACTCAGAGCGTATGATGTCGCGAGCGTATCGCTGCCGGCAAACGCGCGGTCAGACAGGACAACACCGCCGTCAGCACCTCTGTATAATCCTTCGCGTACAATCTCCGCTGCACGGGCAGGCCCCATCGTCAGGAGCGTTACTTTTGTGCCGGGATACATCTCTTTTAACTTAAGAGCCTGCTCAAGGGCGTTCAGGTCTTCGGGATTGAATATCGCCGGAAGAGCGGCGCGGTTTATGGTCCCGTCCGCCTTCATCGCGTCTTTCCCGACATTGCGTGTGTCTGGCACCTGCTTAGCCAACACAATGATGTTCAAACTCATAATTGCTATATTTTGTTTTTATTTCCTTTTCTTTCGCTAAGGATAACCGGCCCGTTTTCTTACCTAACCGGCCTGCGGTTATTTTTCTATTTTCCCATAAATGAGCATGCAAAAGTCTGCAATCGTCTGCAAAGTTAATAAATTTTTCTGAAAATTGCCCAACTTTAAACAGTTGTGCATCTTTCTACAATCCGCGAACGCCGGGACCGATATTTTCACCTTTATAAATTGCCTCCTCGGATTTATTTGCTAATTTTGCATTTCAATATAATAAGGAAAAGGCTTTTATGAAATTTAAAAGATATATTGTCGCGCTGATAGCCGCCTTTATCGTCTCCCCTGTCTGCGCCCAGACAGTAGACGAACTTATAGAACAGGCGCATCAGGCCTATCTGAGCTATGATTTCTCCGAGGCGGCACGCCTCCTTGAGGCAGCACGCAAGAAAGTGAGAAAAAATGTTCCCCCTCAGATTGAAGAAGAGGAAAAAATAATCTCTACCGCAGAGAGTTTCCTCGACAGAGTCGAGAAGCTCGTCATTCTTGACTCGATCGCCGTCCCGCGTGCTGAATTCTTCAGGGCCTACAAGCTGCCAGTCTCTTCGGGAATACTTTCAGGCGCCGAAGGATTGCCTTTCGAGGAGGGAAATGTGGAATATGTCTTCACCAACGAAGGAAACGACTTCAAGATGTGGGCGGCTCCTGACACGGCGGGAATCTACAAGATTAAGGAATCGATCCGTCTCACCGACGGCGAATGGCATGAGCCGTCGCAGATATCATCCGTGCTCAGCGAGGACGGCAACACCATCTTCCCCTTCATGATGGCCGACGGCGTCACCCTCTATTTCGCTGCCGATGGCGATGAATCGATCGGAGGATATGACATTTTCGTCGCCAAACGCGACGCCACCGACGGCTCATTCCTGCAGCCGCAGAATATAGGAATGCCATACAATTCTCCGTATGACGACTATATGCTTGCGATCGACGAGCTCAACGGCGTCGGATGGTGGGCTACCGACCGCAACCGGCTCGGCGACGACATCACCGTCTATCTCTTCAAAGTGAACGACCTCCGTTCCAATTACGATCCCGAGGAGGAAAACCTCGCCGGTTTCGCTCGCATCGCCGATTACAAGGCTACATGGAATCCCGACGACAACTACGACGAACTTATATCCGAGGTCATGGCCATCCGGCCCGGAGAAAACAAGAAACAGGCGGATTTCTGTTTCCCGATGCCCGGAGGCGCTGTCTACACCACTCTTGATGATTTCAAATCACAGGCCGGAAGAAGCGCCATGCAGAGATATCTCGAGGCGAAAAGGGATTTTGACGCTTCGGAAAAGAATCTCGGAGAGCTGAGACGCAAGTATGCCGAAGCAAAATCGTCATCATTGGGAAGAAGCATTTCGGAGGCGGAGAAATCGCTTGAGAAGGCACGAGCCGCCCTCGGCAAACTTCGCAGTGACGTATACCGAAACGAACTTAACAACTAATACTTTTTTCAATACTTTTTTCGAACTGACTAATAAACCTTACTTATGATATCTTTCTCGATTGCCCTTGCAGTATTGATTCTGGGCTATTTCACATACGGGAAATTCGTAGCCAAAGTCTTCGGCCAGGATCCCTCGCGCATAACCCCGGTCCATACAAAAGCCGACGGAGTGGACTATGTAGAGCTCCCCTCCTGGAAAATCTTCCTCATTCAGTTTCTCAATATCGCGGGACTCGGACCAATCTTCGGCGCCATTATGGGAGTGATGTACGGTCCATCGGCTTTCCTATGGATCGTGTTCGGCACCATCTTCGCCGGAGCTGTCCACGACTATATGTCGGGAATGCTGTCGCTCCGCAACGACGGAGCCTCCCTCCCCGAGATCGTCGGTATGGAGCTTGGAACGAAAATCAAAAATGTAATGAGGGTATTCGCATTGCTTCTCATGATTCTTGTCGGCGCAGTTTTCGTTTATAATCCAGCCGATCTTTTGGCGATGCTCACTCCCGAAAGTCTTGACAAATTCTTCTGGATAGCATTGATATTTATCTATTATATGCTTGCCACCCTGCTTCCCATCGACAAGGTTATCGGCAAGATCTATCCTCTTTTCGGAATCGCTCTCCTCTTCATGGCCATAGGCATTCTTACGGCCTTGTATTTCCACTGGGGAGACATGCCGGAGATCTGGAACGAATTCTATAACCACAAACAGGATCCTGAGGCTAACCCAATCTTTCCGATGATGTTTGTCTCGATCGCCTGCGGAGCCATTTCCGGCTTCCACGCCACCCAGTCGCCGATGATGGCGAGATGTCTCAAAAACGAAAAGCATGCGAGGCCGATATTTTACGGAGCCATGGTAACGGAAGGAATCGTGGCCTTGATCTGGGCAGCCGCCGCTATAACCTTCACAAGAGGATACACGGGCCTGCAGGAGTTCTTAGGCTCGGGGAGTCCGGCGATACTTGTAAACGACATCTCGGAGGGCTGGCTCGGTAAGTTCGGAGGGCTGCTGGCCATTCTTGGCGTAATTGCCGCGCCTATCACCTCCGGAGACACTGCGCTTAGATCGGCGAGATTAATAGCGGCCGATTTCCTCGGCGTCAAGCAGAAAAGAATCATCAAACGTCTGCTCATTTCAGTTCCGATCTTCGTTCTCTGCTTCATTATCATGCTTATGCCTTACGATGCGCTTTGGAGATACTTCGCATGGTGCAACCAGGTGCTTTCGGTATTCACGCTCTGGTCCGTCACGGTCTATCTGGCCAAGAACAGAAGGCTCTATATCGTGTCTCTTGTTCCGGCGCTGTTCATGACTGCCGTGACGGTGACCTACATTTTCTTCGCCCCCGAAGGATTCGGAGCTCTCACCGATTCGATCTGGGGAGTGCGCATAGCATACGAATGGGCGCTTGCAATCGGTATCGGCACGTCGGCCGTATTCCTCGCCCTTTTTGCAAAATATATCAAAGGAACAGAAAAAACAGCTTTAGCATAATCATTATGACTGCAGAAGATATAATATCGCTGACGAAAGACACCGACTTATACAACCTGCATTCACACACCCAGTTCTGCGACGGCAGGGCTTCCATGGAGGATATGGCGGCCGCCGCCCGCAGGCGCGGCATGAAGATATGGGGCATCTCTCCTCACGCTCCGATTTGTGTGGATTCGCCATGCAATATGCTCCGCGAGGATGTAGGCGACTATATCTCGGAGGCCGACCGCCTTAAGGAGTTTTACGCCGGAGAAATGAAAATCCTCACCGGTATGGAGGTGGATTATGTGGGCCGCGACTTCGGTGCCCATATAGATTATTTTCAGAAGCTTCCTCTCGACTACCGCATAGGATCAGTGCATTTTGTCCCCAATCAGGATGGCATATATCTTGACTGCGACGGAAAGTTCGAGCGTTTCGACTCATACCTTCGCGACGGATTCGAAAACGATCTGCGCTATGTTGTGGAGAAATTCTTCGAACATACTCTTGAGATGATCGAACTCGGAGGCTTCGAGATTTTAGGCCATTTCGACAAAATAGCCGGCAACGCCGCGATGAAAGACCCGGAAATCGAAAACACTTCCTGGTATGAGGCTTTGGTCGACGATGTCATAAGGCATGCTTCATGGGCACGGATAGCGGTGGAGATAAACACCAAGTCGCTCTTCGACAAGAACCGTTTCTTCCCGGCCGAAAGATGGTGGAGGAAAATGAAAGAAGCGGGATTGCCTTTAGTTGTCAACTCAGACGCGCATTATCCTGAGAAAGTCAATCTCGGCCGGGAAGAAGCGTTTAGAATCTTTCGGACAATCGAATAATAGTTATGAGGCAGGTGGTGGTGATATGCGACGGAATGGCCGACAGTACGGCAGATTTCCAAGATGGCATGACGCCCATGGCCCGGGCGCAGAGTCCTAACATGGATTTCCTGGCCCGAATGGGGAGATCCGGCTGCCTTCACACAATCCCCACAGGTAAATATGTCGGGAGCGAGACAGCTATCCTCACTATTCTGGGATATAAACCTGAAGAACTTCCCTCCGGAAGAGGTCCGCTGGAAGCAACCGGGCTTGGTCTGGATATCTCTTCTGAAACATACGCAGCAAGATATATACTTTCGGAAACCATTGATTTGGAATGCATTCTGCATGATTATCCATCATGCAGATTCCATGCCTTGTCAGACAGAACCGGCATCTCCCTTTTCCAAGATGATTGTCGCGAAAGGCTACATGCCGACCCACGTCTGAAGATATGGAGTGAAGATAAGAAAAGAAGTTTTAGAGATTTCAGGAATCCCAACAACAAGGATATCAGCCAATGGACCTCCGCGGCTCTTATAGGGAAAGTTCCTCTTGTTAAGGGAATAGCGATGGAATGCGGACTCAAATGGATAGAGCCGGACGGGGCAACGGGAGATATCGACACAGACTACCAGAATAAAGGCACCGCCATGATCGGAGCGATAAAGAATCATGACATCGTCATTGTCCACATAGAGGCATGCGATGCGGCATCCCATCGGAGAGATCTTAAATCCAAAATAAAGGCCATAGAAAGTATAGACAGTAATATCATATCTCTTTTGAGAAAATTATACAGCAGAGAAGAAGATATTTCCGTCGCAGTGATTTCCGATCATCCGACTCTCTGCTCTTCCGGCACCCATTCCCGGGAGGCAACGCCGGCTCTTATATGTTTCAAAGGGATAAAAACCGATTCGGTCTTATTCTTCAGCGAGAAAGAAGCGAAGAATGGTTCTTTAAAAGAAATTTCAGAATTATGGGAAACAGCAGAATAATTTTGATCACGGGCGGGCAGCGTTCCGGGAAAAGCGCTTTTTCAGAGGCAAAGGCCCTGGAACTTTCAGAGAATCCTGTCTATCTGGCAACAGCCCATGTGATGGATGACGAATTCCGCGAAAGGGTGAAAATACATCAGAACCGCAGAGGGCCGCAGTGGTCAACTGTTGAAGAGGAGATTCACCTCGGCCGGCATGACATGACCGGGAAAACTGTAGTCATCGACTGCGTGACCATGTGGATTACCAATGTGTTTTTCTCTCACGGGGAGGATGTGGGAAAAAGTCTCGAAATCCTGAAGAAAGAATTCTCGGAATTCACTTCAAGGCCGGGCAATTATATCTTTGTCTCCAATGAGATCGGCTCGGGAGTCATCGGCGCTACGGCTCTGGAGCGGAAATTCACCGACCTTCAGGGATGGTTCAACCAGTTCATAGCCTCTAATGCAGATGAGGTCTATCTCTCTGTTGCCGGGATTCCGGTAAAAATCAAATGAACGCGCAACATTCTACCGGAATAAACATACAGCAAACCAATAAGTCGTTGATAAAAATTACTGAAACCATGATAACATTCAACATCAATAAACCGTCAAAGGAAATTTGTCCGAAAATTCAGAATAAAATCGACTGCCTCACCAAGCCTCTCGGCTCGCTGGGAAGGCTCGAGTCGCTGGCGTTGAAAATCGGAACAATTCAGCAGACCGATACCCCCGCGCTCAGGAATCCGCACAATATCCTTTTCGCCGCGGACCACGGCGTGATTGAAGAAGGAGTGAGCGTATCTCCCAAAGCGGTGACATGGCAGCAGCTCTCACATTTCTCTAAAGGAGGCGCCGGCATCAACTTCCTCTGCAACCAGCATGGCTTCCGGCTCGTGCTCGTTGATGCGGGTGTGGATTATGATATTCCCGAAGGAAGAGGCATCATCGACTGCAAGATCCGTAAATCCACCCGTAATTTCCTTCATGGTCCGGCAATGACAAATAAAGAATTCGAACTTGCTCTCGAACGAGGAGCGAAAGTGGTGGAGGATGTCTTCGATTCCGGTTGCAACGTGGTCAGCTTCGGCGAGATGGGCAGCGGCAACACCTCTTCTTCATCAATGTGGATGCATGTCTTCACCGGAATTCCACTCGCCGAATGCATCGGCGCCGGCGCCGGACTCGACAAAGCCGGAGTGAGCCATAAGCTTGACGTTCTTTCAAGAGCGATGGAGAACTACTCCGGAGGCAACCGTCCGGAAGACTATATGGCATGGTTCGGAGGTTACGAAATGGTGATGGCTGTAGGAGGAATGCTGAAGGCAGCCGAACTCGGAATGCTTATTATCGTCGACGGCTTCATCATGACGGCTTGCATTCTTGCGGCATCGCGCCTTTATCCGGATGTTCTCGAATATGCTGTGTTCGGTCATCAGGGAGACGAAGCGGGACATAACCTGATGCTTCGTTTTCTCGGAGCCGACGCCATCCTTCATCTCGGACTGAGACTCGGCGAAGGCTCCGGCGCCGTATGCGCATACCCCATTCTTGAGTCTGCCGTAAGAATGATCAACGAAATGGATTCTTTTGAATCTGTCGGAGTAATCAAATATTTCTGATAAACCTTTGCGACGAAGTTGTTTAAACTAATTTGATTTGTGAAATTTTTTAAGGAAAATAACGATA
>CAJTYD010000084.1 GCA_910583775.1 uncultured Muribaculaceae bacterium | reverse complement strand
AGTTCAAGATATCAACTACTCATATATCGATTAATTTTTAGAAACTACTTATAATGGAATGGTACTGATCATTGACGTTGCTTCCTTTACCAGACCATAGAAATGACCAACCCTCATAGATATTACGACGATTGGTATTATCTAAACCTTAAACCTTAACCATAAACCAAATTAATGATTATAGTGGGTCATGGCGAAATCGGGACCCGAAAGGCAGAACGCCTTCACGGCCTCGCTCACCTTCTCCATGATTTCGGGCATCTTCGCCATCTCTTCGGGCGGGAATTTACCTAACACGTAGTCGATCTGGGCGCCTCGCGGGAAATCGCCGCCCACGCCGAAACGGAGCCGCGCGTAATTCTGCGTCCCGAGTTCGGAGGCTATGTTCTTAAGGCCGTTGTGGCCGGCGTCGGAACCCTGCTTGCGCAGGCGGATCGTGCCGAACGGCAGCGCGATGTCGTCGACGATGACCAGAAGATTTTCAAGCGGGAGCTTCTCCTTGTTCATCCAGAAGCGCACGGCCACTCCGCTGAGGTTCATGAATGTGGACGGCTTAAGGAGCATAAGCTCACAGTTCTTCACCTTCACCACCGCCATGTCGCCGTATCTGCACGACCTGAATTCGGCGCCCGCCTGCGCGGCGATGAAGTCGCCGGCCATAAAGCCGGCGTTGTGACGCGTCCCCACATATTCGGGGCCAATGTTTCCAAGACAGGCTATCAGAAATCTCTTCATATCCTTATCGGCCGGCTCCTGCCTCCTGCGGCAGAAGCCGAGCAATTCTAAAATTTTCAATTTCAAGCTATTCTTGCCAGATCAAAATAAAAGACACCATGCCCTCCCTCGGGAAGCATAGTGTCTCTTTTTGACAGGCTGATTATCCTTATGCCTCTGCCTTTGCTGCGGCACCACGTGCGGCACGTGTGAGCTGCACGGCGCAGACAACTGCATTCTTGGCGTTAATCAACTCAAGGCCCTCATAGTGAAGGTCGCCTACTGCGAGCGACTTGCCCAGACCGAGTGTGTCGACATTGACAACGAGACGCTCCGGAATCTGTGTGTAAGGAGCGCGCACCTTAAGCTTACGCATCGATACGGAAAGCTTACCACCGGCCTTAACACCCTCGGCGTGACCTTCGATCTGAACGGGAACCTCCATCACGATCGGCTTGTCGGGATATACCTCGAGGAAATCGATGTGAAGAACCGTGTCTTTTACAGGCTGGAACTGAAGCTCCTTCATGACAACTTTCTTATCCTCGCCGTTGATCTTGAGGTCTACCTCGAAGATGTCGGGAGTGTAGATAAGCTTGCGGACATCCTCGCTATTGACTACGATGTCGGTGGTGATGATACCGCGGTTGTCGGCGATCTCGACAAGCTTCTCGCCCGGCTTAAGAGCCTCTTTGTAAGGAAGCTCGACCACCTTCGAACCGTTGATAACTGCAGGAATCTTACCCTCTTTGCGGAGAGCCTTCACTGATTTCTTGCCAAGCTCCAGACGGGGCTCTGCATTCAATTCAAATACTTTCATTTTCTTTTTTTAATTGTGTTACTCAAAATAAGTTGCTCCGGCATTCGCCCATGGAACAAGACGCGCCCCAGGGGCGTGTCTGCAAATTTCCCATCACACGTTTTGCTCAAAAGCGCGCCAAAGTTAGCAATTTTTTCTCATTCACGCAACTCTCCGCCTGAGAATCCGTACAATTACACACGTCCCGAACAGAGATCCTTAAGGTTGCAGAAAGCGCAGGCATGAGGATCTTCAGTCGGCTCGAACGGCTTCCCGCTGTCGAAGATCTCAGAGAGAATCCCGTTCAGCCGGCTTACGAACGCTTCGTTTATCGATTTATGTCCCTCCACGGCATTCCCCTCGAGCTTCGGAACGGACTCTCCCTCTTTCTCAAGCTTATCCACCTCATAGATCGCCATCGACATGTCCTCGTCCGAGCCTCGGTCGAGATTGAACAGGTTGGCGTAAAGCATCAGCTGAAAAATATTCTTCGCCTTGAGGGTGCCGTTGAAAATGTCGTCGAATTCAGCGGCCTCCACATAACTTCCGCCGGTCTTATAGTCGACGATACGGTATCGGCGTCCCCCCTCGGGATTCTGGATGTCGAGACGGTCGATAGCGTAATTCATGTTTACTGCCTCCCCTTCGGCATAATTCCAGCGGAGCGTGCGTCCCACCTCCGCTCCGACAAGCTCGAACGGCGCCAGCTTCTTGTCGTATTTAAGGATGCGGATCACCTGATCCGTCAGATTATCAGCCACCATCTCGGCCGCTCCCGCGATCGGATTGTCGAGTTCATTATCCTTTTTATGGAAATGCTCCCGGTTGATGGCGCGCGTGATCTCCCGGAGTATCCTGTTCCTGTCATTGATGATCGATTCGATCGCGGGAGCGTCAACCCGGAGGGGATGCTCGAGATATCTCTTCTGCATCTCCTTCGGGAAATAAAGGGCCAGCATCGTCTCGTGGATGATGTTGCCCTGCGTGATAGCGTCGATATATTCTCCGGGCTCGCTCTCGGTCTTGAGATGAGCCACGACTTCATAATAGAATTTCACCGGGCATTCGCAATAGCGCTTAATAGCCGACGCCGACAGATTTCTGCCGCTTCCCTCCCTGCGGAATTCCTCGAGCATCTCCATGATTCCGGGCGTCTTCTCCACTGCCGTCGGATCTGACCGGGTGTCGGAAAGGAGGAAGCGGTAGTTCTCATAATTCATTTTGTCGCGGGCGTAAAGATAGCGTAACTGCAGAAGATATCTCGACTCCCCGCCGGTGCGCAGGCCTTCGCCGGCGCGCGCGTCGTAGACGAGGGAGACATTACGGGCGCGTGAGATCATACGGTAGAAATAATAGGAAAACAGATTCTCCTGGTAGTTGGCGAAAGGCAGGCCATAGCCCCGGCGCAGCGCATCGGGGATGAAGGTGCGCGAGCGCGCCCGCCGCGGCATGATGCTGTCGTTGAGCGACAGGATGACAAGTTGCTCGAAATCAAGGGCACGGGTCTCGAGAAGGCCCATCACCTGCAACCCCTCGAGAGGCTCTCCCTCGAAAGTGACGCGCTCGCCCGCAAGGAGTTTGTCGACCATATAGAAAACTCCTGAGAAACTCATGTCGATGCCGTGTTTCATCGCACTCCGCTGCAGAATGCGCAGCGCGTCGCGGTAGACCGATATGTTGGAGCGTTCGATTTTCGATTTCACGATTCCGCCGTCGGCTCCGGCCAGAGCGGCGTCGACCCGGACAAGAAGATCGTCAAGATAACGGATGGTGCCCGTAAGGGAGGTTCCGTAAGAGTAGAGGTCGATCGTCTCCGCCGCCGTCTGCGAGAGCGCTGCGATCTCCGAGAGCTTCACTTTGAAAAGGTGATGTTCAGAGACGTAAGTCTTGATATCCTTGATCACGTTGCTCCCTATCAGCGTATGCGAGAAGGGATGCGCCAGAAACGTCTGCAGGTCTTCGTGATAGAACGCAGGCTCCCCGTCGGCCATCCTGCTCCGGATATGGAGCCGGCGCAGATGATACATGAAAGAGGCCGCGGAAGTAAGCTTCAGGGAATACCCCATCGTGAGATTCACCTCCTTCACCACACCGGGCAGCGAATAGAGAAGAGGGATAAGGAGGTTTTCGTCGGGAAGCACCACCGCCACCCTCGCGTCCTCTATTATCTCCTCACCCCGGCTGTCGGCAATCTCTTTGACACACTTTCCGGCTATCTTCGCCTGCATCGCGTTCGATGGCGAAGCTATCACTCTGAGTGTATCGGGCAGAGTCTTCACATCCGAGAGGGATATATATCGTTCTGCCCATTCGGGCGAAGGGAAATTACGGCGGTTGAGCCTCAGGAAATAACCGGCGTCGCTGTCGCCGTCGAGCACCGGGCCGGTTCCGTCCCAGAAAAAATCGGCGAAAGCCTCCCTCTCATCCACGGGAAAACCGCCGAGCTTGCGCAGCGCCTCGAAAATCAGCGCCTCGCATGTGGAGAGGGCGTTAAAACCGACGAACACAATCTTCTTCCAGGGAAGATTCTCCCGACCGCTCTCGCGGATGTTCTCCAGAGCCTTGCGGGCAGCCCCGCCGGTAGTGGCGAGCCCGTCGGCGGCAAGCTCGTCGTTGAGCGAATGATAAAGAGGCGCCATCATCTGCCAGATAAAGATGAAGCTCTCCTTGAGGTCTATTTTATCCGGGCTCTCCGATCCCGGAGCTTTTTTAGGCTCGAAATGCTTCCAGAAGCCCTCCGGATCCTCGCGGCGCGGGCGATAACCGAAATAGCGCTGCAGGACATCGAGCTGGTCGTCGTTCAGGAAGTTTGTCGAGATCTCCCTGAAGTCCCTTACGTTCTTGAAAAGGGCGTCGGCGTCCACATTATAATTGTCGACGTCACTGAAATCGGAGAGCGCCGTCTCTCCCCAGCTGCGGAAGGAGTCGAAATCGAGCAGCCCTCCGGTATCGGCGGAGACAAGATCCTTGCCACGCAGCCTGCAGTAGATTTTGTAGAGCCGGAAAAGCAGGTCGATCCGCGAATCTACGTTCAGGCCCGACACTTTCGTCATGAAATCGGTGATCGAAATCACCTCGGGAGCGATGATGCACCTGTTTTCCAGGCTTCGGCTCAGAGCGCGCAGAAAGAACGTTCCCGAGCGTTTGTTCGGAAAAACGAAACAGAATTCCGAAAGATCGTCAAACTCCGATGTATACGCTCTTGCGACAGAGTCAAGAAAAGGGATGGCTGCTTTTGATTTCATATTGCAAATATACCATATTTTCGGCAAACAGAGCGAAAGAGAAACGGCATAAACGTCTTTGATGGCAATTATTTTTGATTTTGAATTGCATACGAGAAGATAATTTATTAATTTTGTCAACAAACAATCCTTTTGAAAGGAATCCGGTTGATTTATAATCAAAATGCAGTTTGCGGATTCCCGATTAAGTCATGAAATTTTCGGACATTCCCGGACATATTAAAACCAAAGAAGCCCTGAAGAGACTTGTCGACAACGACAGGATTCCCCATGCCATCATGCTTGCCGGCCCTTCTGGCATAGGCAAGATGAGCGTGGCGCGAGCCCTGGTGCAATATGCCCATTGTCAGGCTCCCGTCGACGGAGAGCCTTGCGGGAAATGCCCCGCATGCCAGCAACACCTCTCCTTCAACCATCCCGACCTGCATTTCATCTATCCCATCGTCAAGAACAAGGCCCAGAAAATCGAGCTCTCCGCCGACCGCCTCGACAAGTGGAAGACAATGCTCGAGCAATATCCGGCGATGCCCGAGGAGAAATGGCTCGAGATCATCGAGGCCGGCAACTCCCAGCCTCTGATCTACGTTTCGGACAGCGATTATATAATCCGCGCCGACGCCTATTCCTCCTATTCCTCGAAATACAAGTTCTTCGTGATCTGGCTCCCAGAGAAGCTGCAGCCCGCTGCCGCCAACAAACTTCTCAAGGTGGTGGAGGAGCCGACCGAGGGTACGGTGTTCATATTCGTCTCCAACAACCCGGCCGCGGTGCTTCCCACTATCTCCTCGCGCACGCAATGCTTCAACATGGGTCCGGTCGACACCGATGAGATTTCCTCCTACATGCAGCGGAAATTCGGTCTTGACGAATATCGCGCCGACGAACTCGCCAAGCTCGCCCGAGGCAGAATATCGCTCGCCGACGAACTCGCCTCCCACTCCGGCGAAAGAGCTGAATTCGGCGAGCTCTTCCGCGACATCATGCGCGCGGCATACGCCAAGAAGCCTGCCAAGCTCAAGGAGCTCAGCGACTACACCGCGGGGTTCGGCCGCGAGAAGATCCGCCGCTTCCTCGATTACATGAACACCATGGCACGCGAGAATTTCATCTATAATCTCCGTATGCCGCAGCTCTCCTATATGACTCCCGACGAGGCGAATTTCTCCTCACGCTTCTCCCCTTTCATCCATCACGGAAACATCGAGGAGATATCCGCCGAAATCGACCGCGCGAAAACCGATGTCGAACGAAACGGAAACTCCAAGCTCATACTCTTCTCCCTCTTCATCCTCGTCATTCCTCTCCTTCACCGCAAGCCGCCTGCCTGACGACGCCCCTCCCTCCTTATATACAAATATACAAGGATACCACATACTCAAGGATTCTATCCGAACCATAATCCTATAGAATACAATAAACCATATTATACTAACCTATTTATACCTTTTATTTATGAAACCTACTCTATTTATTCTCGCTGCCGGCATGGGCAGCCGCTACGGAGGTCTCAAACAGCTTGACGGACTCGGTCCCTCCGGCGAAACAATCATGGATTACTCTGTATATGACGCTCTGCGCGCCGGCTTCGGCAAAATAGTTTTCGTTATCCGCAAGGATTTCGAGCAGGAATTCCGCGAAAAAATAATCTCCAAATATGAAGGTCATGTGCCTGTGGAAGTTGTCTTCCAGTCGATCGACAAAATTCCCGCCGGCTTCACCCCGAACCCCGAGCGCAAGAAACCCTGGGGAACAAACCATGCCGTGCTCATGGGCAAGGATGCCATCAAGGAGCCGTTCGGAGTCATCAACGCCGACGACTACTATGGAGCCGACAGCTTCCGCATTCTCGGCGACTTCCTCCGTTCGGTAGAGAACAAGAAGAACTGCTACTGCATGATCGGCTTCAACATCGAGAACACCCTCAGCGAGAACGGCGGTGTCAGCCGCGGTCTCTGCGAAGTCGACGCCGACGGCAACCTCACCGGCGTCAAGGAATGCCACGGAATCGAGCGCAAGAACGGCGAACTCATCCAGGTTGTAGAGGGCGAGGAAGTTTCCTTCCCCGAGGATGCAAATGTTTCGATGAATATGTGGGGTTTCACTCCCGACTACTTCGACTATTCAGAGAAGGCTTTCGTGAAATTCCTCAACGAAAGCCAGAACGAGCTTAAGGCAGAGTTCTACATCCCGACCGTTGTAAACGACCTTATCCAGAACGGTCAGATCGAGCTCAAGGTGCTTGAGACTCCCTCGAAATGGTTCGGCGTAACATACGCGGCCGACCGCCCGGCAACAGTCGCTCAGTTCCAGAAACTCGTCGACGAAGGCGTTTATCCGACTCCTCTTTTTAAATAAATAATACTCTTGAAATGAAAGATAAAATTCTTGTAACCGGCGGAACCGGATACATCGGCAGCCACACCGTTGTCGAGCTTCAGAACGCAGGATATGATGTGGTCATCATCGACAACCTCTCCAACTCCAACATCGAGGTGCTCGACGGCATCGAGGCCATTACCGGCAAACGCCCCGTTTTCGTACAGGGCGACTGCACCGACATCAATACCCTCAGAAAGCTCTTGGAGGAAAATCCCGGAATCAAGGGGATAATCAACTTCGCAGCTTCAAAGGCTGTGGGCGAATCAGTGCAGAAGCCTCTGCTCTATTACCGCAACAACCTCAACACTCTGGTCAATCTACTCGACCTCATGCCTGAATTCGGAGTGAAAGGGATCGTGTTCTCCTCCTCATGCACGGTTTACGGCGAGCCAGACGTCAATCCTATCGACGAGACGGCTCCCATCAAGCCGGCCACATCGCCTTACGGCAACACCAAGCAGATCTCCGAGGAGATCATCGAAGACTATATCGCATCCGGAGCTCCGATCAAGAGCATCATCCTGCGTTATTTCAATCCCATCGGCGCGCATCCGTCGGCATGCATCGGCGAGCTTCCTTTAGGCGTTCCCCAGAACCTCGTGCCTTACCTCACGCAGACAGCAGCCGGCATCCGCAAGGAGCTGACCGTCTTCGGCAACGACTACAACACCCCCGACGGATCATGCATCCGCGACTATATCGACGTTGTTGACCTCGCCAAGGCTCACGTGATCGCCATGAAGCGTATGCTCGACAACAACGACACCGACCAGGTGGAGATCTTCAACCTCGGCACCGGCCGCGGCCTCTCGGTGCTTGAGCTCATAGAATCGTTCGAACGCGCCACTGGCGTCAAGGTGCCCCATAAGATCGGTCCCCGTCGCGCCGGTGACATCGAGAAGATCTGGGCTGCCCCCAAAAAGGCTAACGAAGTGCTCGGATGGGTGGCAAACGTGCCTGTCGACGAGACGATGAAGAACGCCTGGGCATGGCAGTGCAAGGTATCCCCGAAAAAATAATTTCTTCAAATATTTTTAATAATTAGGTTAACACAAGAACACCGGTGGAGAGCGATTTCCACCGGTGTTCACTTTTATGTCAATTTGTTACGACGGTCAATCGTCATTATCGACGCCCTTGAACTGCCCCAGAAGATTATACTTCAGGCTGAGTTCATCCGAGAGGCCTATCTCATAGCCCGCACTCTTCTTCTCTATCTTCACTATCTTGACCTCGGGATAGTTCTTTGAGACATGATTGCGGATCGCCTTGGGCACCAGAGCCTCGGGCACGGCGCGACTCTTGCAGTCGATCGATTTCCACTTGCCCGAATTAGAAAACTCTATCTTCGAGCCATTCACGAGCTTGACGTCGAAATTCGGCTTCTTGAGCAGATGGCGGTCGATCTTTATCATCGAGATCTTCGCCTTCGGGAAATGCTCGTCGAGCATCTCGCGTGCCGCTTCAGGCAGTTTGTCGCGATTCACCGTATATGAATCAATAAAAGCGTTCGCCATTCCCGTTCCGACAACGGCCATAATCAGCAACAGAATAATTTTCTTAAGATTCTTCATTCTTCGTGGTTATATATATTTATTTCTAAATTTCTATGCAAAGAAACGACAAAAAAAACGCCGAAAAAAAATTACACAATATATCATAACTATATTTAATCAAATTTAAGCACTTACTCCGGAGCCGCACCAAAATTTTAAAATCTGTTTTGATTAAGAAGCTATTAGAGTGTTTGAATTCAAACACTCTGAAACTTTCCCTCATAAAAAATACGGCAACACGACATTTTGACACTTCCTCGTCTTCAAAACGAATTTGATATTGCATCCGGATGCACCAGAGTATATCCTTACAACTACCTAAAAATCTATCTATTACAACAATTGAATTATTATTTTCAAATTGTAAGATTGCAAGATCGAAAAAAACGCAAAAAATTGCTAAAAACTTGCACTATTCATCAAAATGTATTAAATTAGATGCCGATAGACTGACTTAAGAATTTTTACCGGTAATATTTTCCTATAGTTTTATTTCTCAAGCTGACCGAGTCCCCTCTTTCAGCATAATGCTTTAATGCTTAATATGTAAAGACCATGAAAATATCCAGAAGACCACTGGTATTCGCTGTGCTGACTGCTTTGTCTGTAACCGCTGTTATAGTTGAATCATGTAAGTCAAACGATCTGAATACCGCAGAAAACTCTAAAAAAGGATACGCCTTTTTAGAAAACATCTACATGGATATCCCGAGATTAAAAGCCGTCAAGATTGTCGTACCCCCCACAAGAGCCATGACCGACTCTGCCGGCATCCTTGCAGAAGATGAAATCTGGATATATTTTGACCGTCCGGAAGCAGCCTCGGTTCCTCCTCCCGGCGGAGGTCCCGGCGGAGGAGACACCGGTGCCGGAGACCCCACTATGCCTTTACCTCAGACCACAACCGACCTGCTTGACATGGCATCAGGATTTGGTTCTGACCTTAGTTTTGTCCAAGACGGAACATATACTGACTCCCTGAAAATTTCAGAAACAGAAGCAAGGAATGCCCTCAGACCCTTAATTGATCAGAGCCGCACATATCTTGTAACCAAAGGACTGACCCAACTTGAAATAACCCAGGCTCTTCAGGAAGAAAATCTGGAAGAAACATTGATAATACCAGTGGCATCCGCCTTGGCCGCGGAAGACGCTTCAGCTCCTACGGTGCCGAACCCCAATCCAGTCACAATGACTATGTTTGATCCTTTTTCGAATCAAGCTTTTGCCGAATCAAACTATTCAAGAGCAATTCGATGTGCTATGGAAGCTTTAGGAGTTGATTTAGTATATATGTTTCGTGGACAAAGTATTACAAGGATTTCCAAAGCTCTGTTTAAAAGAGCTCTTAAAGTTGTTGCATCAAAAATACTCGGACCCGCAAGTGTTTTAATAGTTATGGTTGATTTTGGTTTATGCATGCAGTAATGGCTACAATATTTGAATCGACATGGTTCCGGACGATCGGTTCCATAATAATGATAGGATCCTTTCTGGTTTACCTTTCATACATACTGATCCGGAGAATTCACTCCAAATACAAAAAAGGCAAAAGCATTGACGGGCTCGACATATTGTTATTATGCGCTATTCCAAGCTGCATAGCATTCACATGGAGATGGATAGGGCAGCTCCTTGGTTTATTCGGAATATACATTACTTATGATGCAAGTGCGGTTTATCCCGATATTACCGCTCATTGGCTCAGGGTTTTCTTCCTTTTCAGTCTTCTTGTCAGCGTGGTTGGAGCGACAATAATGTTCAAAGCGCTACAAATTGACGCCCCCTCAGAAAAAGAAAAGGGAGACAGAGTATTAAGATTGAAATGGTTTCTGATAATCCTTGTTGTCTGGTTTTTTGCAGCATACGCGCCTCTACAATACATGATAACGTGGATCTGCGAATCGTAAGAGCATTTGTCATTGTGAATTCTTTAGGAATAACTACAACAGCTAAAAAATGAAGTTGTTTCTTATTTTATGGCAATCTTAGAAACGACTGTTTAAATTTCTTTCAAAGATTTGTTATATGTTTTCTTTCAAGGCTTTTAAGAATCTATTTGACTGCTTCCGTCAAGTTTTTGCAGTCGAAATCGAAAGGCTACTCCTTTCCCAACTTGCGAAATCGCCAGAAATGAGGGCAGAGACCAATTCTTGGGCTATGCCAAATGCAAGGCGATTGCCTGGAAGTAAACCAGCTCAAAAATCTTCTCAAAATCCTTTGAAAAAAATTTTAAACAGTCGTTTCTAATATTGCCATAAAGTTAACTCTTTTATTTTAAGGAACGTAAATAAGGAGAAACAACTTCAATAGTTTAAAAGCGACATATCTCTTTACAATGATTCGGTAGTTTTGAGCTAACCGAATGATTACAAGGTTAATAAATGT
>CAJTYD010000083.1 GCA_910583775.1 uncultured Muribaculaceae bacterium | reverse complement strand
TTGGCTTGGCGGTGGATGCCGCTTAGCCTATGAATAAATTTTTAACGAACTATTGTAATATGCGACACTCCAAGAATAAGACAAGCTGAGCTCCTTTTGCCGAAATTATATGACACATGACTCCATCAATACATATTTCCGAACTAAAGAAAGAAAATACGGAAAAATTTACAAGGATAAAGTTGAAAATTTATGTAAATTTGTAAGTTGATCATAAAACGTTAATCGAATGAACATCAGAAGCCTTATTATCGTCATATTGCTTTTGTCTGGAGTCACTTCGGCAACGGCATCCATTCTCCCCTCCGACAGTCTCATAATCGTTTCCGGCACGGTCAGGGAGAAAACGCATAAAAAGAAACTCGCGGGAGTCAACCTGTCGGTCAGGGGCAGCAATATAGCTACGGTAACAAATTCTGAAGGAGCATTCACACTAAAGATTCCCAGATCCAGGATCGGCGCAGGCATCTTAGCCGAACATATCGGATACGGGACCGCTCTTCTCGACGGGAAGAGACTGTATAACGGAGCTTCTATGCTTACTATATGGCTCACTCCCGCAACAAAGACCCTCGATGAGCTCACCGTCTATGGTGCCGATGCCAAATCTCTCGTCAAGGAAGCCATCGGCAAAATTCCCCAGAACTACTCATCCTCGCCCAATATGTTCTCATCCTTTTACCGGGAAACAATCCAGAAGGGGAAAAGATATGTCGGAATCTCTGAAGCCATTATCGACGTTCTCAAGCGCCCCTACAGAACCCGAACAATAGCCGGCGACAGGGTAAGAATAGCCAAGGGTCGCCGCCTTATGAGCCAGCGGAAGAACGACACCATAGCAGTTAAAATCATGGGCGGTCCGACGCTGCCCGTAGCGCTTGATATAGTAAAGAATGAAGACTTCCTGCTCAACGAGTCCGATCTCGACCTTTACGAGTTCAAAATGGAACCGATGGACATTATCGACGACCGGCCTCAGTTTGTCGTCGGTTTCAAGCCTTTTGCAAAGACCGACTATGCCATGTATAACGGAAAGATATATATCGATCTCGAGACGCTTTCAATAACCCGGGCAGAATTCTCGCTCGATGTCTCCGACCGCGAGAAGGCCACCAGAGCCATCCTTTATAAAAAGCCCCGCGGACTTCATTTCAAACCGCAGGAGATGGCCTTCACCGTTACCTATAAAATTCAAGACGGCATCACGTATCTAAATTATATCAAGGTCAAGACTCGCTTTAAATGCGACTGGAAACGCCGTCTATTCTCCTCCGGGTTTACAGCCCTTGCCGAAATGGTGATGGTCGACCGCGACAACTCTCCGTTGCAGGATATATCAAGAAAAGAGGCCTTCGGAAGAAGAGAGATTTTCTCCGACAAAGTTGACGATTTCAGCGACCGGGAATTCTGGAAAGACTATAACATCATCGAGCCCACTGAATCGCTTGAAAACGCTGTCTTGAAACTCAGCAGGAGATAAGAATATGTTTAAATTCAAATACACTTAAGAAAAAGACTAAAAACAAGAACAAATTCAAAACAATTTATATTGATTATCAATTATAGAATAAAAGAGACTTTCCTCCTCTTTGACACTTAATACATTTTACACTTAACACACGAAACAAGATTCTGGCTTCTCATGCCAGTCTAATAACTAAAACTATGAAAGTCGGGCTTTTTATTCCCTGCTACGTTGACGCGATATATCCCAACGTGGCGATGGCGACATACAAACTGTTGCGTTCTCTCGGTGTCGACGTCACATATCCTCAGGGACAGACATGTTGCGGACAGCCGATGGCAAACGCCGGTTTTGAAAGCGAGGCCATTCCCCTGGCCCGCAAAATGGAGGATATGTTCAAAGGCTATGACTATGTGGTCGCCCCTTCGGTGTCGTGCACGGCATTCCTCCGGATAAATTATCCCGATCTTATCGGGAAAGACCATAAGTGTTCGATCGCCTCCAAAGCGATGGACGTCGTTGAATTCCTACACGATGTTCTGAAAGTCAAATCACTTCCCTCGAAATTTCCACACCGGGTGAGCCTTCATAACTCCTGTCACGGAGTCAGAGAACTTCACCTCTCCTCGCCCAAAGAGATCATGACACCGACCCCGTTCAACAAAATCCGCGATCTTCTCGAGCTTGTGGAGGGTATCGAAGTGGTAGAGCCCGAACGGCCGGATGAATGTTGCGGGTTCGGGGGAATGTTCAGCATTGAGGAGACCGCCGTCAGCGGCGAAATGGGGAAATCAAAACTCCAGCGCCATATAAACACCGGCGCGGAATATATCACAGGGCCCGACAGCTCCTGCCTTATGCATCTTGCCGGAGTAGCGGCCAAAGAGAAGGCTAAGGGCGCCAACGGCGACGACATCAGGTTTATTCACGTAGTTGAAATTTTAGCAGCAGGGTTATGAGCACATCACACGCAAAAGCGGCAGAAAAATTTCTCCGCGACCAGGAATATGCCAAATGGCATGACAACACATTCTTCGGAGTGAGGGTGAAAAGAGACATCATGGCCAGGGAGGTGCCCGAATGGGAGACGCTTCGCGAAAAAGCCTCTCAGATTAAGATGCATACCCTCTCACATCTTGATAAATATCTCTCGCAATTTGCCGACAATGCCGAGAAAAACGGAGTGATCGTCCATTGGGCCGAAGACGCCGATGAATTCAACGAGACTGTCCTCTCGATCCTGAAAGAGAACGATGTCCGGAAGATGGTGAAATCCAAGTCAATGCTCACTGAGGAATGCGAGATGAATCCATATCTTGAGAGACATGGCATCGAAGTGGTCGAGACTGACCTCGGAGAGCGGATAATCCAGTTGCTTGGTCAGAAACCGAGTCATATCGTGATGCCCGCCACTCACCTGAGTAATGACGAGGTGGGCGATCTCTTCGAAGAAGTGCTCGGATCAGACAAAGGGAATCATGATCCCACATATCTGACATATTGCGCCCGTCTTAGCCTCCGCAATCAGTTCCTTACGGCCCAGGCGGGAATGACGGGAGCGAATTTCGGAGTCGCCGCCACAGGCGACATCGTGGTCTGCACAAACGAAGGCAACGCCGACATGTCTACCTCCTGCCCCGACCTCCAGATATCGGTGATAGGTCTCGAGAAGATCATTCCGGATTATGAATGTCTCGCTGTCTTCCAGCGTCTGCTCGCACGCTCCGCTACCGGCCAGCCGACAACCGTGTTTACCTCCCATTTCCTCAAGAACCGTCCCGGCGCAAAACCGATGCACATCATCATCGTCGACAACGGCAGAAGCAGATGGCTTGCCGATGAAAAGCACCGACAGACCCTGAAATGCATCCGTTGCGGCGCCTGCATGAACACATGTCCGGTCTACCGCCGTTCCGGAGGCTATTCATACAGCTATTTCATCCCGGGCCCTCTCGGCATAAATCTCGGAATGCTTCGTGATCCGAAGGAATATTCCGGAAACATGAGCGCATGTTCGCTGTGCCTGACGTGTCAGAATGTATGCCCGGCTAAAGTGAACCTTGCCGACCAGATCTATATGTGGCGCCAGCAGCTGCCGGATTTCGGAACTGAAAACCGCCAGAAAGAGATGATCTGCAAAGCCATGACCAAGGTCATGGATTCCGATACGCTCTACAATAAGCTGACCTCGATGGCCCATCTTGCCAACGGAGTGCCGGGATTCCTGATAAACTCTTCGCTCAATCCCTGGGCTAAAGAGCATAAGATGATGAAATTCCCACCGCGCCCGTTCCATTCCATTATTAAAGACATGGACAAACAGAAATGATCAACCTCAAAAGATTAAAGAAATGAGCAGTCGAGAGAATATACTTGAAAGATGTCGCAACGCATTCAACGAGACATACGAACGTCCGAATCTTGACGATATAAACCCGTTGACGTTCAAGGACCCTCTGCAGCAGTTCCAGGCTACGTCGGAGGCTATGGGCAGCCGTGTGATAAATGTCAAGCCCGGAGAGGATGTAAACTCCATTATCAGGGATGTCTATCCGGATGCAATGACCTTTGCGAGTGCATTGCCTGAAATAACGATCGCCACTATCAATCCCGATACGGTTGAGAGTGCCAAGGATCTCAACAAGACGGATGTCGGAATAATTCGCGGAGAATTCGGCGTGGCGGAGAACGGTTGCAT
The DNA here is from genome assembly GCA_910583775.1 of uncultured Muribaculaceae bacterium. Taxonomy (GTDB): domain Bacteria; phylum Bacteroidota; class Bacteroidia; order Bacteroidales; family Muribaculaceae; genus Lepagella. The sequence goes on along the minus strand of CAJTYD010000083.1, from coordinate 7,077 downwards.
CTGGGTGAAGCAGACCATGAAGGAAAGGGCGGTATGCTTTATTTGCGAGAATCTCGTCATAATGGTTCCGGGAAGCAAAATGTTCAGCAACATGCATGAGGCTTATCCCCACATAACCTTCAACGAGAACGGTTACGGGGTGTTCATTTGCGGCCCTTCGAAAACCGCCGACATCGCCCAGGTGCTTGTAACAGGCGCCCAGGCGGCACGCAGCGTAGCAGTCTTCATAATGCCCGAGTGATCCCCTTAGAGCTTTCTCTTTAGCTCTGTCATCATTGTCGGAAACCTTTTAAAACCATACCGAAATGTCAGCCCTCATCGCCATAATTCCGATTCTTCTCCTCTTTGCCCTTATGCTCGGATTCAAGGTTCCAAGCCATCTGAGCGCGTTTATAACGCTTCTGGTCACCGTTGTCCTGGCCATTTTCGTAGCTCCGGCAATGGATATGATTCCTGAGTCCGAAGCCGGCTATCCTGCGGCAGGAATCGCGGGATGGGCGATTGTCGAGGGGGTTCTTAAGGCAATATTCCCCATTCTGATCATCATCCTGATGGCGATTTTCAGTTATAATGTCCTTGTGGCTTCGGAACAGATAGAAGTGATCAAACGCCAGTTCACTTCCTTCACTTCCGACCGGGGCATCCTAGTGCTTATGATGGTATGGGGCTTCGGAGGGCTGCTCGAAGGTATGGCAGGATTCGGAACGGCTGTAGCGATCCCTGCTGCCATTCTGATCGGGCTTGGCTTCAAGCCTATGTTCTCCGCTCTTGTGGCGCTGCTCGGAAATACCGTAGCGACCGGATTCGGTGCTGTGGGAGTTCCTGTAACTACACTCTGCAACGAGATTTCACCCGGAGGAGTAGCTTCCGCCGAAACTATAAAGGAAATTTCGACATTTACTGTTATCCAGCTTTCTCCCCTCTTTATTCTTATCCCGTTCATCATCCTGATGCTCACCGATAAGAAAGCCTGGATCAGGAATCTCGCACTCGCCATCTGGACGGGTGGTATCTCAATAGGCGTGCAGTATGCCTGCGCAAGATGGCTCGGAGCCGAAACGCCTGCCATCGTAGGGTCAATCGCCGCTATCCTTGCCATCATCGTATGGACCAGCGTCATGTCTTCTCGCAATAAAACTACAAAAGTTGCCACTCCGCAGGGAGAATTATCCGTCTGCATTGAGGATTCGGATACTGGAAAGAGGAAAGAAGGAAAGGCAGCCCACGGTTTTGGAGCCACGTTCAAGGCCTGGAGCGTATATATCTTTATTCTGCTCTTCATCCTTCTTACGGGCGCTCTCTGTCCACCGATCGAACATTTCCTCAAATCCAATCTCGTGAGCAGAATCCAGATTCCGATGATCGGCTCGACCTTCAAGTTCGGCTGGATCAGCAACGCGGGTCTATGGCTCTTCCTCGGAAGCATTGTCGGCGGTCTCATCCAGGGATTGAGTTTCAGCCGTCTGATGAAGATTCTTGCCAAGACAACCATAAATCTAAAGAATACGGTCATCACTATATGCTCTCTGATCGCTCTGGCATCGGTTATGAACTATAGCGGCATGATTGCCGCGATCGCCGTGGGCCTTGTGACGATCACAGGTTCACTCTATCCTTTCTTCGCTCCTCTTATCGGTGCTGTGGGAACATTCGTAACAGGCAGCGACACCTCGTCCAACATCCTCTTCGCCAAACTGCAGGCCAGTGTAGCCCACCAGCTCGGGATGACCGGACAGTCGGCCTGCTACGGTTTAGGCGGCAGCGAAACAAACTGGCTTGTTGCCTCGAATACGTCGGGCGCTACCGGAGGTAAGATGATCTCCCCGCAGAGTATCGCCATCGCCACAGCCGCCTGCGACATGAAAGGCAAGGACGACGCCATCCTGAAGCAGGCAATCCCATACGCATTGCTTTACATCCTGATAGCGGGAGCAGTGGTCTACTTCGTATGTTAGCTATTGGATCTAATATGAATATCGCCTATTTATATTCATGCCGCACTCCGCAAGGCTTTTAAAGTCTTCGGAGTGCGGTTTCCTATTTTAAAGATCTTTACTTAAGAAATATTCTTGTAGTCGTCAATAAAATTCTTCAGGAATTTCGAGCCGATAAGCAGACCGATTGTTCCCCCCGTACATATTCCGATTATGATGTAACGGTCATCTATAAAATATGTTACCAGCACAGTGACAAACAGCACAGCCAACGGTAAAAGTATCATAATAAACCGGAAATGAAGTCTCTTGCAGCTCTTCGCTCTTTCAATCACCTCGGCCGTTTGCATTTCAAGGACATCGATAGCGTTTATTTTACGATACAACGCTAAATCCATGAACCCGCATAAAAGAAAGTAAAAGACAAGGAAGAATATAACAGGCATTCGCAAAGGGCCGTCAAAAATCGGATTCATCGCCCAGGCCACACTGGCAGGAACCATGATAAAACCGACTGTAAAGAACCGTCTGTAACGGTCGGAGAGTCTGGTTAGAGCCGTTTTATGCCTGAATTCAATTATATCTTTCGACATTGCTGTTTTCATCAGATTATCGCAAGACCGGCATGCGTTCATACGCCAGGCCTCTTTCATTTTTTCATCATCCATTATATTATATTCGTTTAGTTTCATAAATATGCTTGAGATGCATCTTGATTCTTCTCACCCTCGTGGCCACCGTGTTTCGGTTCATTCCCATGACTTCCGCTATTTCCTCGTATGCAAGATCATCGAGCCACATCATGATGATCGAATGGTCCATGGGAGAAAGTGATGAAACCATCTTGGCGAGCCACTGGACATCCTCCCATGTTTCCGAATCCGCCGATGACAAGGAATAGGCAGTGTCAATTCCGACTGTCACGCCTCGTTTAGACTGTCTTCGGTATGTCGAGACGCAGGTGTTCAGAGCAATCCTGTAGATCCAGGTCCTGATATTTGCCTCATGCCTGAAATCATTGATGCCTTTCCAGATATTGAGCAAGACATCCTGCTTCAGGTCTTCAAACTCCGAATCTTTCCCTGCAAACGAACGACAGATCCGTGAAATCAGTTCCGAATTACGTTCCACGATTTCCAGGAAGAACTTCTCACTCGAGGCTGCTGCCGGCATCCGGCCGAAGCTCGCCTCCGCGTCTACAGCATTCTGGTAAAAAAGTCGTTTAAGCCAGAAGAAAAAGGATTTCAGGAGTCCGTTTCGAAAAAAGACAAGACCGAATTCCCTTTGATATGTATTTATCGTTAAAATCATTTTCTTTTAAAATTTACATTTTATTAGACGAAGAAACCGAAAAAGAGTTTCAGCAACCACGCAATATTATAAAAAAATTTCATAAGAATCCCACAACTCTTTGGAAATTCCAAAATAATTAATAACTTTGCAGTCAGAAAAGGGGCATTAGCTCATCTGGCTAGAGCGTTTGACTGGCAGTCAAGAGGTGACGAGTTCGAGTCTCGTATGCTCCACAACAAAAACAGGAAATAAGAGGAAAATAAAGGTAACTGAGGGTAAAAGTCATTTACTCTCAGTTTTTTAATGTGGAATTGAGAAGAATTTAGCGGAAATATACGGTAAGCATTTTAGTTCCGTTTTTAGTTCCGCTTGACATTGGTTGACCGTTTTTAGTTCCGTTTTTAGTTCCGCTAATTTAATAAGTGCAAATACAAGAATGTGGATTTATAAGCAAAAATATGCCCGCGACATGAGCCACGGGCATAAAACATGATTATATGTTAACGAAAACTTATCTGCTTATGTCCTCTCCGGTGCAGAATAGCTTTACGTCGAAGATCGTTTCTTCGTCCTCGTCTTTCTCGTTCTCTAACTTTTTCGCTCTTTCGTATGCCTCGCGGGCGTCAAAGATGTTGTCGAAGTCTGAAACTTTCCTGCCGCCGACATATAGCTCGTAATTGTCGGTTCCTTCCTCGTTCCAGCCAACACGCTCTATCTCGTTGCCGTCATTGTCGATAACGGATAAAGCTGGCGTCTCTCCCTGCCACGAGTAGCCGGGCATATCTATTGCCTCCCATTGCGAATCACTTGAGATTGCGGATTTCTCCGTATCGTTGTCGGGGTAGTTCTCGCGGATGTATTTCTCGGCGAGTTTGCGGGTCTTGAATAATTTAGCTTCCATATTTATTGATTTTTATTGTCATTCGATATTGAGATTGATTCCTAAAACGGCCATCACTGCCGAAAGCACATCTATAGAGACGTTGTAGTCTCCGCTCTCGATATTGCAGACTGTCTGTTTGGTAATACCAGCTTTTTCGGCAAGCTGAGCCTGCGTCATATCGAGCTCGATACGTTTCAGCTTGACAACCTTTGCGATTCTACGGCGAACCTGCTCCTTATAGGCATCGTACATACTCTCGGGTTTCGGCCGATACTTTGTGTCCGCATCTTTTGTAAACGTCATTCCGTCGGCATTGAGATACTGTCCTTTTAAAGGATTGCCGTTCTTGTCAAGAGGGAAGAATCTGCAAGCTGATATTTGAAACATCGGTTCCATCTCTCCGCTTTGCTCATTAAGGATAGAAATCATCAAAGGTCGATTGATGCTGTTTTTGAGCTTCAAGGCTTTGCGGTTGACATAGACTTCATCCGCTGTCCCTTCTTCAAGGACGACAATATTAGAATCGGCTTCCGCTCCGTCACGATACCAAAGCAGATATTCAACAATTCGGGGATTACGTTCTAACTCGGCATTATAAGCAATCGGTGAGAACAACATCATTTTTATGAGATCTTTGTCTTCGTCAGAGACGTATTTTTCAACCTCTGCCTCATATTTGTTTTGGATTTCCATAAGATGCTTAAGGCTCTCTTCGTCATGCGACATATAATTTGCAGGGCGTAATGAGCTTATGATTCCAGTCAGGTCTGATTTCGCTTCAATCGGCAGAACTGCCTGAGTACTTTTCTTCCCGGCATTGGTGCGGAGATAAAGGCGCTCGCCATCTGTGTAAAGCGAAAGCTCGCCATAAGTATTCTCGAACTGGCAAAGCTTAGAGGTGATATAGGTAAAACTTTTAGTTGCTTCCATATTCTGTTTGGTTTAGTTTTCTGATGCAAAACTACAAAATATTTTTAATTTGACCAAATATATTTTACTTTTTATTTAAAATATTTTTATTTCCCGAAAAAATCGCCCTACCTGTCACAGGCGGGGCGCTCGAACTAACCTAACATATCATGAAAAATAAGAAAACAATAACAACAAACACGAAATGATATAACCCAAAATTATTTCTTCGGCTCCTCCGCATCGGGGGGGGTCACTTTGGCGGAGCGTATTTAAGACCTTTCAGCTTGTCGTTGGGCGGTCTGCGTCCACGAGGGTCTTGGCAGTCCGTCCATTCGCAACGCCACATTCTTAGATACTCCACCTCAGCGCGGGCTTGATCACGTTCCTCAATCGCGGTCAACAGACGCTCGTTGATGTCGTTAATCTGACGCTCGCTCTTGTAAGCCCTGTCGCTTAGTTCTCTGTTGCGGTCAATATGCTTGTCGATGGTGGCGTTGAGGTGCATCAGCCGCTCTGACAGATTGGTATTGAGCTGCATCAGGTTCTCAACCGTCTTCTCCTGATGATCGAGTTCCAATAGCAACCTCTCCACCTCGGCTTTGTCGGCGTCATGCTCAGCAATCACCGCTTCTGCTTTGCCCTTGCGGATGGCTGCTTTCCAGCCTATCGCGCCGCCGCCTCCGAGGATGATTCCTCCCAGCACCTGAAAGAGATTTATCCAGTCGAACTCCATAACTATCTCCTCCTTTTAACTTTTATCAGCCACACCGCCAGCGCGATCAGCCCCATCACCGCCGCGGCGGCCAGCAGGGCGATTGCCACGCCGCCCGTCTGCATCTTCGCCCGCTCCCACGCCGTCAGCTCTCGCTCCACCGGGTAGGGAACGCGCACAGTGACGGAATCAACGGCCGAAGAATACACCGTGTCTACGCGTTCTCGAACGCGGTAACGGTCGCGGTATTTTGTAATCGTCACGGTGTCACCTCGCTGTATCACCGCCACGCTGTCGCGCAAAGTGACGGAATCAACGCGGAGCCGCGACTGATAGACCGTGTCGGTAACGAGCGTCACGTTATCCACAGGCACGTAGACCTTGCGCGAACACCCGCAGAGCAGGAGCAACGCAAGTATAAGGCACGTCACGAGCCATGCAATCGTCAGCCCTCCGAAGGCCACCATGAACGTTGACATGAAGTCTTTAATCTCTTTTCGTCTCATAGTTTCTGAAAAAATTGCTATCTTTGTGGCATCGAATTTAGGATTTGCATGAGTAACATTTCCTCAAAATTAGGTGCGCTGTTGTAGGAGCGCACCTTTTCTTATTTCCCGTATTTCACCACATACGCCTTTATTCCCTCGACATGGAGCCGCACGATAGCATCCCTGCCCTCATCGGAGAGAAGGAAGTCAACGTCCTCGCGGTTGTCCTGGAAGAGATTCTCGGTCAGGCACGCCGCGCACCTCGTTCCGCGCACCACGGCCAGGTTGCCCTCCTTGTCGCGATCTCCATCCGTCATGTCGGTGCGAATGGGCGTCCCCTTCGGCAGGCACTTCTGCGCGGCGTCATAGAGGCAGTCGGCGAGCTTGTCGCCCTGCGTCTGACCCTTGCTCGTCCACGCCTCCCATCCGCGGGCGTTCATCCACGGACCACACCCCGCCGCGTTGCAGTGTACGGAGACAAAGCAGACGTTCCTCGCTCCGAGACGGTCGCACCAGGCGTTGACGCGGTTACACCGTTCGCCGAGACGGATGTCTCCGTCTTCGGGCACGGTGTTCTCGGCGTCATAGCCCTCAGAGCGCAGACGCCTCACCACCTCCTTGACTATTCCCCGGCAGTAGACGTACTCCTTCAGCCGTCCGTCCGGCGACTGCTTCGAGCCTATTCCCGTCAGCGGCGGGTTGCCGTGGCCCGCTTCAATCAGTATTTTCATAATTCGATTCGGTTTTAAATCAATACTCCACGCCAAAAGCTTCGATCAGCGCGTCGGTCTGCGCTCCGGTCCACTTCGGGTTGACCTCGAGCCATCGGTCGAAGGCGTCAGACGTCAGCTTCGG
>CAJTYD010000082.1 GCA_910583775.1 uncultured Muribaculaceae bacterium | reverse complement strand
TATAAAGAAAATCGTTTCATGATGTTAGGTTAGTTCGAAAAAGTATTATGGAAAACACTTGAATGCGGCTGGTTGTGAAACCGGCCGCATTCGTTATGTTCCGGTTTGATCATTATTTCAATTTTCTTCCCTGCCAAGAGCAGATTTATTTAGCTGTGCGACTCCAGATAATCGGTCACCTTCTTCACGGCATGATGGTACGAGGCCTTGAGCGCGCCCACCGACGTGCCGAGAATCTCCGACATATCCTCATATTTCATCTCGTCGAAGTAACGCATATTGAACACAAGTCGCTGCTTGTCGGGCAAGGTCGAGATAGCCTTCTGGAACTGTTTCTGAAGCTCGTCGCCGTCGAAATATTCGTCACTCTCGATATTGTTGAGGATAAAAGAGTCGTCGGCATCCTCCGAAAGGCCCTGACGCTGTTTCTCTTTATTTAGGAAATTTATGGTCTCGTTCACCGCTATTTTGTAGAGCCAGGTGCTCAGCTTTGCATCTCCGCGGAAATTATGAAGGTTATTCCATGCCTTCAGAAAGCAATTCTGTAAAAGATCGTTGGCATCCTCATGGTTGAACACCATCTTGCGTATCTGCCAGTAGACCTGCTCTCCGTATGTGCGCATGAGCATGTCGAAAGCCGCAGAAGCCGTTTTAGGATCCTGCAGGTCTTTTACAAGCTGCTTTTCATCTATTGGGGGTGCGTACGACATTAGGTTTCTGTTTCTGCGGAACCGCATAGCAGCGGCTCCTTCAATTCTTGTATATACGCAAAATTAAACAAAAAGATTTTTACGTCAAGACGAATATGGTTTAAATAACTAAATTTAACAAAAAGGGATATATGCTTTTTTTGCATATATCCCCTCGGTTTTTAATCTATCTATATCTTATTCGCCTCGGTTTTCCTTGTTGAAAATATGGCGCAGACGCGAGAAGATTCTCTGCGAGGTGCTCTGGGTCGGAACTATATTGGGCGCACCCTGGAGGCTTTCGATGGCAGCCTTCTCTGTGTCGCTGAGTGTCTCTGGCACGTAGACCATGACATTGACAAGAAGATCTCCCTTCACCGAGCTGTTCATTTTAGGCAGACCCTTGCCGCGCAGACGAAGAACCTTCCCCGGCTGGGTTCCGGGGGCGATCTTGAGTCGGGCGCGGCCCTCGATTGTCGGGACTTCGGCCGTGCCTCCCAACGCGGCTGTCGGGAAATCAAGCATCAGATTGTAAATAAGGTCGTTTCCGTCGCGGATGAGCTCCGGATCCTTCTCCTCCTGGATCTTTATCAGAAGATCGCCGTTCACGCCGCCGTGACGCGGGGCGTTGCCTTGTCCGCGCATCGTCAGAACCATATCGTTCTCGACTCCCGCCGGAATGTGGAAACTTACGATCTCGTCTTTCTTCTCGACGCCGCTGCCTCCGCAGAAACTGCAGGGTTCGGTTATGATCTTTCCCTCCCCGTTACACTCCGGACACACCGAATGGCTTTCCATCGGACCCATGATCGTCTGCTGCACAGTCGATATATATCCCGAACCGTGACAACGCGGACAGGTGCCGAAAGCTGTGCCGTCTTTGGCGCCGGTGCCCTTGCAGTGCTCGCAGGCCACGAGTTTCGGTATCTTCAGCTTCTTGTCGACGCCGTTCATTATATCCTTGAGAGTCACCTTCACGGTGATTCGGAGATCAGTGCCTTTGTTCACATGCTGGCGCGGGCGACGTCCTCCGGCGCCCTCGAAGCCGCCGAAATCACCGCCGCCGAACCTTCCGCCGAAAATATCACCGAAATGAGCGAAGATATCCTCCATCGACATTCCGCCGCCAAAGCCGCTGAATCCGCCGCCATAGCCGCCTCCGCCGAAGCCTTGAGGACCCATGGCGTGGCCGAACTGATCGTATTTGGCGCGCTTTCCCGCGTCGCTGAGGACGTCGTATGCCTCGGCGGCCTCCTTGAACTTCTCCTCAGCCTCCTTGTCGCCCGGATTGCGGTCCGGATGATACTGGATCGCCTTCTTGCGGTAGGCCTTCTTTATTTCTTCGGCTGTAGCGTTTTTCGCAACGCCCAAAACCTCGTAGTAATCTCTTTTCTCTGCCATGATTTTCCTTTCTGTTTCGAGACTCTGTCACCCGGATGCGGAATCACTGCCCCACAACCACTTTCGCGTGACGGAGAACCTTGTCGTTTATAGTGTAGCCCTTCTCGACGGTATCCAGGATCTTTCCCTTTGCCTCAGGGTCCGGAACGGGAACAGCCGAGATGGCCTCGTGCCTGTCGGCATCGAATTCCCTGTCTTCGGGATCCATCTCCTTGACGCCGTTCTGCTCCATGAATTTTTTCAGTTTCTTATATATCAGCTCCATACCCTCGCGCATGGCCTTGGCGTCCTCGGTGTCTTGAGAGGCTTTCAGAGCTCTCTCGAAATCATCGACGATCGGCAGAAGTCCCTTGAACACCGACTCTCCGGCATTCTTGATAAGCTCGGATTTCTCCTTGAGTGTCCTCTTGCGGAAATTGTCGAATTCGGCCATGAGGAAGAGATATTCCTTTTTCTCTTTCTCCAGCTTCTCCTTCAGTTCTTCGATCTCTTTTTCGGGAGTGGTGTCGTCGGCCACGGCCGTCTCGGCTGCCGTCTCTTCCACAGAAGCTTCAGCTGCCTCGGCAACAGCCTCCTCGACTTTAGGATCTTTCACATTATCTTGTTCTTTCAGGTTTTCCTTATCCATAGTATTCTTTTTTCTATTGGCATCATCCCGGCTTTTGCCCCAATGACGGCCATTATTATTCTTTCTCATCTCTTTCAAATAATAAGCCAAAAAATGTTAAACGCATCCCTTTTTCATTCCGCCCTCCTGTAGGGACGTTTCATCCCGCCTTCCTGCAGGGACGAACGGTTCGTGCGTCCGCGGCAGATGATGGATACGAATGTGTCTTTCATAGTTCTAACAAATATGATTGCTCGATGGTTGTTTCTCCCCTGAATTCATTCAACGCTTCCCGCGCATTGCCGGCTTCTCCAAAAATTCCGTATATCGAACTGCCGCTTCCGCTCATCGAGGCATAAAGAGCCCCCCTCTCGATAAGCCTCTCCTTTATCTCCCGAAGCAACGGATGGGCCGGGAAGATCGACTCCTCGAAATCGTTCTTCACCACTCCCTGCCATTCCTCGATCGGAAGCTCCGGAAGAAGACGCAGGTCGATGTTGCCTGGCCGAGGGGTTATGTTGGCGAAAGCCTCCTTTGTGGAGACATATACATCCGGTTTTACTGCCGCCAGCCACATTCCCTTTAAGAACTCAGGCATAGGCGTCAGTATCTCTCCCACCCCTTCGCCATACATCGGACTGTTATAGATAAAAAACGGACAGTCGGCCCCCAACTCGAGCGCCATTGCCGCAAGCATCCTTTTTCTGTCGGGATCGTCGGGATTATTCCCCGCTGCTCTGTCAAGCATCCGCAGCGTGAACGCTCCATCGGCGCTCCCACCCCCCATTCCCGCCCCGTCCGGAAGATGTTTCTCAAGCCTTACTGTTATTTCCTCCGAATAACCCGTCCTCTCCCTATAAAGACTCACCGCTTTAGTCACAAGATTCTTCTCCGGATCGCAGTCGATCTTTCTGCCCGAGAAAATCACCTTTCCCTCCCCGGGCACGCATTCGAGAATATCGCTGAAGGCTTCGGGATTTTTCGGCGTTCCCGCGTATCTGCCTACAGGATAAAAAACAGTCTGCAGGTCGTGATAGCCGTTTTCACGACGGTTCACGACCTGCAGCCCTATATTTATTTTCGCGTTTACAAATTCTATCATGTCTATCTCTACATCACCCTGAGCCATCTCCAGCCGTAGGTCTGCTTTGAATTTCGTTTTATATATCTGCCGAGAGGCTCTGCCTCCTCGACAACCTTCCCCTCTTTTTCCGAGGCATGGATGAAATGGAATCCGTCCTGGCGGCTTATGATAAACCCGAGCTCGAAGACATCTGAGTCAGGATTCGACGAAAGAAGCATGAGCAGGTCGCCGTCCCGGAGGTCGGCGTGCACGTTCTTCCAGTCGGAGCTCTCGCGCTTCATGTGCGGAATCTTGTGGGTGCGGTAGCCCATTTCCACCATCTTCTGGCGGTCGAAGGTCAGAGAATCCTTAAGCGCCGGATACTGGTCCCGGTTGCGGGTTACGCTTTCAAGCGATTTGGTCTTGAAGAGGTGGGAATAGTCTTCGGTAAGTTCTTTCACGTTTCCTCGCGCCTTGTTGTCGACCGTCCAGTCGGAAGGATAAAACATCCTGGTCGGGAATCCGTCGGGCTCTCCGCGTCTGAAGGTGACTTTCACAAGCATGTCCTCGAGATCCTTGAGACGCGTGTGTCCCGGAGAGACCGCGGTCTTGGCGATCGCGATCACCATGTTCACGAATCCCATCTCGTCGAGGCCGTCAACACGCACCGGAGCCACTCCTGCCGTATCCTGCTTCGAGAGAGGCACGTATTCCACTCCCACAAACGCCTCGGCGATGCCGGCGCATTTCTTCGCCGGATCGCCGCCGGGCTCATAGAATTTCCTTACAAGTTCCATCGCCTTGACAGTGTCGGCCGCGCAGTGATATCCCTGCGCGGCGACCGAAAGCCCTGTCATAAGCGATATTATGATAATCAAGTGTCTAAAAAACATAAGCTTTTATATTAATATCCCATCTCCTGGCCCTTGCGGACTGCCGGGATACCGTCCTTCATCCATTTGGGCATAGGGTCTCCCTTAAGATAATGGTCGAAGAACTGCTGGAGACGGATCGTTATGTCCTTGCGGTTTTTGCGCGCGCGGATGTTATGGGCCTCCCCGTTATACTGAAGCATCCATACCGGTTTCTGCAGACGGCGCAAAGCCATGAACATCTCTATTCCCTGATACCATGGCACGGCTCCGTCCTGGTCGTTGTGCATGATGAGCAGCGGAGTGTTCACGCGGTTGGCATGGAAGACCGGAGAGTTGGCGACGTATAGTTCGGGAGCCTCCCAGAGATTTCTGCCGATGCGGCTCTGCCCCTGCTCATACTGTCCCTGGCGAGACGACCCGGACTCCCAGCGGATGCCGCCGTAGGCCGAAGTCATGTTGGCCACAGGAGCACCGGAGCCGGCACATGCGAACATATTGGTGCGGGTCACAAGATAGGCAGTCTGATAACCGCCCCAGCTCTGCCCGTCGATACCGATACGATCTTTGTCGATCCAGGGATAGCGGCGGCACATCTCCTCCACGCCCGAGCATACATAGTTGTAACAGCTTTCGCCGGGTGTGCCCGCTGTGTAATGGATATCCGGAACAAACACCACATATCCGCGGCCTACATAGAAGGGATAGTTCACCCAGCTCCACGAAGGCTCCATCGTGAAATGATTGTAAAGTTTCTCCGAACCTGTCTCATAGAAGACAGTCAGCATCGGATATTTCTTGTTCGGGTCAAGATTGTCGGGAACGTAGAGAACGCCTTCCGACTCCTTGCCGTCGTAGGCATGCCATTTCACCAGACGCGCCGTTCCCCAGTTGTAGTCTTTCATCTGCGGGTTGGCGTCGGAAAGCCGGCGGGCGTTGGCGAAATTATTGCCCATGCATAGCCAGACGTCGGGCGATTCGCTGAAGTTGGCGCGCTGCCAGATATATACGTTCTTGTCAAGAGCCTTCTTGACCTGGGTGTAGGCGTGACCGTCAAGCACGCTCACGGCAGGAGCCGCGGGTTTGCCGTAGTTCATCGTTGCCAGACCCTGATATTTGTCGGTGAAGTCGAATACGGTAAGAAGCATTTCGTCGCCTTTCGAGAGCCAGCGTCTTTCGGGATCCATGTTGGTGTAGCGGAAGCGGAGGTTTCTCTTGCGGCCCTCTCCTGCCGTGAGGCATTCGGGCTGTGCCTTCCCTTTCGGGTCGACGCTCCAGATGTCGTATTTGTCATAGAGAAGCATACGGTCGTCGTTCGCGCTCCAGTAGACGCCGCCCCATGGCGAGGGAGCCGAAGGATGGTCGTCATCGTTGTCCCAGACAGGATAAGGGATATTGGCCGTCACGTTAACTGTGTCGCCGGTCTGTATGTCGTAAGTGTAATAGTTCTTTTCGCTGAACCATACCACATATTTGTCGGAAGCTGAAAGAGAGGCGCCCATTGTGTTTTTGCCAAGATCCCTTCTCTCCCCTGTCCGGAGGTTTACGAGCGTGAGACGTCGCGGAGCGTTGTAGTTCCACTGCCTCTCCACCGCATCTTCCGTGACGTCAGAGACAAGAACCCAGTCGCCGTCCCAGCGGCTTCCCGAGATCACCGTCGAAAGCATGGCCGACGAAGGCAGTATCTGCTTTTTGTCCGACAGATCTATTGCTACCGGTAGATTCTGCTCTCTTGTGCGTTTCACGGCATGCAGCTCCTGAGGCGGGGTGGCCGGAGCGTCCCAGCGCCAGATATCGAGGTCGGCACGCTCGAAATCCACGATCGTCGTGTCGTCGGGAGCGATTACGGGAGCCACGCCAGTGATCAGGCGTCGCCCGTCGTATGAGAAACGCGGACGCGTGTACTGGTTGGGAAGAAGCGTGTCGCCCTTCTCGTTTCTGAAAAGACTCCTGAACTCCTCTTTTCTCACCTTTTTGTTCTCTATGAGCACCAGATTCGTCACGGCATGTTTCGTGCCGGTCTTGATGGTGTCGTCAGATGTCATATAGGCGAATTTCAAGCCTGCGCGGTCAAACACAGGATTGCCGTAGAATTTCCTGTCGCGGTCAACCACCAGGAGGGTGGTGTCGGGCAGGTCGAGCAGGCAGATGCCGTCGTATGAAAGAGAATCCTTCTTCTGCTTTTTCACCACCACGGCAAGTTTCGAACCGCTTCTGTCGAATCCGAAATAGGAGACGTTCTTTATGACTTTCTTCGTGTCCTTAGGAAGATGTCTCACGACAAGAGGCTTTCCTCCGTCCTTTGCCTTAAGAGCCGATTTCTTGATATATGTCGTGTCGCATGAGGTATATGCCACCCAGTCGCCACCCTTCTCGGCGGTCTTGTAGGCTATTACGTTCGGTATTTTCTCCACTGCCGACGATGTGAGGTTCACGATGGCCAGAGAATCCTGCGGCAGGTCGAAGCTCTTCTTCTTCGCTATCTTCGCCTTTCTTGTCGCCGCATAGAATGGCTTGATCTTTGCCACAGCCCATTTTCCGTCGGCCGTGAAAGATATGTTGTAACCTCTGGCGATATCTATTTTCCTGCCGTTCTTTGTGTTGTAGATGGTAAGGATTCCGTCGCCCTCCTGAGGATCTACGTTATACGCCACCCATTCGCCGTTGTTTGTCAACGCGTCGGTAGTGACTGATTTCCAGGCGTCGAAACTCGTATGGTCGAGTGTTTTCCTGGCGATTGAAAGTCCGCCGCCCAGAGCAGCTATTACAGCTAAGGCTATTATGGATTTCTTTAGATTCATAATTTAGGTTTTAATTCGGTAGCTTAAGAAAAGATTGATTGCTGTTATTTAGATTAAAGGTTATTTCACTTTGTGCAGGTCATGTCCCATGCGTTCTTTCTTGGTGTGCATGTATTTTTCGTTATACTCGTTGGGCTCCACCTCCAAAGGGACATTCTCGGTGATTTCCACGCCGAAACCCTCCAGACCGATTCTCTTCATCGGGTTGTTGGTGAGAAGTCTCATCTTCCTGATACCTAAGGAATGGAGGATGTTGGCACCCACACCATAATCCCTTTCGTCGGCCTTGTGACCCAGATGGAGGTTGGCGTCCACGGTATCAAGGCCGTTTTCCTGAAGTTTGTACGCCTTTATCTTGTCCATCAGTCCGATTCCACGGCCCTCCTGGTTGAGATATATGATGGCGCCGCGTCCCTCCTTCTCGATCATCTTCATGGCGAGGTGAAGCTGCTCGCCGCATTCGCATCTCTGCGAGCCGAAGATATCGCCTGTCATACAGGAAGAATGAACCCTCACCAGCAGAGGATCATCTCCCGTAATATCTCCCTTCAATAGAGCGATGTGCTCCAGCCCGTTGTCTTTCTGGCGGAAGGGGATAAGGCGGAAATGGCCGTATGCCGTGGGAAGGTTCACTTCCTCGCCCTGCTCTACGAGCGTGTCGTTGTTCAGGCGGTAGGAGATAAGATCGCGTATAGAGATGAGTTTGAGGTTCCATTTGTCGGCGAGCTCCCTGAGCTCGGGCAGACGCGCCATCGTTCCGTCGCTGCTCATGATCTCCATCAGGGCGGCCGCGGGATAGAGCCCGGCCAGACGGGCGAGATCGACGGCAGCCTCCGTATGTCCGGCCCGCTGCAGAACGCCGCGGTCCTGGGCGTAAAGCGGATTTATATGGCCCGGGCGTCCGAAAGTCTCAGGCTTAGCCTCCGGATCGGCAAGGGCGCGGATGGTGGCCGCGCGGTCATGGATCGACACTCCGGTGGTGCAGCCCTCCAGTTTGTCGACCGTTACGGTGAACGGAGTCCCGAGCATCGAGGTGTTGTCGTCGACCTGCGGCTCGAGCTCGAGCTCGCGGCAACGCTCCTTCGTTATCGGCGCGCAGAGCACCCCGCGGGCGTTCTTAAGCATGAAATTGACATCCTCCGGCGTTATCTTCTCCGCCGCGATGATCAGGTCTCCCTCGTTCTCCCGATCCTCGTCATCGACGACCATCACGAACTTACCCTTCTTGAAATCCTCAAGGGCGTCCTCTATTTTATCAAGTTTTATCATTTTTTCGATTATTTTCTCCTTTACTTAGAGCCTGTTCCTTAAACCTCATCACTCTGACTTCTGACCTACCCGGAAGAGGCTGAAGTTGACGCTGCCGTAGACAAGATGCCTCATAAAACCCGGCAATGAACTGAAATCATGATTCTTATTGTGCTCCACTATAACCAGAGTGTCTTCGCCGACCATCGCCGAATTCAGTATCAGCTCGGGAATCTCTCCAAACCTCTCATGGTCGTATGGCGGATCGGCGAATATGATGTCATATCGGGTGGTGCATCTTTCGATATATCTGAAAACATCCCCTTTCACAAGCCGCAGCGCTGTGTCGCCGAGTTTCTCTTTCACGCTCCTGATAAACGCCGACTGCGCGGGAGCCTGCTCGACAGCCGTCACGATCGAGCATCCGCGCGATACAAATTCCCAGCTGATGGCTCCCGTTCCGGCAAAGAGGTCGAGCGCGCTTTTCCCTTCGAAATCCTCGATATTCTCAAGAACATTGAAGAGATTCTCGCGGGCGAAATCCGTTGTGGGACGCGCCGTGATGTTTCTCGGCACCTCAAACCTCCTTCTTCCGTATTTCCCTCTTATTATTCTCATACCTAATAACTCATCAATCTGACCTATGACTTATAACTCGTCACTATGACCTCTGACTTAACCTCGACATGACGAGCGCCGCCCCCAGCGGGATGTCGCTCTTTGAGAAACCGGAGGGAAGAGTGGTCAGCATCACGTAAGTGACATACTCTCTCAGCTCCTTCATAAACTCGGTCTTCACCTCTTTGAGTCCCGAAAGCGAGACCATTGTGTTTTCGCTGTCGAGTTTATAGACCTCCATTATGTTCAACACGTTGTAGAGAAGGTCGGTTTGCTCGCGCCAGGGATGTGTCGAGGCAAGCAGCAGTTTCTTTCCGTCGAAAAGCAGCATGTCGGCCTCGTCCTGCCGTATGTTGACATAAAGCCGCGGCATATCGGCGACATTCTCCATAAAACGGGAAACAAGCAGACCCTGCTGGCTGCGGATGCGCGCCCCGGAGAGGGTGCGGCGCATAAACGACGGCAGCCCCGATGCCAGAGAATAGACGCACCTCATGTCGCCAACCGCATCGAAAAAGATATCGTCCTCGCTCGACGGATAGATTTTCCGGTATTCCGCCGCGAGCTCCTCGCGCCCGTCGGCTATCTCTGCCGGAATCCAGAGGCATCTCGGCGCCGCGACCACTATATCGGTCGAGAAATCATCAAGCAGCTGCGGATGATCGTATACGGCATTCTCGATATTGTCGAGCAGACTCCTTTCGTCGCTCTTCCAGCTCTCGCTGAAGAGTGTCACAATCTGTTCGAGGGGATTCTCAACATTCTTAAGATATGCCGACATCCCCTTTTCCGATATATAGACCGTCAGATGCCACTCGGCGGTGTCATCTACGCGGAATCCTTTATATGTCGTTATATTCTCTTCCTGCATTATTAAATTCAACTCTGCTGAGAAATTATTTTCAGTTCATCTCTCCGGAAAGCGGACGCTCCATCTCGAGCTTGACGAGCCCCGGAGTGAGTCCAAGTCCGAAAAGATACATAAGCTTGGTTATGGCCGCTTCCGAAGTCAGGTCATGACCTGAGATAACCCCGGCCTGATAGAGTCCGCATCCGGCCTCGTAAAGCATCGGATTGACCATTCCGTTGTCGCATTGCGAAACGTTTACAATCACAACGCCTCTGTCGACAGCCTCCTTGACCGCCTCTAAGAACCAAGTGTCGGTCGGACCGTTGCCTGCGCCGAAAGTCTTCATTACAACTCCCTTCAGCCCCGGGGTGCTCAGAAGATGGCGCACCACCGTCTCGGTGATGCCGGGGAAAAGATCCATATACATAACGTTCGTGTCGAAATTACAGTGAAGCTTTAGCGGCTCCTGATTAGGACATCGCCACATCATGTCTTTCTTATATGAGATCTCGAGCCCGATCTTGGCAAGCGGCGGATAATTGCTGCTCTTGAAAGCGTTGAAATTGTCCGAGCTGTGTTTCGTTGACCGGTTGCCGCGCCAGAGATAGTTCTCGAAAAGGATAGCGACCTCCTGTACCATCGGCGATCCGTCGACATCCGTCGCGGCAGCCACCTGCACGGCAGTGATCAGATTCTCCTCTCCGTCTGTGCGAACCTCACCTATCGGGAGCTGGCTGCCCGTTATCACAACCGGCTTACGAAGATTTTCAAGCATGAAGCTCAAAGCCGATGCCGTGTAGGCCATTGTGTCAGTACCGTGCAGCACAACAAAACCATCATAATTATCATAATTGTCATGGATAACGTTCGCAATTTCCGACCAATGCTTCGGATTCATCGCCGATGAATCTATAGGCACGTCAAATTGGAAATTGTCTATCTTATAGTCAAGCATCTTTATTTTAGGAACATTATCCATAAGGTGGTCAAAGTCGAAAGGCTCGAGAGCACCCGTTTTCGGATTCTCGATCATTCCGATCGTACCACCTGTATAAATGATAAGAATTTTTGTTCGATCTTTACTTGCCGTAGATGTGTTTGCCATGATATATGAAAAAGAGAAATAATATTTGCAAATATAACAATATTCGCTGAAAATCGAAAGCAACCATGAAACAAAATAACATGATACGCAGCGGACGCACGAACCGTGCGTCCCTACCCCGCCGCTAACACCTCCGCGACGCTGCCCGAAATCCGAATACCGCTGCCCGAAATCCGACTTCCGCTGCCCGAACTGTAGGGACGCACGGCTGTGCGTCCGCAATGAAAATTACATAATAAAAGAGCCGATCTTTCGATCAGCTCTT
>CAJTYD010000081.1 GCA_910583775.1 uncultured Muribaculaceae bacterium | reverse complement strand
TATCGTTATTTTCCTTAAAAAATTTCACAAATCAAATTAGTTTAAACAACTTCATATAATAAAATTTTCGAAAGAAATTTAAACAGTTTCTAAGATCCTTTAATTTTTACCTCTAAGATCTTTTAAAGGGAGACGGTTTGCGGGGTTTCCGGTCGATGAGCTGGATGCCGAGGTCTTTTATTCCTTTGGTCTTTTCCATCGGAAGCAGCGACACGAGCTCGAGGGCGAAACCTTCGGAGATGGCTGTGTCTTTTCGGAAAGTCACCGAATTGTCGTAGAGCACAAGGCTTCTGCGGCCAAGCGGATCGCCGTCCCCGTCGCGGAGGGGAATGCGGAGCGTGTCGGTGACCGTGCCTCCTTCGCTGTCTTCCTGGCGCACCAGCAGCGGCAACGCCGCAGGCGCTTCGGCAGGATTGAATCTGACGCTCACCAGAATGTCATACCTGTCGGAAGAGGCATGGACCGAATCGAGGGGCCAGGGCATGAATTCCACGGTCCTCACCGGATTCCAGCCCTCCTCTCCGAAACTCACGAATTCCGAATAGACCACATTGTCCACTCTTCTGCATCCTGAAATGAGGAGCAGAATTGCAAACGGCATCCATTTCATAATTCCGGTCATGGCGTGAATGGAAATTTTATCAGCCCTTCTGTTGCTGCTGCTTCCTGTCGGCTCCCTGCCGCTGCCGACGCTCCCGGGGCTGCTTCTGGTTCTGGTTTTGATTCTGGTTTTGGCTCTGGTTCTGATTCTGGCGTTTCTTCTTCTTTTTCTTCGATTTGTCGAAACGCGTCAGGCTCTCCTGTTCCACAAGGTCGACATATTCCTTACGCGCCTTCTCTCCCTCTTTCCCCTTTTCGAGCGAATCCACCTTTATGCCCTGTTTGTTGAGGGCTATGATCTCGAACGCTCTCGAGGCGTCGATGGTGATGAGGTTTGCGGGAATGTTCTTGTCGGTGGAGTATGTGATCTTGCCGGCGAGAATGTCGGGCTTGAAATAATAATATGTGGCGTCTTTTGTTTCGAGAGTCACATCCTTATGGGGAAGTTTCCTCTGGGCCTCGGTGTAGGCGTCTATCTCGAAGTTCAGACAGCATTTCAGCTTTGCGCACTGTCCGGCGAGTTTCTGGGGATTCATCGACAGATCCTGGAATCTTGCCGCTCCGGTGCCGACGGAAACGAAATGCGTCATCCATGAGGAGCAGCACAGCGGCCTGCCGCAGGGCCCGATTCCGCCGATCCTGCCGGCTTCCTGGCGGGCACCGATCTGTTTCATCTCGATTCTTACCTTGAACGTGTCGGCGAGAATACGGATAAGTTTGCGGAAATCCACGCGCTCGTCGGCGATATAATAGAATATCGCCTTGCTTCCGTCGCCCTGATACTCCACGTCGCCGATCTTCATGTTCAGCCCGAGTTCTTCAGCGATTCGGCGCGAACGGATCATGGTGTCGTGTTCTTTGGCGCGGGCCTCCTCGAATTTCTCGAGGTCGGTGGCCGTGGCGCGGCGGAAAACCTTTTTGAACTCGCCGTCGGGATTCTCGTTGGCCTTTTTCATCTGGAGGCGCACGAGCCTGCCTGTCATGCTGACGCGGCCTATGTCATGTCCCGGAGCGGCCTCCACGGCCACGATGTCGCCGATCTTGAGGTCAATTCTGTTGGGGTTGGAATAGAATCCGGCGCGGGTGTTCTTGAAGACGACCTCCACGATGTTCTGGTCGGCGCGCGACGATATTCCCTCCAGCCAGTTTGTGGCGAAGAGTTTGCCGCGGGGGCAGTCGGCGCGTCCGCAGTGCATGGAGAAGCTTTTCACAGTCTGCTCCGTCGGGGTGTTTCCCCTTTTTTTGTCTTCAGCGTTCACGGCCCTTTTTATTTAGCGAAGCTGATGGCTCTGGTTTCACGGATAACGGTGATCTTCACCTGTCCGGGATATGTGAGCTCGTCCTGGATCTTCTTTGCTATTTCGGCGGAGAGTTTCTCGGTCTCCTCGTCGGTGATCTTGTCGGCGCCGACTATCACGCGGAGCTCGCGGCCTGCCTGGATCGCGTATGTCTTTACCACGCCCGGGTAGCTCATGGCGAGCTGCTCAAGGTCGTTCAGACGCTTGATGTATGCCTCCACGATCTCGCGGCGGGCGCCGGGACGGGCGCCGGAGATGGCGTCGCAGACCTGGACGATGGGGGCAAGCAGAGAGGTCATCTCCACTTCGTCGTGGTGGGCGCCGATTGCGTTGCAGATCTCGGGTTTTTCCTTGAATTTCTCGGCGAGTTTCATGCCGAAGAGAGCGTGCGGAAGTTCTGGCTCGTCGTCGGGAACCTTTCCTATGTCGTGGAGAAGTCCGGCGCGGCGGGCCTTCTTGGGATTGAGGCCGAGCTCGGATGCCATGATGGCGCAGAGGTTGGCTGTCTCGCGTGAATGCTGGAGCAGGTTCTGGCCGTAGGAGGAACGGTATTTCATCTTGCCCACCATCCTGATGAGTTCGGGATGCAGGCCGTGGATACCGAGATCGATCGCCGTGCGTTTACCGGTCTCCACGATCTCCTCCTCGACCTGTTTGCGGACCTTTGCCACAACCTCTTCGATACGTGCCGGATGGATACGGCCGTCTACCACAAGCTGGTGGAGGGCCAGGCGTGCTATCTCGCGACGCACCGGGTCGAAGCCTGAAAGCACGATGGCCTCGGGGGTGTCGTCGACGATGATCTCGATGCCTGTAGCGGCCTCGAGGGCGCGGATGTTGCGGCCTTCGCGGCCGATGATGCGGCCTTTGATCTCATCGTTGTCGATGTGGAATACGGTAACGGAATTTTCTACGGCGGTCTCTGTGGCGACGCGCTGTATCGACTGGATGACGATGCGCTTTGCCTCCTTGTTGGCTGAGATTCTGGCGTCGTCCATGATGTCGTTGATATATCCTGCGGCGGCTGTCTTGGCCTCGTCCTTGAGCGATTCGACGAGCTTCTCCTTAGCCTCGTCGGCCGAAAGACCGGAGATGCGCTCGAGTTCTTCGGTTACCTGACGGTGAAGGTGGTCCACCTCCTGGCGGCGTGTTTCGAGAAGCTGCTCGCGGTTGTCGAGATTCCCCTTCTGGGTGTCGAGTTCCTTTTTGCGGCGGTTGGTTTCGTTCTGGAGCTGGTTGAGCTGGATCTCGCGCTGTTTGGCGCGGGCCTCGGCGGCCTGCACTTTCTGCAGACGCTGGTTGGCGGAGCGCTCGGCGTCGCCGAGAATCTTCATCTCCTCCTCCTTGGCCTTGAGGATTTTTTTCTCCTTGATCACTTCAGCCTCGCGGTTGGCCTCTTCGATGATCACGTTGGCGCGCGACGAGGCGTTCCTGCGGCTGATGGCCAGAGCTGCCACATATCCTCCGGCGGCCGCCACCACGGCTATGATAATAAATATTGCTGTTTCCATTGTTATGTGTCGGTTTCTGTTATATCAATGAATAAATTTCGCATTTAGAACTATCGGTTATTCATCGGCTTACGCGACACAATGAAGGCGTGACAAGACAAGGTCAGAGATTGATGTCCTCTATGCTGCCGAGACATTCGGAAGCTTTCTTCTTGGCTTCCATATATCTGTTGATCAGATCTTTATAATAAGAAGCATATCGATATACCATCATGGCCAGGAGATGTTTTTCGGAATCTTTGGGAAACTGGCTTCTCCATTTGGCATAGAGGTTATTGGCTTCCTTTTCGACGTCGCGCGTCATCTCCTGATTTTGGAAAGGCACGTCGAGCGTGATGTGCTCGCCGGCTATATTGATTTCCATCTGTATCTTTTCCGGGTCTTTCATCATTCCTTAAGCATTGCGATGCATCGGTCGATGTTTCGGATTAATCCGGCAATGAGACGGCGCGTGTCGGCAAGGGTGTCGGGCGAGTCGGCCAGTTTGTGGGAGACCGCCATATATTCCGCGTCGAGCAGAGCTTTCTCGCGGGATGCCTCGGCTTCAGCCGTTTTCTCTCTTAGTTCTGCATTCTCCTCTTCGAGCTCCCGGTTTTTCTGCCTGAGGCGTCCGATTTCCTCCTTGAGCGTCTCGATATTGCCCTGGAGTTGTTCGAGAATGGAAAGTAGAGATTGCGCCATCAATACCAAATTTTCACAAAATTAATAAAAAAATGCCAATTCCGCAATATTTTTTTCAACCACCGCCCTCCCCCAATTCAAAACTCAACATTCAACATCATTAGTGGTGCGTTAAAAATACAATTTGATGTATATTGCTAATTATCGGTATCTAATCCTCCCGCAAAGGGGCAAGAGGGCCCGCAAAGGATTCTACCGCAAAGCATTATAGATTGTAGGCGCATCGCTTTGGGATGGTTAAGATGAGGAGATTGCGTCTTCGACTTTTAGAGCTCGCAGAGCCTGCCGCTAAAACGATGCCGAAAAACATTGCTTACTCCTCCGCGCGTCAGCCCTCGGCGCACTCTAAAAGCTGAAGGCGCACCCTCTGAATTGAGACAAACCGGAAACAAAAGTCTTTGCGGGAAAACCTCTGCGGGCCCTCTTGCCCCTCTGCGGGATGGTCCTGCCTCTGAGTATTAAAGATAATTATTAGAAACTGTTTAATTTTCTTTGGAAAAATCTATTATAGTATTTCTTTCAAGGCTTTTAAAATCTTTTTGGCTGTTTCCGCCAAGTTTCGGCAGTCGAAACCGAAAGGTTTCTCCTTTCTCAACTTGCTAAAACATCTCATAAATCTTCTCAAAATCCTTTGAAAATAAATTTAAACAGTTTCTTAGACTTTAAACTAAACGCACCACTTATGATTCAACATTAAAAACTACCTCGCGCCAGCCAATTCAAAATTCAAAATTCAACATTCAAAATTATTTAATACCAGCGGATGTTGTTGCGCTGCGAGCGTTTGTCGTATTTGAGGTCCTTGAGCATCGAGGCCTTGACGGCGATATGGAAATTGTATGACTTGTAAGGCCCGAACGGCACGAATGACGCCGACATGGTAAAGCAGTGCAGATCGCGCGACACCGAACAGTTCATGTAGGCGATCTTGTGGGCGTTGAAGTCGTAGGAGGTGGAGAAGGAGAAGTTCCAGTTCTTGGTCGGCCGGAAATTGCCGTTGATCGAGAGGTTCTGGTTCCAGCGGCCCTTGTAGTCCATCTTTTCCTTGTCAAACTCCCCGTATCCGTAGCTTACCGAGTAGTTCACCGAAACGCTCCAGGGGAATTCCCATTTGGCATAACCGTCGGAGTCGCTGTTGTCTTCCTCTTTCTTCTTGTTCTTGTTTCGGCGCGCTTCGGCGCGGTTGGAGAAACTGTCGTCTTCGTTGGGCTGTCCGTTTCCGTCGAATCCATCCTCGTCTTCCCCCTCGTTGCCGGGTTCGTTCTGATCGTCCTTCTTCTTGCGTCTGAAGGTGTCGTTGTTGAAGGTATAGGAGAAAGAGGTTCCTGTCGAGGCGAGCTTCAGAAGACCTTTTCCCTCCTGCCATCTGTAGCGGTTCACCTGACGCGGCGAACCGTTGGCGTCGAGTTTGTAGACGTAGGGGTCCCAGGTGGTGTTGAGGTTAAGGTTGAAGTTCTTCACCAGGCGGATCATGATGTTAGCCTGCAGCGGACTGAGCCTCAGAGAGTCGGCGGCGAAGTTGTAGCTCTGGCTGAGCGAGAGGTTCTCGATGAGAGATATCTTGCGGTAGCCGGTTGAGTCGTTCTCGTCCTTGACCTTCATCTCCAGGTTGTTGGCGAGGTTTACCGAAATCGCGCCGCTTTTGCCTCGCCCCGGCACTCCGAAGATTCCGTGGGAGAAATACGAGTAGTCGACGCGTCGGTTGTTGCCGGCCTGGTCGGTGTAGACATAGTAGTTGTATGCTCCCCACATCGGGTTCCCGAAGTCGGGATTCCAGTTGAACGATACCGTCGGGGTGAGCACGTGGCGGATCATCTGCACCTTGTCGCCGAGGAATTTCATCGGCTTGTAGAAGCCGTAGACCTTGGTGTCGAAGGCCATCGACATGTTGAAGTCGAAGATGTTGTAGAAGCCATAGGTGGTGTCCTGCACCTCGCGCGATGCCTGCGTGTCCCACTGGCGGCGGATCTTGCTGGTATACATGCGGTCGTTGAGCTGGATCGACGGCGAGACGTTGATATAGCTGAAGAGCGAGAAGGTCGCGCTCACGGGGACGGAGTGGCGCATTCCGTTGCGCCAGTCTTTTATCAGGTTTTTCTTGAAGAACGTGCTCTGCGAGGAGGTGAGGGAGTTCTGGAACTGTCCCGAGTAGGAGAGCTTTATCTTTTCATACCATTTTTCGCCGCCTACCGATTTCTTGCGTTTGAAGGGCGCGAGCTGGCTCATGGTCACGTTCAGGTTGGGAAACGAGACGGAGAGCGTGGAGTCCTGACTGCGCTGCGAGATATTGGCGGTCGCCGAGAAGCTCCATTTCGAGTTCGGTATGCGGTAGGTGGCGTTGATTGTGGATGACTTGGTGTTTTCGGTGAAGGCGCTGCTGTAATAGGAGTTGAGGTCGTTGCGGGTATAGCCCGACGTGGCGAAGTTAACCGAAGCCGAAAACGTCAGGTTGGGATTTGCCTTTGCGTCCTGCTGATGGCTCCAGACAACCTGGAAGTTCTTCATCTTCTGATAGTCGGGCGAGCCTTTGTCGCCGTAGACGGTGGTGAGGAAAGAGACGTCGAACGATCCGCGGAATTTGTAACGTTTCACATAGGAGGAGTGGGCGCTGACGCCCCATGACCCCTTGGTGTATATCTCGCCTCGAAGCGCGAGGTCGATGTTGTCGTTGATCGCGAAATAATACCCGCCGTCGCGGAGGTAGAAGCCGCGGTTATAGTCATCGCCAACCGAAGGGAAGATGATGCCGCTCGAGTATTTGTCGGAGAAGGGGAAATAGCCGAAGGGGAGGGCGAGCGGAAGAGGCACGTCGGCGAGCACCATATATCCCGGGCCTGTCACAACGTCCTTGCCCGGACGCACTTTGGCGCGGGTGAGCTGGAAATAGAAGTGGGGATGCTCATGGTCCTCGCAGGTGGTGTAGCGGCCGTTTTCGGCAAAGAAACTGCCGTCTTCCATCTTTTTCGCTTTCCCTCCGGTGAGGAAGCCTTCGCCCTGCTCGGTGATGATGTCGGTAAGATAGCCTCGCTGTGTCTTGAAGTTATAGCTCATCTGTTTCGACTCGTATTCGTCGCTTCCCTGCTGAAACACAGGATTTCCCGTCAGCTCCCCGACGGAGTCGACGACTCCGTTGGCGTGCACCGTGTTGCTGTCGAGCTCCATGCGGATCTCTGCGGAATTGAGCTTGAACTCGCCGTATTCCACGTTGCTGTTGCCATAGAGATAGGCGTTCTGCTGGCCGAGCATCAGCAGGGAGTCTTCGGCGGAGAATGTCACGGGGCTGCTGAGGTCTACCTTTTCATGGATGATGCGCGTCATCGGCTTGCGCTCGCCGAGCGAATCGATGGAATCCGGACCGAATCCCCGGCGGTCGCTCCGGTCGGGCAGCGCGGTCGTGGAATCGGCTCCCTGCGGAATCGAGTCGGGAAAAAGGGGAATGGAATCGAGATTCAGCATCCGTTGCCTTAGGGTGAGGGAATCGCGCACGCCGGTCGGCGACACTTTAGAGATAGTGTCGGCTGATCCTATATCGCCCTTTTTGGGATTCGAGGAATTATTCTTCTGCGAATAGGCGATCCCCAGGATAGTAAAAGCCAGTATATATAGTAATAACCGCCTCAATGATGGCTGCTGAGTTCGTTAGACAATGGCGCGGGAATGGTTCCCCACACAGTGTTTTCCGATATCCGCGGGGATATCAGGATGCAAATTTAGACAATCTCAGACAATCTGACAAATATTTAACATTGTTTGGCGTCACCGGGGCTGTCACCGGGACTACATTCACCGCATGGGGAGCGACTCGACCTCGAGGCGCGAGTTGACGGGAAGTTTCCCCTGGCTGCCCATGCTGACGAAAACGTTTGCACACAATACGGTCCATTTGTCGCCATAGGTCATGTTGCTGCTGTGGCTGTATCCCAGGCAATGGCCGTATTCATGAAACATCGCCATTCGTGCGTAGTTATGGGGATTGCTTCCCGGCGCGGTGGAGTCGAAATAGACTCCGGTATAGCAGTAGTCGGCCAGTCCGTAGGTGTTTCCGCCTCCGAGCCCTCCGACGCCCACCACTCTGCCGAGCACCAGACCGCCGTGATTGCGTATCCTTGTGCGCAGGCTGTTGAGTTCGATGGCTTTGCCGGAGTTGTCGAGCAGGATGCCGTCGTATTTGTCGAGCGCCTCGCTGAATTCGGGGGAGGAGAACATGAAGGCCATGTTGAGCGCGAGCGCAACCCCGTGGCGGCAGAGGAGAGGGGTCATGTGTCGCCAGTAGGCGTGGCCGCTGTCGGCACCGTAGGGGGAGAAGCGTATGAACCAATGGCTGTCGATGGCCTCTATTTTCTTCATGAACGGATCGTCGGTCGATATCATGAACGTGACGTCGTTGGCTGTCAGATCCTTCTGAGCGGGTATCCGGAGTCGGCGCCCCGTTGCAGTGGCGAAAGTAGCCTCTCGCTCTATCACCGGAATCGGGAAGCTCCCCTCCATAAAGGGATAGATGGTCTCGAAATGCGCGAGTTCCACAAATTCATGGCTAACTTTGTTGAAACGGCACATCACCTTGACATTCTTCAGCGTGGCCGGAGCGTAAAACTTTATTCCGAGACAGCGGTCGTCGGTGAGCCTTACTTGCAGAGGCTCGTCGGCGTAGAACGACCTTTGCGAGGCGTTGTAGAAGACTTCGCGCGGCTCGTCGGCCATGAACATCGTGTCGGTCCCGAAAGCCGGCAGATCTTTCTCCCTGAGATAGATCAGACCCTCGTCGCTTTCGGGATGCCTGTAACCGACGCTGATGTGCGTTATCTTTCCGGCCTCTATCCGGCAGCCGCCGAACCGGTAGCGGTAGCTGAATGAATCGCCGTTGCTTCGCGAGGATTTTATCTCTACATATCCCGACAGACTCTTCTCAGAGGGAAACGAGAAGAACGACAGCGGTTTGCTTATGTCGTAGGAGTCGATGCCTCCGCTGCCGCCGTATTCTCCATCAACCGACAGGGCCGAGGGCAGGGCGTCCCTGTCGTCGAACGTTATGCTGACCGACTCGACATATCTCCCCATATATTCCGACGGCATCTTTATGTCGACATCAATCTTGCCGACGCAGGGCTTTAGAACAATGCGGCGCATAACCGGATCCTGGCTCTTTTCGACGGTAAAGCTGACCTTGCCGTAATAGAACGCTCCGTCGGCCGGCTTGTCGGAGAGACTGCTTTTCAGCCAGTCGGAGCCGGTTGCGGCGGGATTGTCTATTTCGGTATTCTGCGGGTCTCCCTCTATACCGAGGAAGGCGATGGTGTATTCGCCGTAGCGTAGCCCTTCGATCGTGAGCCTGGAGAGATCGTCTTCAAGATGCATATAGTGCGGATTCAGGATGTTCCCTTTGTTATCCGAGATCACGTAACGGAGCTCCTTAAGGCGAGGAGTGTCTTCGTCGCCCCTGGTGTTGACCACGGCGCTCAGGTTTCCTTCCAGACCTATCAGAAAGGTTGCCTGGCCTTTGTCAGAATCGAGGCCCGGCTCCGTTTCCGCCTCGCATCCGGCAAGAAGCATTGTCGAAAGGAGGAACGAAAGCGTCAGGACAAAGGGGAGGGTTGTCTTGTGGATCATATTGCTTCCCATCATTTGCTGATCTTTACACAGCGCACCGAGGCGAATGCTTCCATCTGGAGGCGGTCTTCGGAGATCACTGTCGTTTCATCGTTCTCGAATTTCATGGTGTAGGTGAGCGCGTGGCCGCCGGGGCAGCCCTGGTTGCTGTCGGTCCAGATCACGGCGCGTTTACCGAACGCCGGGTTGTTGGTGGCGCTTTTGTCTCCTTTGCTTCCCGCGAGAGGAATAAACAGGGAGCGGCCTGTCTCTTCGGATGTGAACTTGACATACCGCTGCGTGCCCGTCACTCCCGACGGCGTGGAAAGCGTTCCTTCGGCCGTATGGAGGGTGGCCGTGATGTGCTCGCCGTTGCCGGCCACATACTTGCCGGGTATCGTGGTCCCTTTGGGGAACATCGATTCGAGCTCGGCGCGTGTCGGTAGGCGATACCCTTCCGGACAGGGGATATGGCTCGCCGACTGCCAGGGAATGTCCTGGGTCTGGTTGCCGAGGTTGTTGGAGGGGTTATAGCCTACCCAGGGAATATACATGAAGCGGCGGCCGAACTGGAAGAGTCCGCCGACGGTGTTTATCCAGTTTTTCTGATACATCTCCTCGACTGTCAGCCCGTCGAGCGTATATACCTGTTCCTCAAGAGTCTGCCCTGTGGCGTTGAAGGCCATCCAGACGCTTCCGCCGATCTCGACGGTCTCGATCTGGTGTTCGCTGGGAGCCACGCGGATCTCTAAGAAATCGTAGCTGCCCGAAAGAAGGGCGTTGCGCAGATGGACGAATATGGAGTAGCCGAGACGTCCGTTGGTCTGTGCCGGCACGCTCACCCTGAACGAAGACACGATGCCATCGGAGGTGTCTTTGACCGACATCCCGCTGACCGTTACGTTTTCAGGCTTGTCTTCGATTGAGGAGATCTCTATGCGGGAATCGGCAACGAAGGCGAGGGTCATGTCGGAAACTCCCGATGCCGGAACTTCAACGATATTGTGGTCCGGATCGATCTTTACGCCTTCCGGAACTTTCGATAGCTTCTCGCTGACAGATATTTTTCTGTCGGTATCGGGCTTGCCTGTCACGGTCTCACCCTCTTCCCAGTCCTTGATCTCGAATTCGCCGGTTACTGTCGCTCCGGAATTCACGATCTCGAGTTCGTAGATCTTGTTGCGTTCCACTGCCGGAATCTCCGTGCGGATGCGGATAGGAATTCCGTTGTATGTACCCCTCACGGTGGCAATCACCGGCACGGTGCTCTCGAATAAGTAAAACGCCGCGTTGTCCACTCCGTTGAATGCCGGATCGTATTTCTTGGAATATACCGTGGTCTCTTCGCCCGGCATGCTGTTTTCAATAAACGGATAAGTCGCGGCCGGAGCGTTCTCGATGATGAATTCGGTTATTCGCGTCTTGCTGTCGGCGGCGGTGTTGAGATCGATTCTCGCCACGCCGTGTTTCATCGAGACGGTGATTTCCTTATTCCCGGAATTGGCCTTGCTGTCGATTTCGGCGGTCGCCGCGAGAAAATAGGGAGCGGAGTTTGCTCCCGGAAGGCTCTCGATTACCGATTCGCGGAAGTCCGATTCCCGAGTCGTGAGGTCCTGCGCCTCGAAAGAGGCGTTTGCGATGCAATAGAGCGTCGTGTTGACCACTCCCGAGATCTGGACGCGGCTGTCTTTGTCGGGAGTCAGGTTAGCGTGTTTGTAAAGCACTCCGTCGCTAAACTGATAAAGAGAGAATTCCCCGATGCTTTCGGCGGATCCGGGGGTATTCTGACTGTCGAACGCCAATCCTCTCACCACGAGCGAGAAATCGACGGGTTTGTCTGCGTTGGGGCCATCCTTCTCGCATGAACAGAATGCGAGCGAAAGAACAGCGGCAAGAATGACTGGAAAACCGAATGGAAATCTTGTCGGTCCTAATTGAAGTCTTCTCATATTTTTGTTAAAGTCTTTAAGCTAAAACTTTTATTATTTTTTTTCAGAGTTTAATATTTCCCGATTAATCGAGATTAATCAGGATTAATCATGAATAATCGGGAATAATCCCGATTGATCGGACGGGTGCCGTCGCAACGCGGGTAATCGCTGCATCCCCGGAATTCGCGCCCCTGCATCTGCCCCTTCTTTCTTTTGCATTCTCCTCAGCATCGGTTTCCCGCATTAAAAATATGGGATCATTAGTGGTGCGTTAAAAATACTATTTGATGTATATTGCTAATATTCGGTATCTAATCCTCCCGCAAAGGGGCAAAAGGGCCCGCAAAGGATTATACCGCAAAGCATTATAGATTGTAGGCGCATCGCTTTGGGATGGTTAAGACGAGGAGATTGCGTCTTCGACTTTTAGAGCTCGCAGAGCCTGCCGCTAAAACGATG
>CAJTYD010000080.1 GCA_910583775.1 uncultured Muribaculaceae bacterium | reverse complement strand
TCCTCGCCCTTTTCTAAACGGCGACTACATCGGCGCGTCCGCTGAATAGTTACAAGCTATAGAGAGTATTGTTAAAATATCTGAACAAACTTAAAAACGCACAAACTTAATAACTCTATGTCAAATTTCCAAATTTTTCTGCAAAATTTATTAAAAATTCTGTTATTATTGTGTTATTATATATTTTTGAGGCCATTTTTGTAGTTTTACTTGACATTTGAAACAAGAATTTTATACCGCAGTGTTAAATAAACATTTTAAATTTAACAACATTTTACAAAATAATACTTAATATTTCAAAACTATGTCTCATTTCCGTTTCTCCGCAGCATATATGACATATTCTGAAATTACACCTGCCTGATTTAGTCCTAAAAATCCTGACACGCCAACCCAGGCAAAAAACATCAGGAATGTAATAAGGGCCTATTCTTTGATATTAAATAAGTTAGACTATTATTTTATTTTCCATTTCTTTCCTGCCACTTCTATTTTTTAGATAGTACACTTTTTGTACCCTTGTTCTTACCACGATGTAGCCGGTTAATAAGGCGACATATCATATAAAAATAAAATAACATGTTGCTGAACGAACTATGTCACATCAAGAAGAAACAAAGGTTATAAATTTTATTTATACGTCCTCTAACAATTTAAAATTCTAAATATGACAAAATTAGAAACGCACCAAAAGCAGAATCCCAAGCTCCGGATGGATATTTTGAAGGATGGCCGTGCAAGTCTTTATCTGGAATACTATCTCGGAAGATCGGAAACCCCGGTGCTTGATGAAGACGGCAACCAGGTCTTATATACCGAAGGAGCCATGGCAGGGAAACCAAAGTACAAGATCAAACATTGCCGAAAAAAGAAGATTCTTAAACTTTATATCTGGTTGCATCCGCGCAACCGCCGGGAGCGTCGCCAGAACAACGAAACGCTGGCCCTCGCATATAGAATCAGGTTCGAACGCGAACAGTCTTTTTTAGAAGACCGCGAAGGATATCGTCTAAAAAGAGAGTCTGAATATGACTTCCTTGAGTTCTGCAGTAAATATATTGAATCACCCTCTCTTACAAAATATTCCCGCGTAACGCTCAGTCAAGGATTTCAGAAATTCAAACGCTTCCTTGCCTCTTCCTCAAGATACTCTCTTTATTCCAAGAATCTCAGTATGTCTATGCTCACAAACGAGATAGTGGCCGAATATGTCGAATATCTAAATGAAAACGGCAAAGGCGAAGGTCCAAAAATATATTTCCGAATGTTCAAAAGGATGGTGACGGCAGCCGTCGACAGTGGCATGATCAGAAAAAATCCCTGCAGCGGGTTCGTAATTAAGAATGACAATATGAGTCTTCAAAAAGACACATTGCTCCCTGAAGAAATACATCGATTGATCGCCACTCATTTTTCGGGAGAAAACGCAGAGATTCACCGTGCTTTCATATTCGATCTTTACACAGGCGCACGATGGTGCGATACAAGCCGTCTTACCTACCGGAACATTGACTTCGCTTCAAGGACTCTACGTTTTCAACAACATAAAACAAAAGGCCACAGTAATAACAGCTGGGTGATAGTCCCGCTGAACGACACGCTCATTGGCCTTATCGGCACTCCTGAAGATGACAACTATGACCGGCTGCTGTTCAGGATACCTTGCTATAACTGTTGCAACCGATATCTCAAGAAATGGATAAAAAAAGCCGGCATAAAGAAAAAGATCACATGGCATTGTGCCCGACACAGTTTCGCGGTAAATGTCCTTTCAAACGGAGCAAACATAAAGACAGTATCAAGTCTGTTAGGACATACCTCGATTAAAATGACCGAACGATATCTTCATGTCATCGACAACCTTAAGCAGAAAGCCATTGATTCTCTTGGAGAAATCGATTACACTCCTCCTGCCCCGGACGATTATGTTTAACATCCTTCGATCCGGCATAAAGAATTACATAAAGTACACTTTATGTACGCCTCCATGTTTGCAAAGTCCTAATTGCCAATGTTTAAGTTCCCGATGCAATAAATTTAAACAATTTCCTGTCGGAGAAGGGCTGTTAAGGGGGCCCGGATCCGGATTTCGATGAAGATACTGAAAGACACGAAAACATTAACGTAAAAATTCTCTGTAGTCAAAAACATAATTAACGGTTCATTCAAGAAAGAATAGGATTCTTGAGCGGATCAAAGTTAAACCTAAAACATCAACACAAAAAACAGAAAGAGAAATAAGTCGACACCTAAACTTGAAAATTCAAAACAACAACAGAAGTTGCAGGCAAAAATCTATCGGCTGTTCCATTGAAGACAGTCAAAACAACTTCATAATTACTTATCTCTAATTTTAACAGTATGAGAAAATTGTTTCTATTATTGATGACGCTTATGGCGTGCAGCTGGAGTCTTATGGCCCAGACGCGCACGTATCATGGCACGATAGTCAGCGAGGCTGACGGCGAGCCGTTGATAGGCGCCACAATTATGCCCATCGGAGGAGGGCGAGGCACAGTTGCAGACGCGGACGGACGGTTCACGCTTATGGTGCCCTCGAAAGTGACAAAGGCCAACGTCTCATGTGTCGGTTATGCCACCCAGACAGTAACCCTTCAGGACGGCATGGTCATCAAGCTTGCGAGCACGGAATCAAGTCTTGATGAAGTCGTTGTAACCGCCCTCGGTATCTCACGTTCGGAAAAGACCTTAGGTTATGCAGCTACCCAGGTCAACAACGAGGATATCGTCTCGGCGCAGAACAACAATGTTATGCAGTCGCTTTCAGGTAAGGTTGCCGGTCTGCAGATCCAGACAACGTCATCGGCTCCGGGTTCAGGCACTAACGTCACGATCCGTGGAATCGGTTCGGTGATGGGCTCCAACCAGCCTCTGTACGTTATCGACGGCGTGCCGACGGCCTCGGGCGACGTCAACACCGGCGGTAACCGCCTTGCCGCCAACGGTCTTGCGAACCTTTCGCCGGACGACATCGCGTCGGTGACGGTGCTTAAAGGCGCTGCCGCTACCGCGCTTTACGGATCACGCGCCGCCAACGGCGTAATCATGGTGACCACCAAGACAGGTAAGGCGGGCAAGCAGAAGAATTACACCGTGACATATTCCGGAAACGTAGCAGCCACGACGCTCGCCAGCCTTCCGAAATGGCAGAACTCCTACGGCCAGGGCTGGGACGGCGGCCAGACCTTCATCGAGAACGGCTCATGGGGCCCGAAACTCGACGGATCAATGCAGGTCTACGGTCCTATCTACAACTATTCACAGCTCATCCACGAGTATTCGGCAAAGAAGAACAATGTTAAGGATTTCTTCGACACCGGTTTCTCACAGAGCCATAACATCGCTCTTTCCGGTATCAGCGATAACCAGAAGATGACCTATTACCTGAGCTACAGCTATACAGGCACCGACGGTATCATGCCCGACGACCATGACACCTATACGCGAAACAGCTTCTCGTTCCGCGGCAGCTACGAGCCTGAGAAATGGCTGAAGATCTCGAGCGCAGTCAACTTCGCCACATTCCAGACAAAGGCAGTAAGCCAGGACGGCGGTTCATATACCCTTATGAGCAACGTCAACCAGTTCGCCCGCGACGTCTCGCTTATCGACATGAAGGATCTGAACAACGTCTTCAATACGCCGGATGCATATTTCACACCTTACGGCGTAACGAACCCTTACTGGTCGCTTGAAAACAACTACAACAGGACCAAAGGAAAACAGGTGTTCGGACGTATCCAGGCCGACATCAAGCCCTACGACAAACTGACGCTTACCTATCGTTTCGGTTTCGACTATTCCGACCTTGAGCTTAAGAACGGAGCAGCACAGGTCAAACCCGACTGGACTCTGATCAACGGCGACCTCATGAACATGAACGGCACCGACTACAGCGGCTATCTGACCTGCAATATGAACGCCACGGGCTATGTCTACAATTATTTCTACCGCCGTCATGAGCTGAACCACGACTTCATGGCAAACTGGGGCGACAGTTTTGTAGACGACAAGCTGGATATCCGCGCCACGGTCGGCTTCAGTATAAATGAGCGGGCCAATTCATCGATGAACGGGCAGCGCAACAATCTCGCAATCTACTCTGGTTTCTGGGCTCTCGGCAACGGAGCGGACTTCGCGTCGCTCGGCGATTCCCAGAGCAAACGCCGCATGATGGGTCTCTACGGAGACGTTTCCATCGGTTGGGACGAATGGCTCTTCCTCGATGTAACGGCTCGTAACGACTGGTCGTCGACACTTCCCAAGAAAAACCGTTCGTTCTTCTATCCCGGCGTGACACTGGCCGCCATCTTCACCAAATGGATTCCCGCCAACACAATCCTTAACTTCGGAAAGGTCCGTGTGGCATACGGCAAGACCGGTAACGACGCCAGCCCCTACAACGTCATAACAACCTTCGGAAGCTCACCGAGCTACGTCAACGGCTGGACTTATCTGAACTTCCCGCTTAACGGCGTGAACGCCTTTTCGCTCAGCAACACCGCCGGAAACGGAAACCTGCGTCCTGAGATGAACACCGAGTTCGAGACCGGTCTTAACCTTCGCTTCTTCGACAGCCGACTCGAGATCGACGCCGCCTACTACAACCGAATCACCGACGGCCAGATTCTTCCTCTGCGAATCGAGGACGCCACAGGCCATTCCTATCAGAACGTGAACTTCGGTAAGGTGCGCAACCGTGGAGTCGAGCTTATGGTCAACGTCACTCCGGTGCGTTCCTCTAAAGTTCGCTGGGACATCGGCTTCAACTGGGCGCTTAACCGTAACAAGGTTCTCTCGCTTCCCGGCGAGTCGGGCGACACGAAAGTATCTCTCGGCGGTATCGGCTGGGGCGGCAAGCGCTCGATCCAGCAGTATGCCGAGGCCGGCAAGCCTATCGGTACGATCTGGTCATACATCCCTCAGTACGTTAAAGACGAGAACTCGCCTCATTACGGCAAGATGATCGTCAACTCCAACGGCCAGCCTGTTCTTAGCGACGAACTCGAATATACAGGCTTCGACACCAACGCCAAGTGGATCGGCGGCGTCAACACCTCTCTTCAGCTCTTCGGCTTCACCCTCAGCGGCCAGCTCGACATGAGCATGGGCGGTCACCGCTACATGGCGCAGTGCGAGGGCGGTACATTCTCCGGCAACGGTTACAACACCATCTACAACGACCGTCAGCCGACTGTGCTTCCGAACACGGTAGTATCCGACGGCCACGGAGGATATGTAGAGAATACAGTGCCTCTTTATTCCTCGCAAGGCGGCTCAAGCAGCTGGCAGAACTATTATACATATTCAACAGCCGGCGCAGGCGGTCTGCAGTATATCGTGAACAAGAGCTACGTCAAGCTGCGCAATGTATCCCTGACATGGGATGTTCCCGACAAATGGGTCAGAGCAATGAAGCTCGACAAGATCGCCATCACCCTTTACGGCAACAACCTCTTGACCTTCACGCACAAACGCAACTGGTATGGCGATCCTGAGGTCACCACAGGCGGAAACTATGATTCGAGCCTTGGCTTCGGCGGAACGGCCGCTGCCAACCCGACCTATCGCGAATATGGTGTAAATCTCAGAGTTACTTTCTAAAAAATGACAGAGATGAAAAAGAGTATTATATATGGAGTCGCAATAGCGCTTGCGGCGGGTTTCACATCCTGCGACAGCTATCTCGACATCAACGACAATCCCAACTCGGCGACCGAGAGCAAGCTCAAGCCGAGCAACATCTTCCCCGGATGCGAGGGCGCATTCATGAATATCTACGGGGGAACGTGGCATTATATGGGAGCCTTCCAGTCGTGGCAGTTCGCCCAGCAGGCCTCCGTATGGCAGTGGGGCCAGATCGCCCGTGGCGATGTGACGAACGAGACAGGAAACTCGGGTTACTACAACATCTATGCGAAGGTGCTTATGAACCTTCAGGCCGTTCTCCGCATGTCGGAGAAAGATGAGGACTGGGGAACATACCTTGCCGCCACTACGCTCCGCGCCGCTGCGCTTCAGATTATCGTCGACGCCTTCGGTGACGCGCCTTATTCGGAAGCGCTGGATATCGACAACAACAAGGTGCCGAAGTGGGATTCGGGAGCCGATGTCTATGCCGGCATCCTCGCCGAGCTTGACGCCGCGCTTGGCAAACCGATCATCGGAGCGAAAAGCGTCTGCACCACACTTCTTTTCGGAGAAAGCAAGCCGGCGTCCGACTGGGTTAAGCTTGCAAACGCCTTGAAACTCCGCATACTCATGCGTGTCAGCAATGTACAGAATGTGCAGAGTCAGCTTGCATCGCTTATTGCTGAGGATAATTTCCCGACATCCGATGTAAGATGGCAGGGGTTCTTCGCGAATCAGGAGAGCAAGAGCAATCCCTTCTTCAATCAGTTTACTGCACATGGAACGCATGAGCCTTATGCTCAGATGAACATCGCCGTCCAGAAGGTCTATGAGGCGGCCGCCGACACACGCGAGATGCGTTATTTCAAGACAAATAACGACGGCAAGTATGTAGGCTGGCTTTCCGGCTGCTATCCCGGAAATGAGTTTGCCTCAAGCTATAACGCCATGGGCGACTGCAGCAATGCAAAACTGAGCTATGACGATCCTGTCAACCTTATCTCAGTGGCCGAAATTGAATTCTTCAAAGCGGAATACGAAGCGCGCTACGGCTCTCAGGCCTCGGCCAAAGAGCATTATGAGAAGGCTATCAAGGCATCTTTCACCAAGACGGCAGGTCTAGACGAGACAGACGCCGCCTCAGTGATCGCCGCATGGCCCTATACCCCTGACAACTGGGCGAAGTGCATCGGTATCCAGAAATGGATTCACCTGACGATGGTCAACGGATTCGAGGGCTGGTGTGAGCTGCGCCGTCTGAAATATCCTGCATTCGGAACCGCTACCGGCGACGATATCCTTCCGAAAGCCAAGGATTCTACAATCGACATGGATCTCCTTGTCGCAGGCGAGATCTACACGACGGCAGCCTGGGAGCGCGACGCTCAGCTTCCCGCCAACACGGTTATCCAGCGTTGGATCTATCCGTCAAATTCGAGTAACAACAACCCGAACACTCCGAAGCCAGTGCCAATCACGACTCCTGTGTTCTGGGCCCAGTAAGTAATGTTTCATAATAAAAAACTGAAACAATGAAGAAATACCTATTATCACTCGCTATACCTGCTCTGGCTCTTTTTATGGGCTCGTGCAGCAAGGATACCGAAGGCACAACCTGGATCACCTACTACCCCCAGATAAATATCAGCGGCGGTATATATATGAACTGGGAGGCAGGCGTGCCGTTCCAGGATCCCGGTGTCACGGTCATCATGAACGAAGAGGATGTGACAGACAAGATGGAGATGAACACGGATATGGATATGTCGAATCCGAAAGCCGGATTCTATACCATTAATTATGGTTTTACCACTCCTGACGGGATAGTTGCCTCGGGAACCCGTTTTGTCGCAGTCGTTCCTGCCGACGCTCCTCTGGCCGGATATTATTCAACGTCGAATGCCTCCACAATAAACGGGAAAGCTTTTGTGGGATCGAGATTCATTCCGGTGAGTCTCGAGGCGGTAGACGGCGGCTATGAGGTAAGTGACCTGCTTGGCGGTTACTATGAATATGTTCAGGGTTACGGCAATAGATATGCTTTGTCGGCTGTCGTGAACGTCGACGCTTCCGGAGCAGTCACTCTCGTAACAGAACACCCGATCTGTCCCGGATGGGCCACCACGGCCATGGGAGGCTTCGGTCCCGGCAGCTATGACGCCGCCACCAAGACTTTCCATTGGAACGTGAAATACCCCAGCACTCCGTATGAAATTTATATTACTAAACTTTAACAGTTTTGATATGAAGAAGATATTATTTATAGTAGTTGCCATTGCCACAATGCTCTTCACCGCGCTTTTTACTTCGTGCGAGAAGGAGGATGTAGGAGGGACGGCAACTCTGGCAATGGCAGGCGACTGGGTCATTACTTTCAGTAACGGTACTCAATCGATTACATCGGGCCATTCATTGACTTTCAATACATCCGCCAACCTGCCGACTGAAATGTGGGTAAGCAACGGAAGCAACGGCTTGAATTTCAAAGTAAAGACAAGCTGCGATCTCGCAAGTATGACTTTTCAGACCGACGGCTGGGCAGAAAACGTAGCGGCATCTGGCAAGGCAAGAATAAGCAATGGCAAGATCGTTCGCAACGGAGTGACTCTTCCGAGCGGCCGTGTGGTTGATGCAATCTCATACGATGTCGAGCTTGACACGGATCCCGGGGTTGTATGGCATGCCGAAGGGCGCCGTTACACAGGATTCGCAGAAGACAACTGATCAAGTTTAAAAACTATATTTCTCTTTGAGAGAGGGGCGGACCGCGAGGTGCGCCCCTTTCTGTTATTTCTTTGCGGCTGTGGCTTCTGCGGCGTCGGGCTCTCGCTTAGGCTTCTGGCCGAATGAATAGATGGCTGAAAAGGAGAAGGAGAGGGGGGAGGAGGTTCCGTATCCGGGAATGAACCAGGGCGTGGAGGCTGATTTAGACGAGGTGTGGAGCTTGAAATGGTATTTGATGTTCCAGCCGAGTGAGAAGTTCTTGTAAATCTTTACCTTGAGTCCGGCAAGGATTTCGCCGTAAAGAGCCGAGGCCTTCTGGTTGAGGATATCGATGGTCTGGCTTTCGTCCCAGTAGCCGTTGCTGATGGAGACATTCTCGAGGTCGTAGCTGAAACTGGAGTAGCCGAGACGGAATCCTGCGAACGCCTGGTAGTCGGTCTCGCTCTTATACAGGAAGTTGTAGTTCATGCCGACCTTTGCGTAGAACGATGGCTTCCCCTTGTAGGTATAGTTTTGGTTTTCAGGAGTGGTCTTGGCATAGCCCATGCCGAGTTCCACCACCGGGAAGAACCAGTTGTGGAGCGAGACATCGGCCCAGATGTCGAAGCTGGCGTGCTTCTGGCCGGCGATCATGAGGACCGCGTCGGCGAAGTTGACTCCGATGCTCATTCCGTTATAGAGGGGATATACGGGCTTCGACTTGGCTTTCGTCACGGTGTCGAGCGTGGCGAGGAACATCACGGGCTCCTCAAGCGGTTCGCCGTGTTTGTCGTAATAGTGAAGCACGTTCTTAGGCTTGTTGTCATCGATGTCTACGGGAGTGATCCTTCGTGTGGGATGTTTTACGGCTGTAGAATCCTTTTTCACGGTGTCGCCGGGGACAAAAGTGACCGAATCGCCGTTAATCACGCCGTTCACCTGATTGATGGAGTCGAAGACAACGGTGACAGTGTCGGGCAGCCCCTTTGGATTCTGAGGCATAGGCACGGCTTTTCGCGCGGCCGGGCGGAAGGCTGCTGCGACGAGGAAGAGCGCTATGATCGATATGACTGCTGTTCTATTCATTGTCGGTGTTGTCTTCTGAGTGGTCTACGCGAAAGAAAATGCGGAGGTTCTGAATCGGCTTGTTAGTTATGATGCCGAAGGGGCATGACACGGAGTCGATCAGGAGGTCGGTATACCTTATCTCCTTCATCGTGAAGAGATAGCTTACGCCGCATGCCGCCGAGACGAGCCTGGGCTCGCGGTTATAGATGAATGTGACGGTGTCGGTGATATGGTGGGCCGCAAGGTCCTTCTGAAGGTAGCGGAAGATATATGTCGTTGTGTCGGATGTGAGCTTGAAAGGGAGATAGAGCTCGTTGCGCGCTCCGGCGCCGTTCCAGAGGATTGAGTCGCCGGGAGAGTGCAGCCCGTAGACTTCGAGAGAGTCGATGGCCACGGTCTTGGTAGAGTCGGCGGAATCATAGAAGCCGGCGAGGGGCAGAGCGTTCTGGTTGTCGAAACACTCGTCGGAACTGCATCCCGCAGCTGAGAGAAGCGCAAACAACAGCACGGGTATATATCTTAAACACTTCATTTAAAACTCCTCGGCGATCAAATAGTTGTTGCGTTCGGCGGAATTGCGCGTGATGAGCTCGCCTATGAACCCCGTGCAGAAGAACTGGACTCCCAGCACCATGAATGCCAGCGAGAGATAGAAATAGACGGAGTTGGTGAGATAGAAATGGTATGTGTCTGAATTCATCGACACGAGCTTCATGATGAGAACCACGATCACGGCGATGAATCCGATCAGGAACATCAGCGAACCCAGGAGGCCGAAGATATGCATCGGCTTGATGCCGAATTTCGACTGGAACCAGAGCGTAGCGAGATCGAGATATCCGTTCACGAATCGGTCAAGGCCGAATTTGGTGTGCCCGTATTTGCGTGCCTGATGGTGGACAACCTTCTCGCCGATTTTCTTGTATCCTGCGTTTTTCGCCAGATAGGGGATGTATCGGTGCATGTCGCCGTAGACCTCGATATGCTTCACCACCGCGTTGCGGTATGCCTTAAGGCCGCAGTTGAAGTCGTGGAGGTTCTTGATGCCGCTCACCTTGCGGGCGGTGGCGTTGAAGAGCTTCGTGGGGATGGTTTTCGAGAGGGGGTCGTATCTTTTCTTTTTCCATCCGGAGACAAGGTCGTAGCCCTCTTCAGTGATCATGCGGTAAAGTTCGGGAATCTCGTCGGGGCTGTCCTGGAGGTCGGCGTCCATGGTGATCACGACGTCGCCTTTGGCACGGCGGAAGCCGGTGTCGAGGGCAGGCGACTTGCCGTAGTTTCTGGAGAATGCCACGGCATGGATCGCGTCGTTTTTGGCTGCAAGCTCCTTGATCACGTCCATCGAGCGGTCGGTAGAGCCGTCGTTGACGAAAATGATCTCGTAGGAGAAGCCGTTGGCAGCCATCACCCTTTCGATCCATTCGGCGAGTTCGGGCAGCGATTCCTCCTCATTATATAATGGTACAATAACAGAAATATCCATATCTTACATGTTGTAAAGTCGAATGAAGTTCAAAGTTAGCAAAAAACATCGGGATAGACAAACCGAATTAGAAGTCGAGTCCGGCCTCTCGGAAGAGCAGACGGTCGGAGGCGATGTCGTTTGAGACGGTTGTGAGCATGTCTCCCATGAGGACGCCGTTGACGCCGCCGCGGAGAATGCGCAGCATCGAGCTGTGGGAAAGCCTCATGCGGCCGCCGGCGAATCTGATGGCCTTGCGCGGGAGAATGAAGCGCCAGACGGCGGCGGTGCGGATGATCTCCTCTTCGGAGATAAGGGGAGTGTCCTGCAGGGGGGTGCCCTTTATGGGGTTGAGGATGTTCATCGGCACAGAATCGACATCGAGCGCGGCGAGCTCGAAAGCGAAGTCTACGCGGTCTTCCATAGTCTCGCCCATGCCGATGATTCCGCCGGAACAGATATCGAGACCGGCCTCGCGGGCGGCGCGGATGGTGGCGCGCTTA
Organism: uncultured Muribaculaceae bacterium; assembly: GCA_910583775.1. GTDB lineage: Bacteria > Bacteroidota > Bacteroidia > Bacteroidales > Muribaculaceae > Lepagella. Next base: position 1,112 of record CAJTYD010000080.1, on the reverse strand, counting down.
TCGTCGGGGGTATGGGTGGAGCAGAGGGCGGGGAAGACCTTTGATGAGGTCTCCATGTTGCAGTGGTATCTTTTCACGCCGGCCTCGCGGAGCTTCACCATCTGGTCATGATTGAGCAGCCCCATCGAGGCGCAGACGTATAAACCGGTTCTGTCGGAGAGCTTGCGGATGATGTCGCAGAATTTGTCGAGATCTTTGTCGGAGACGTTCCTGCCGCTCGTCACGAGCGAGAAGCGGCGTATGCCCTCGCGCTCGTTGTGGGCGGCTGCCTTAAGCACTTCGGCTTCATCGAGGAAGTTATAGTTGGCGCATCCGGTGTGATGGCGTGATGCCTGCGCGCACCATTTGCAGTCTTCGCTGCAGCGGCCGCTCCGGGCGTTTACGATCGAGCATGAGTCGACCTTGGTGCCCATGAATCTTCTTGAGATTTCATCGGCCGCGTCGCATAGCGCGCCGAGGTCGGGGTATTCGGCGAGGAACATAGCCTCTTCGCGTGAGAGAGGTTTATTGTCTAAAACTTTTAGTTTTAAGTCGTTTAAATTCATATCGAATAGACAATGGTGATAATTAGAAGTTGTTTAAACTAATTTACGTTTTCTAAAATAAATGAAGTAATTTAAACTTTATGATAATCTTCATTAATCTTTCGGGCATCTTTGAGCCTTCTCTTCGGGACCAACCTTGAGGTTGCTCCCTCATCGAATGCCCAAATCTGCTCCAAAATCTTAATAAATCTTACCATAAAAATTAGTTTAAACAACTTCTTATGATGCAAAATTACAATTTTTTTAAGGAAATGTTTGCAAGAATAAAAATAATGTTGTAATTTTGCAACGCTTTTGAGGGAAACCCCGAGGCAAAGATGATGATTCGCTAGCTCAGCTGGTAGAGCACAACACTTTTAATGTTGGGGTCGTGGGTTCGAGCCCCACGCGGATCACAAATTTAAAACCGGTTTCAACCGGAACAATGCTTCAATAGCTCAGTTGGTTAGAGCACCTGACTGTTAATCAGGGGGTCGTTGGTTCAAGCCCATCCTGAAGCGCAAGAACGAGGAATTTGCTTCAGTAGCTCAGTTGGTTAGAGCACCTGACTGTTAATCAGGGGGTCGT